>JAYTUV010000043.1:0-31635 GCA_043744395.1 Aestuariivirga sp.
GCGTTTTGATGTTTCATGGAAACATCAAAAGCGCCATAAGTGATTGTTTTCGATCAATTTATCTTACTTTTGACGATTCCGTCAAAAGTAAGATTGATCCAGATCAATCTGATTTTTCCATGAAAAGTCATTCCGCTCTAAATGTCAGCAATAACATCGCTGAAATGTCCGTAGGATTGATCAAACTGAATGCCCGGCTCTTTCACTTGGAAGCTAGCGATGACGTTCGAAATAATAGCGTCCATAAAAAAGGGCACGCCGCCAATGCGCACATGGCCACCCGTACCACCGTGAAAACCGGCCACAGTTTCGGTGGCACGGCGCGATGCCGCAAGAATAGCTTTGCCGCGGACAGCAAGCTGTCGCCCCAAGGCCGTGGGCTGCAAGGGTCTGCGCCCCGCAATAAAAAGCGGCTCACCAACGCGCTTTTCCAAAAGGCTCAAAGTGCGAGAAATTGCGGGCTGCGAAGATCCAATCAAGGCAGCACCCTCCACAACGCCGCCAGCCTCTACGACGGCAGCCAATTACAGAAGATGTCTTTCATCAAACTTCATGACGACTTACTACATACAATTTAAAACAAATTATCAATTGCGATGAATTCGAGAACTAGGTGTTCAGTCCCGCCATTTGATGGATTGGATTTAATTTGAATCTTTCCGGCTGATTTGTCGAGCATTTGCATATGAACTCATAGGGCGTGAGGCCTTTGAGTGTTTTGAGGCGGCGCGCGAAGTTGTGGGCATTGATGAAGTCGGCGAGATGCCGCCTGAATTGGCCATGGTTGTCGTAGTGATAGCGCTTAACAGTTGCTTCCTTGATCGTCCGGTTCATGCGTTCGACTTGCCCATTTGTCCAGGGATGCTTGATCTTGGTCAGTCGATGTTCGATTTCATGCTCGCGGCAAACACGATCAAAGATGTGCGTGCAGGCAAAGCGATGCCGCTCATGATTGGTGAATTGAATGCCATTGTCGGTGAGTATCGTGTGGATCTTGTAGGGCAGCATGGTGATGAGATTGCGCAAGAACTGCGCGGCCAGCAAGCCGCGAAGCGAAGCTTCGTCGGTACTTGCCAGTTTTCTGGTGCAGCTCGACATAGATAAACTTGCTGGTTCTATCCTTGCTGGTTCTATCAGTGGCAACAAACAGATAGAGCTTGCCTTCAGCAGTCTGAACTTCAGCAATGTCGATATGGAAGTAGCCGATCGGATAGCTCTTGAACTTCTTCTTCGGTGGCTTGTCGCCTTCGACATCCGGCAGCCTTGCTATGCCGTGACGCTGAAGACAACGATGCAATGAGGAACGCGTCAACTTCGGGACAGTTGCTTGCAAGGCATAGAGGCAATCATCCAACGGCAGTAGCGTGTACCTGCGAAAGGCGACAATCACGGCTTCCTCTGTCCTCATGATCGCTACAGCCGTCGCCGTGATTGCGGGTCTTCAATTCATATTGTACAAAACATCACTGGGTCGGAGCTTTCGCGCTACCAGCGATGATACGGAAATAGCTATGCTGATGGGACTTGATAACCGCAAGGTCTATGCCAGCGCCATGGCGTTGTGTTTGGCTGTTGTGGCATTGGCCGATGTGTTTCTTGGCATACGCTCCAACTTTGATCCTTTCATGGGGACGGGCCGTTTGATATTCGGTTTTGAAACCGTGATTATTGGTGGGTTAGGAAATCTTTGGGGCACGCTCTTAGGAGGTGTCATCCTTGGCATGGCGCAAGGCATTGGTGCCGAGATTGACCCGGGTTGGCAGTTGCTCTTTGGGCATCTTGCATTTTTATTGGTCTTAGCGCTTCGTCCACGTGGGTTGTTTCCAAGGATGAGGGTTTCGCGCAGCACACCTGCCTCGCGCATCTCGGCGATTGCCGCTGCCATCATCACAGCACTTTTGGTAGCAACACCGTGGCTTAACAGTATCGCCACCGAACGTTTGATTGATGAGTTCATGGCCTACCTTGCTCTTGCAATCATCATCATGTTGGTCGCACCCAAAGGAATTTGGGGCTTTGTTAAATCTCGTTACAACATTTCACTTTTCCCCACAGGCTACCGTGTGGAGACCAAGGAGTAGTCATGGCCCATAAAGTTATCATTTCAGTTGCAATCACGGGCGGCATCCACACGCCCACCATGTCTCCGCATTTGCCAATCACGCCTGATGATATCGCTACACAATCGATTGATGCGGCAAAAGCAGGCGCTGCCATTATCCATCTCCATGCGCGTGATCCTGTTGATGGCAGGCCAACGCCTGACCCTGCGGTCTTCATGCAGTTTTTGCCCCGCATCAAACAATCTTGCGATGCCGTTGTGAATATTACAACGGGCGGTGGTCTGAACATGACTGTTGATCAGCGCCTTGCGGCACCACTCGTTGCCAAGCCTGAAATGTGTTCGCTGAATATGGGCTCCATGAATTTTGCAATTTTTGGATTGGCGGATCGGTACAAAGATTGGAAGCATTCTTGGGAAGAGCCTTATCTCCGGGGCACAGACGATTTTATCTTCCGCAACACGTTCAAAGATATTGCCAGAATTTTAAAAGACTTGGGCGAGCAACATGGAACACGCTTTGAACATGAATGCTATGATGTAGGCCATCTTTATAATCTTGCGCATTTTGTTGATAAGGGCGTGGTGAAGCCACCATTTTTTGTGCAGATGATTTTCGGAATTCTGGGTGGCATCGGCGCTGATATGCGCAATATGATGTTCATGAAAGAAACCGCCGACAAGCTGTTCGGCAAAGATTATCAATGGTCCGTTCTCGCTGCTGGCAAAAACCAAATTCCATTCTGCACGCAAGCTGCCATGATGGGCGGAAATGTGCGCGTTGGGCTGGAAGACTCGCTTTACATCGGGCGCGGCAAACTGGCCACATCCAACGCTGAGCAAGTGCGCAAAATCCGCACTATTATCGAAGAGCTTGGTCTTGAAATTGCGACACCAAATGAAGCGCGTGAAATCTTGGCGCTTAAAGGTGGTGATAGGGTGGGGTTCTGAAATCAACCCTTTCACTTATACAGGCCTGCCGACGCGTGTTATTTTTGGTCGCGGCAAAATTTCTGAGACTGCAAATGAAGCCAAACGTCTTGGCACGAAGCGCCCGATGGTCATCACCACAACACAGCAATCTTCAACTGGCCAGAATATTATCGCGGACACGGGAGGTGTGGCTTTTGCAAAGGCTGCGATGCATACGCCTGTGAATGTAACCGAGTAAGCCTTGGCGATTGCGAAAGCGAACAATTGCGATGGAACGATCGCCTTAGGTGGCGGCTCGTCCATGGGGCTGGGGAAAGCGATTGCTTTGCGAACCGACTGGCCGCAACTGGTTGTTCCCACCAGCTACGCCGGTTCCGAAATGACGAGTATTCTGGGTGAAACACAAGACGGCGCAAAAACCACAAAGCGTGATGCAAAGGTCCGGCCAGAATCTGTGATTTATGATCATGATCTATTGGCAACGCTGCCGCCTAACTTTGCTGCCACGTCTGGCATGAATGCAATCGCTCATTCGTTTGGTGTAAAAATGGGGCTGAAAGGCTTCGGTATGAAAGAAGCAGACTTAGATAGAACTGCCGACATTGCAGCCGCAAAACCTTATCCCAACCCGCGAGCCTTTGAACGCACTGCAATTCGGAAATTGCTCGACAACGCATTTCATGGCCGACGGTCAATTTAGAAGGAACCTCACATAGCTGATATAACAACTGATGTAATGGTAATTGGCACCGGCCCTGCGGGCTCTGCCACAGCAGCACTTCTTGCTACATATGGCATCAACACTTTAATCATCAATCGCTATCGGTGGCTGGCCAATACGCCGCGCGCCCACATCACCAATCAACGCACCATGGAAGTGTTGCGCGATCTTGGGCGGAACGTGAAAGATGAAGCTTATTTGCACGCTGCTGATCAAGATTTGATGGGCGAAAATGTTTTTTGCGAAAGTCTGGCCGATGAAGAAATTGGCCGTATGAAAAACTGAGGCAAGCATCCATTGTCGCGGGCCGAGCATATCATGTCTTCGCCCACAAGAATGAATGATTTACCGCAAACTTTTATGGAGCCACTGCTATGCAAGACCGCAGCCTCGCGCGGTGGTCAAAGCCGCATGTCTTGCGAATACCTGTCGCATATTCAAGACAAAGACGGTGTCACCGTTACCTGCAAAGATCGCCTGACCAATAAAGACTTCACTGTGCGCTGCAAATATCTGGTGGGCTGTGATGGTGGAAACTCGCTTGTGGCTGAACATTCTGTTCCGTGCTGATCTTTCCAAATATGTGGCCCACCGACCATCAGTGCTTTACTGGGTGATGCAACTTGGCTTTGACCCATCCTTTACAGCGATCTCTTGAACACCATAACCTTCAATTCTCTTGATGCAGTCGGCGGGTGTAGCGTCTTTAAAAAGGGCACTTTCATCATCGAATGTAGGCAATGCAATTGTTGAAACCTTGTAGCCATCGATCAAGGCTTTCTTGGTCACAGACGTGGATGGCCAAAGTCTGCGACGTATATTTGTGTCGAATGCAATAATGACGTTACGCATTTTCAATTCTTGCAAAACAGCCAGAAAAATCTTTCGGTGCGCTGGCGAAAGTATTGCAAGAGTTACACCAGAAAAATAGATGACATTGGCTTGCCCAAGTGCAGAATATAAGGCCTGTCCATCTTTGGCGAGGAGTCGTGCGGCGGATGCATTGCGCCAAAAAGTGAAGGATCGTTCAGCTCCGTTCAGTGTAGTCAGATATAGCCCCACTGTGCGGTTGGAAATTTCGCTTACAAACCCGGTTCCAATCCCTCCTGCTTGAAGAAATTTTAGCATGTTTTGCGATAATTGATCGGTTCCAATCGAAGTTTAATAGTCAACCTTCACATTCAAAGAATTTGCGAGCGCTCTCATGTACCAAGCCGTGTTCAGGGTGTCGCCCGCAAACCCAAGACTGTAAAGTCCGTCATGCGCGACCTGTAACTCCGCCATACATTCGCCAACGCTGATGAATCACTTCGGGTTCAAGATATAGACCCATTGGCGACTGCGCTCGGCGCCTCTATTGAGGTAAGCAAAGTTTTACGTGCTGATTTCAAATGACTCTTACAAGTCAATTCAATGCGCCCGGGATCGCGGCTGAAGAGGGCCTCGATGTAGTCCAGATGCTCAAGAATAGCCGCCTGATTTCTTTTGCGCTCGTCTGTTTTATTCCACTGGTAGTGATAGTGAAAAATCAGCGAAATAAGATAGTAAAAATCAACAATGAAGCGATTGTTGGATGCGTTGTTAATAAGCTGATGGAACCTTTCATCCAACTCGGAAAAATCATGATAGCGCTTCACAATATTTCGCAAGAGCTTGCGATGTTCCAATTCGATTTCTTTGAGTTCAATCCAAGCAGGTGAATCCAACGGCTTAGTCGCAAAGGATATTGCCGAACGCGTTTCAAACAGTTCTCGCACCTCAAATAGTTCCAATGCAAAGTCTCGTGTAAAACCCCGGAAACTCCACCCAGAATTTGGTCGTTTTTCGATCAATTTAAAACGGCTAAAGCGATTTAGAAATTCACGAATGCCACTTGTTGAAACCCCAAATTGACGAGCAAGTTCGAGTTCATTGATAACATCACCAGGTTTGAGGTCCGCCAGCAACATCCACGCCATAAATTTTTTTTCAACTTGAACAGAAATAGACATGGTCTCTGAGCGCGGAAAACCATCTTTTTGTTTCGGGCGCCGAATTAAAATTCGATTTGTTCCTTCGGACGAAATGATGCCCTCAGACCCAAACTTCAAAAGAACTTTGCGAATTGTTGTGCGACTGGCATCGAGTTTTTGTTTCAAGTTGTTTTCAGAATCTAACATCTCGCCTATTTTCAAATGAGCGAGATACTCAACGGCCCGGTTATAGGTTCTCTTGAAAACCGCATCGCCTTTCATAACCACTCCATTCAATTTTCGAACTGCTCAAGTATTTTTATGCAGAAAACACTTCCATAAAAAACAATTTGACCTGTTGGCATTATTTGTTCTTTATGTACAAAAAACACAAGAAGTTTTTTGTACAGATTGAATTTTAAGAAAGTTGTTATTTTGCAAACTGTGTGGTCACTTCGTTTGTACAAAAAAATAATAACAGCGAAGGCGACTGTGTTGTGAAAGCTGTTGTCTGTAATGCACCCCATGCTATTGCCGTTGAATTGCAACCAATCGCAACGCGGTTGCAGGATGAAGTATTGTTAAAAATTGATCGGGCTGGAATTTGCGGCACTGACTATCATATCTATGAAGGCTTACATCCGTTCCTGAAGTATCCACGTGTGATTGGCCATGAGCTTTCAGCCACAGTGGTTGAAACACCTGCATCGAGCAAATTAAAGATTGGCCAACAGGTTGTCATTAATCCCTATATCGCCTGCGGAAATTGCCATGCTTGCAAGATCGGCAAGCCGAACTGTTGCATGAATATTGCCGTGCTTGGTGTTCACCGTGACGGTGGCATGTGCGAAATGATCAGTTTACCTGAACGAAATCTCATTTCAGCCGAAGGCTTGACTTTGGACGAAGCAGCGACGGTGGAGTTCTTGGCAATTGGTGCTCATGCCGTGCGACGTTCGGGCATTGGTAGGGGTGTGAAAGCTCTCGTTGTTGGAGCAGGACCCATAGGATTGGGTGCGGCTATTTTTGCACAGATTGCAGGTGCAAGCGTTGTTTTGGTGGACCGAGATAGCGATAGACTTCATCTGGCAAGAGCTGCAACTGGTATTGTAGATACAATAACTGCCGATGGTGATGCTCATGCCAAAATTATGCGAGCGTCCAATAATGACGGATATGATGCTGTGTTCGACGCGACAGGCAGCAAGGCATCCATGGAACAAAGCTTTGCCTATGTGGCTCATGGTGGAACTTACGTTTTTGTTGGCTTGGTCAAGGACGATATTACCTTCGCTGATGCTGATTTTCACAAACGTGAAATGACATTGATGGCCAGCAGAAATGCAACCGCTGTTGATTTCGACGCTGTAATTGCGGCTATAAAATCAAAGAAAGTGCCGATTTCGAAACTTATTACTCACCGAACGTCACTGACTGAAGTTGCAAATGACTTGCCGCGATGGTCGGCTGATAAAACGGGATTGATAAAAGCCTTGGTGGATATTTCCTGACATGGCAAAGCGCATAATCCAATTTGGTACCAGTCGGTTTTTGCAAGCACATGCAGATCTGTTTATTCATGAAGCGCGTGAGGCAGGCCAAGACATTGGCCCTATAACAGTTGTTAAAACGACGCGTGGCAGCGAGAGAGCTAACCGGGTTGCAGCATTTGGCGGTAAAGCTGGCTATCCCGTTATTATTCGCGGACTGATCGGAGCTCATGTTGTTGACGAAACGACGACGGTCAAATCGATTGATGGAGCATTGATTGCTGATCGTGATTGGGTGCAATTGACCGATTTGTTTGCCACCGAGGCAAATGTGGTGATTTCAAATGTGGGAGAAAGTGGATATGCGGTTTCTCCTGACGACGAGACCAAATTGCCTCCGGACGACGAAGTGCCACTCAGTTTTCCTGCAAAACTACTGTGTTTGCTAGATGCGCGGTTTAAAGCTGGAGGTCAGCCGATATTGATCTTGCCTTGTGAACTGGTTCCTGAAAATGGCAAGGTTCTTCGCAAGATTTTGGTTGATCTTGCACATAAATGGAAATTGGAAGTTGGGTTCAATATATGGTTGGAAACTGAGGTCACAATCTGTGACACCTTAGTTGATCGCATTGTTTCGGAAGCAATCGAACCTGTTGGCGCAATTGCTGAGCCTTATGCATTATGGGCAATCAAGCGCGAGGCAACCTTCGAAATTCCGTTTTCGCATCCCGCTGTTATTGTTACGGACGATCTCGAACCGTTCATGCGTCTTAAACTTCACATCCTCAATCTTGGCCACAGTTTTCTTGCTGAAATTTGGCAATCAGAAAAACGCTCTGCTTCGGAAACTGTGCGCGAAATTCTGAGCGAAGCTGCGATTAGGAAACGTCTCACGGATATTTACTCCGAAGAAGTGATTCCCGGTTTTGCAAGTCAAGGTATGGAAAAGGCTGCGTCAGATTATGTCGTTAGGACATTGGAGCGATTTGAAAATCCTTTTCTCAATCATAAACTGAGCGACAT
Source organism: Aestuariivirga sp. (assembly GCA_043744395.1). GTDB lineage: Bacteria > Pseudomonadota > Alphaproteobacteria > Rhizobiales > Aestuariivirgaceae > Aestuariivirga. The sequence continues at coordinate 8,182 of JAYTUV010000043.1, forward strand.
AGCTCAAAACCATAAGCTTAAGATCGAACGCCGCGTTGTTGATTTTATTACATGGGTCAAAACCCGTGATCAATCCGCAAATGTAACAAAACTTATGGCTCTGTCAAAAGCATGAGCGAGTTGACTTACATGCCCTATTTTCCCACGCAATCAGGTGGAAGTACCATTGGATTTGCGGTGATCGAGGGCCCTGCGAATAAGAAGTACAGAAGCTCTTGCCGAATGCAAAAAAATGCGCAATAGTTTCTTCAACATAAAAAACGGGGAGGCTATTGGTCGCGTTGGCCAACTCTCTAAAAAAGAAATTCGGCGGGCAGCATATCTATAAATGTTGCCAAACGGATACAAAAAACCATAGGAGGATTCGAAAAATGAAACTGAAGAAATTGATTGTTGGCTCACTTGCCGCAAGCGTCTCGTTATGTGGGCTTGCCGCAGTTGCAAGTGCCGGAGAATTTGACGGCGTTACCGTTAATATTCTCACTCGTCCTGGTCCAGTTATTGCTGGCCCGTTGAAGGATCGCGGAGTTGATTTTGAAAAGATGACGGGTGCGAAGATTGTTGTGACTGAAGTTCCGTTCGCTGAAATTTTTCCAAAGGTTCAGAACGACTGGACAACTGGCACAAACTCGATTGATGCTGCGGTGTTTGCCGCTGGTTGGGGTGTGGAACTTGATTCCGCTGGCCTGCTTGAAGATCTCGATCCGTATGTTGCGGCTGATAAAAAGATCGATGTTGCTGACATTGCGCCATATTTCCGCGATTTCGGCATGAAGATTGGCGGCAAGTTTAAGCTGATCCAGCTCGATGGCGACTTCCAGATGGTTTACTACCGGAAGGACGTTTTAGAAAAAGCTGGTTTGAAGCCACCGCAAACCTGGGAAGACTATATTGCGATTGCCAAGGCCATCAATGGCCAAGATATGAATGGCGACGGCAAACCAGACTACGGTTCTTGCATTTTCAAAAAGCGTAATGCGCAGTCTTATTTCGCCATTCAAACCATCGCTGCTCCAATCGTGCAAACCATGGGCACCGCCCAAGGCTTCCACTTTGACAATGCCACGATGAAACCAATGATCAACAACGCAGGCTGGAAGAAAGCTTTTGAGCTTTACAAAGAAACCACAAAATATGGCCCGCCTGAAGAGTTGAACATGGACATCGGTGACACCCGTGGTCTGTTCAAAGCTGGTCGTTGTGGACTGCTCATTGAATGGGGTGATCCAGGCACATTGCAGCTTGATCCTGATGCAGCCAAAGTGAAGAACTTGATATTCGCTGTGGGAGCTGTTGGTTCCAAGGAAGTGCTTGACCGTAAAACCGGCAAGCTTGTTCCCGTTTCAAAGGAAAACGCTCCATTTGCTGTTGACGGCATTAATTATGCACCTTTCTCGGCCTTCGGTGGCTGGGCGGGTGCAATCAATGCCAAGGCTGACAAAAAGAAAAAGGACGCTGCTTATGCATTCCTTTCTTATATGAACCAGTCTGCTCAATCGAGCATCGACGTGACTGTTGGTGCAACAGGCTACAACCCATACCGCTTGTCACAACTCAAGGATACTGCGTTTTGGGTCAAGGCTGGAATGACCGAAGATTTGGCCAAGAACTACATGGGCGCAATCAACGGTGCTATCAACAATCCCAACATGGCCTCGGATATGAAAATCCCGGGCGCGCAACAATATACCTCAGTTGTTTTGGATACTGAACTTGCCCGCTATATGGCTGGTGAAATCACTGTTGATGAAGCCCTGAAGAATATTGATGCAGGCTGGGAAAAGATCACCGAAGACTTCGGTCGCGATAAGCAAGTCGCTTCACAAGCTTTGGCTCTCGGACCAAGCAAGTAATTTCCAAACTTAAATATGCAGGGCGGCGGAAGTCGCCCTGTTGCTTAATTCATCTCAAATAGACCGTCATTCCGGCGAAAGCCGGAACCCAGACCTTTAACGCACTCATACGTGGACAGTCTGGATCCCGACTTTCGTCGGGATGACGGTATATTGAAAATATTGCAAAGTGTCGAATCCGTGACTATTCCAAAGACTGCATATATTGAAACTTGGCCGGAATGGTTTGACCGCCATTCGCGCACGTTCTTTATTGCGCCTGCTGTATCGCTGATTTTGATATTCGCGATTTTCCCAACCTTCTATTCGATTTTATTTGCAGTGAGCCGGGTGAAATTTTCTGGAACCGGTTTGAAATTCAGATTTGTCGGGCTTGATAATTTTCTCAATGAATTCACTGGCCCCGAGCGCGTGCACTTTCTGGGCCGTATAGAAAGCATCAGCATTTTAGGCTGGTTGTTCCTGCTCACTGTTTTAGCAGCTGTGGTCTATTGGCTCTACCGCTCTTACCAATCAGGCGCGACATGGATCGGCATGATTGGCCGCTTAATTTCCGCAAGCATGGCGATATTCATAGCTTGGTTGTTGGCTGGCACGCTGCTTTCGGGAAACCAATGGGGCACATTGCTCACCACACTGTTTTATGTGATTGTCGGCTGCTCGTTACAATTCGTGATCGGTACTGCCCTTGCTTTTCTCTGCTCGCAACCAATCAAAGGCAAAAGCTTTTTTCGCGTTCTTTTCTTCATCCCATTGATGATCACGCCGCTGGGTGTTGGCTACGCATTCAAAATGGTTCTCGATATTACCAAAGGCCCATTCCAACCATTCTGGGAAATGATTGGACTGAGAAATTGGGCTTGGTCAACCGACGCGTGGGCCTCTCGGTGGTTCGTGATTGTGGGTGACAGCTGGCAGTGGATCCCCTTTGTTTTTATAATCATGTTGGCCGCCCTCGAAAATGTCTCGCGTGATCATGTTGAGGCCGCGCAAGTTGATGGCGCTTCCAGCGTTCAAATTTTCCGCGAAATCATCTGGCCACAAATAGTTCCAGTCGCCGTTACGGTCATTCTCATTCGTATGATTGAAGCATTTAAAATTGTTGACCTTCCAAACATCATGACCTCCGGTGGCCCCGGCATCGCCACTGAATCAATTTCATTGCATTCATATTTCGTCTGGCGCTCGAACGACATGGGGTCTTCGGCCGCCGTGGCCTATTTATTGTTGATCCTAACCGTCGTGGTCTGTTCGTCCTTCTTCAATTATGTGGTGCTGAATCAATTGCGAAAGGCCAAGGCATGAGCGACGCGTCGTTCAAATTTGAAAAAACCAAACGCACCCTGTTCGAGCGTTTGTTTGAGCCACCCGCTATTGGTAAAATGTCACCAGTATCTAAAATCGTTGCTTATTCAATGTTGATCTTCTGGTCGGCCTTTGTAATATTTCCGATTTATTGGGTTGTGATTACAGCATTTAAGGATGCTGATACTGTTAACAGTGGGCCCTATTTCATTCCCTTTGTTGATTTTCAACCAACTCTTGATGCGTGGCACACGATGGTGAATGCCGATCCGTTTTGCGATGGATATGCCATCATAAGACAGCTTTCTCTATTGGTCTATAACTCCGCAATTTACATCTTATCGCCGTTCGTGCGCATCGCACCCATGGAACCGCAAATCTGTAAAATCTATCAAACTTTCACCAATTCAATTGTCATTGGCATGAGTTCAACCTTCCTCTGTGTCACCATCGGTAGCATGGCCGCCTATGCGCTGGCCCGCATTCAATACAAACCAAAATTTGGCAACATCATTATGTTTGTCGTGCTCTGTGCCGTCGTCATCGTCACAACGATTTACGCTGGTGTGCCCTGGTATGTCTCCTCGGCTGTGGCCCTTGTTTTGTTTTTCTTGCTCGCTCGCAGCTTGGGCAAACACTTCACCGCAACCGTCGGCAACAATGACATTTTGTTCTGGATGATTTCACAACGAATCCTACCGCCCATCGTGGTCATCATTCCGGTTTATATGATGTATCAAGCTGTAGGCCTGCTTGATACGCATCTGGCATTGATCATCATTTACGCTGTGGCCAATCTGCCCATCGTGGTGTGGCTGATGCATGATTTTTTTGCTGGTCTTCCCATTGAACTCGAAGAGTCAGCTCAGCTTGACGGCTCAACCCGTTTTGGAATTTTCTGGGATATTGTTTTACCGCTCACGCGCCCTGGCCTTGCCGCAACAACACTGCTCACCCTCATATTAAACTGGAATGAATATTTGTTCGCCGTTTTTCTATCCACCTCTAAAGCGCAAACCTTGCCCATCATGGTGGCCGCTAAAAACGCTGGTGAAAGAGGAACATTATGGTGGGAGATGTGTGCCGTTATCGTGGTTATGATTATCCCCGTAATTTTCATGGCCATTTTCTTGCAAAAATTTATCGCCAAGGGCGTATTGCTTGGCGCGGTCAAAGGATAGAGAGATCAAAACATGGCAAGCGAGAAATCGGGCGTTACCGTATCTTTCGATAAGATAAAAAAATCCTTCGGTGCTGTAAAAGTATTGCAAGAGCTGAACCTAGATGTGAAACCCGGTGAGTTTTTGGTTCTGCTCGGGGCGTCGGGTTCCGGCAAAACCACAGCACTGCGCATTCTTTCTGGCCTCGAAACAGCCACAGAGGGAAGGGTGCGCATCGGTGACCGCGATGTAACCGACGTGTTGCCAAAATATCGAGACATCTCGATGGTGTTTCAGTCCTACGCTCTCTATCCCCACAAGACGGTTGCTGAAAATATTGGCTTTCCGCTCAAAGTACGCAAAGTCAACAAAGTCGAAATGGATGTGGCGATCCGCGAAGCATCAGCCCAAGTTCAACTTGATGGGCTTTTAGATCGATACCCACGGGAACTCTCAGGAGGCCAGCGCCAGCGCGTTGCCTTGGCCCGCGCCATTATTCGCCGCCCATCGGTTTTCCTGATGGATGAACCGCTTTCCAATCTTGATGCCAAGCTTCGTGGTCATATGCGCGCTGAATTGAAGCACATGCAGGAGGCCTTTGGCATTACGACAATTTATGTGACGCACGACCAGATTGAGGCCATGACATTGGCGCACCGCGTTGCCATTCTCGAAAAAGGCGTTTTGCAGCAGTTGGCCACGCCATCAGAAATCTACAATAATCCTGCAAATCTTTTTGTAGCCCAGTTCATCGGTTCGCCACCCATGAATATTATGAGCGGCACTTTGCAAGGCGATACTTTTGCAACCGATAGCGCAAAAATAAAAGTTCCCGTGAATGGGAAGATTGCGAAGGCCATGTTAGGATTCCGACCCGAGGATTGTGCGCTCACAACTGCGGGCAAAGGCGAAATCGCCGGCCAGATTTTCACCAATGAACTGATTGGTGATCACACGCTCGTCACGATTAAAACCAACAAAGATATGCTGGCCGTAAAAGCCGCTAAGGAATATAAGGGTAAATCTGGCGATGCTATTGGAGTTTCTCTCGTCAAGAGTGGCCTCTATGTTTTCAATGCAGATGACGGCGAGCGAGTAAGGTAGACAGATGGCACGCAACATAGAAAGCCACACTGGTTTTCTTGGCCATACTGTCGCGTTCAGAAACCTGCTGATAAAAATTCTAACCCGATCAGTACTGATAGTTTGGTCAATAGTTTGCCTGTTCCCAATCTATTGGCTGGTAATCACGTCGATCAAAAGCGTGAACGATGTTGATCGTGCATATACGTTCTTACCATTTCTGAATTTTGAACCAGATTTTGCGGCGTGGCGGTTCATCTTGGCAGACGTGAGTGAAAATCTCGTGTCACGATTCATGAATTCATTAATCATCGGTTTTACGTCAACACTGCTCACAATGATTACGGCTTGTTTGGCCATTTACGCAATTACACGCAGGCCCCCCGGCCACAGTCGTTTAAGTCGCAATGCTGTTTTATGGATGGTTCTATCTACAAGGCTATTGCCGCCGGCAGTTTTGGTTTTACCTTTCTACATGATGGCTGTTGGCACTGGACTTTATGACACAAGAACGGGAATGATATTGATTTATACAGCAGTCAATCTTCCCGTTGCTGTTTGGCTGTTGTTGCCAGCGTTTGGAAACAGATCTGGTGAAATAGAGGAAGCCGCACAGCTGGAAGGCGCATCTCATCTCAGTATTCTGTTTACCATTTTTCTGCCGACGATCCGCCTTAGTCTTTTTGCAACGGGGATGCTCATTTTTCTGCTCTGCTGGAACGAATATCTCTTTGCTGTAAATCTAACGTCAGACCATGCTCTAACCTTGCCACCGTGGATGGTTGGTCAACTTTCCATGAAAGAAGCGCAGGTGGGCGGCGGCCCAGAAGAGGTGGCGCATCTTTCTGCCGCAGCAACCTTGATGTTTGCACCCTTGCTGATTTTTGCAACAATGATAATTCGCCATCTCAGTAGAGCAAGTCTTTGGCACGGCGGAAAATGATACTCAGAATAAGCTTCTGCTAGTTTCGCGGACGCCAACTTAAGTAGATCCGGCTCTCTTTTCCAATTCAATTGACAGGGTGGGATTGAGTGGATTTTTCATTGTGGATGTTTGCATGACAAGAAAAAAACGGCTTAGATCAACCTGAACTTAGACGGAATCGTCTAAGTTTAGAAAAGTTGATCGAAAATAATAACCTAGGGCGATTTTGACGTTTCTATGAAACATCAAAACGCGGAACTAAACACCTAGTGCGCTGTGCCAAAGTCGTGCCCCAGTAAAAATTTTTCAAAAAAACCGAAAAAAGCCCTCGAAATCGACTAGCGATTGCAAGGGCTTTAATCTGGTTGCGGGAGCCAGATTTGAACTGACGACCTTCAGGTTATGAGCCTGACGAGCTACCGGGCTGCTCCATCCCGCGTTGTGCGTTGGTGTGGCTTTAACAGCACTGATCTAGAAAGTGAACCCCTAATCTATGATTTTTATGCATGGCTGCAAATTAAAAATTTATTCTCTATGTTTTTGAAGAAGTGACCTGTTTTGGCACGATTTGGGTCAACCCAAAACAATCCAGTAAGGCTCTGTTAATGCAATTCTTTTGGGCAGAAAGGGATTGGAAACTTGTGTGCGTTATGTTGGCCCAATGACACGCGTTGGTCCCCTGCGGATCAGTGTCGAGGCCAATTCGGGATAATGTACTGCGTACCCGGATGCCAGTTTGTAAGCGGAGGGCTCCCTGTTGGGAGCCCTTTGTTTTTGTATACTACGAAATTTTTATGGGCTTACCCGTCTTCCAGCTTTCAGTTGCGGCCTCGGCCAGCTTTTGTGCTTGCAAACCATCATAGCCATTTGGCTTGGGATCGCGGTTGCCAGTTTCGACAGCATGGATGAATGTGTTGAGCTCATTGGCGTAGGCCGCACCATAACGTTCCAAGAAGAAGTTTTGGATGGGGTCTGATTTGTAACCCCACTTGCTCAAAACTTCGACGGTGGTGTTATGTACGTTTTTGGCGTGCACCATGCCCTTGGAGCCATGCACTTCCATGCGTTGATCATAGCCATAGGTGGCGCGACGCGAATTTGTGATGACGGCGATCTTGCCGGAAGCGGTTTGCATTTGAACAGCAGCGGTATCAACGTCTCCAGCTTCGCCGATGGCTTTATCAACCAAGGCTGCACCCAACGCGTTGACGATGACGAATTCCTCTCCCACCAGAAAACGCGCCATATCAAAATCATGGATCATCATATCAGCGAAAATGCCGCCAGAGCCTTTTACATATTCGGCAGGAGGAGGCGATGGATCACGGCTGATAACGGTGCACAATTCAACATCGCCAATATCTCCACGGCGAATGATGCTTTCAAGTTCTGCAAAGCTCGGATCAAACCGACGGTTGAAACCGATCATCAAAGTGGATTTATTTTTTTCAACCACTTTTAATGTTTCTTCGATAGTTGAAACTTTCATCGAAACAGGTTTTTCGCACATAATGGCTTTACCATTGTTCGACGCCATTTGAATTTGTTCTGCATGAAAACCAGTTGGTGAGCCGATCAAGACGGCGTCCACATCTTTGGCTTTCATGATGTCTTCGACTGATGCAACCCTTGCGCCATAGAGCGCTGCAAGGTCGGCTGCCGCTTGTGGCACTGCGTCAGCGATGTAGGCCAGCTTTGCTTTTGGGTTTGATGCAATCGTCTTTGCGTGCACTTTGCCAATGCGGCCTGCGCCGATGACGCCAAATCTAATCATTTTGTAACTCCATTATGATTTCATGAAAGTCTTGAGTTGAATATTTGCGTCAGCAAGTTCATACGCACTTGGATTGATATTTTTAGCTATCAGCATTTCTGCAAGGCGCACTTCGCGGCCAATCGCATTGCCCACGCCGATGCCGCTGGCCCCAACCAACCGCCCTTCAGAGTTGAGATGAAACTCGACGAATGAACCGAGAGATAGATTGCGTTTCACACTTTGCGTTCCAAGTTCAGGCATGCCAGCAATTTGCAAAGTAAGATCAAATTGATCGGACCAAAACCAAGGTATGGCATTGTGGATTTTGTTTCCACCTAGCATATTTATAGCAGCGGTATTGGCTTGGTCAGTGGCACTGCGCCATGCTTCCAGCCTTGTGCGTTTTGCCCCAAAAAGCCCGTGCGGAAAATTGGCGCAATCACCTGCTGCAAAAACATGAGGATCGCTGCTGCGCATGTTTTCATCGCACGCAATTCCGTTTTCAATTTTTAATCCAGCTTCTGCTGCAAGTGAAACTTCAGGTGCCGCACCGATACCTGCAATAATTGTGTCGGCCGCGATAATGCGACCATCAGCCAAATGCACTGCATTTTTTTGGAGTTTGGAAAGGCCAGTTCCCGTCAAGAGTTTTACACCCTCGCTCAGGTGTTTTTCTCGAACAACTTGGGCAATCGCTTCTGTCACACCGCGCATCAAAATGCGTGGTTGGGCTTCAACGAGGGTCACATCGCATCCGCGTTTTATTGCACTTGAAGCCAACTCCAAGCCAATAAAGCCGCCACCGATAATCACGATCTTCTTGTTTGGTTTAAGGGCCTGACGCAAAACTTCAACATCGCCAAAGTCGCGAAGCAGCAGAGCATGCTCACCGCCCGCAATGTTGAGCTTGCGCGGTTTGGCCCCTGTGGCAATCAGGAGTTTCTCGTAAGTAATTGAAACACCAGTGCTTAACGTAACTGACTTGGACTTCACTTCTAGCTTTAACACCCTCGCGCTGCGGATGAAGGTGCAGTTCAGCGAACGCAGTTGGTCATCATCCAACAGAAATGCTGGCGTTGGCGCGTCCTCGCTTGCAATGGCGGCCTTAGACAGAGGCGGACGGTCATATGGCAGCAACGCTTCTTCACCAATCAGCGTTATAGAGCCCTTATAGTCTGCTATGCGAAGTGCAATCACCGCGCGCGCCCCCGCCATGCCAGCCCCCACGATCACCATGCCACGATCAGTCATGAGACTATGACCTTTGAAGAGGCGTAAAAGTGTAAGTGGAATTTGTTTTTCATCGCGGTTTTAACTAGGTCAGCGGTGGGCCAAAATCAATACAGCATTTTGTTGCAACTATTCAGCTTGGTGTGGGATAGGATGTACTTATCCAAAGTCAAATCCACGAATGTGAAACTTGAGACATTATGACGACAGGCAATATTGAGTGTGTCATCTTCGATTGTGATGGCGTTCTGGTGGATAGTGAGATGCTGAGCGCCGGCGTTTTGAAGGCATTAATGGCAGAGCAGGGCAAGCCACTTTCTGATGCAATGTTTCGCGATGTTTTTTTGGGGCGCAGTTTTGTGAATGGAAAGCTTCGCGCCAAAACTGTTTTGAATTTTGACCTGCCCGAAGATTTTGAAAGCCAGTACCGTGAACGATTGTTCGCAGAGCTTACCCAAAATTTGTCGTCCATGAACGGGATTGAAAAAGTGCTTTCGACATTGCGCATACCTTATTGTGTGGCAACAGGCAGCAGCCCAAGACGGCTTGCTCTTTCATTGGAGGTTGCCGGTCTCAGTTCATATTTCGCCGGAAATCGATTTACGTCTTCCGAGGTGGCAAATGGCAAGCCCGCTCCTGACTTATGTTATTATGCAGCTGAAAAAATGAATGTACGTCCGCAAAATTGTCTGGTCATCGAAGATAGCGAAATCGGAATTCAGGCGGCGAAGGCGGCAGGAATGGAAGTTTGGCATTTCGCGGGAGGAACTCACATTAAAGCGGGCTATAGGCTTCCTGAAAATTTGGTTGTGGCCAAAACCTTCATCGATATGCAAAGCTTGCAAAGGAAATTGGTTGAAATTGGTATTTGTTCAACCATCAAATAGGCTCTTGAAGGAACAGACTCTGTGGCGCGTAAACATGATGAAGATGCCAATAGACTTGATGTGGCAGCGCGCGCGGGCTGGCTTTATTATATTGCGGGCAACACCCAAGATGAAATTGCGCGTAAACTTGGCGTATCGCGGCAGACAGCACAACGGCTTGTCTCTACTTCAATTTCTGAAAAACTCATTCGTGTGCGGCTAGACCATCCCATTGGTCGCTGTCTGGAAATGGCCGAAAATATCAAAGCCAAATTTGGCATTGAGTTTTGTGAAATTGTGCCAAGCGATCCCGAAAATAACACACTCTCGATTGGTGTGGCCGCCGCTGCCGCTGCTGAACTTGAGCGCTACCTTGTATCTTCTCATCCCGTTATCGTAGCTATGGGAACCGGCCGCATGTTGCGCGCATTGGCAGACCAGCTGACACCCATGGAGTGCCCTCAACATAAGATCGTGGCACTGGTTGGAAATATTGCGCCCGATGGATCAGCATCAATGTATGATGCAGTAAGCCGTGTGGCAGAGCGTGTAGGGGCATCACACTATCCGATGCCTTTGCCCGTGATAGCGACAACAATTAACGAGAGAAACTTGCTGCTCACGCAGAAGACATTACGAAACGTTGTGGAGCTGGCCAATCAGGCTGACGTTACATTTTTAGGCATGGGCAGTGTTGGTGATGATGCTGCCTTGCTGCGTGATGGCTTTGTGAAACCAGATGAGATGCGAGCCGTGCTCCGCGCTGGTGCAGTGGGTGAAATTTTGGGCTGGGCCTATGATGATAAGGGCAACATGATAGAGGGCCTGACCAATGACCGGGTTCTCAGTGTTCCTCTAACAAAACCCGCGGCGCGGAAAGTGATCGGCGTCGTAACTGCGCCTGAGCGCATAAAAGCAGCTCACGGTGCATTGTCTGGAAAGCTTGTGAATGGTCTCATCACAAATGAAGCCATGGCTACTCGATTGCTCAACTAATCGGTCGATTTGGTGCGTTGCAATATGCAATTGCACTTGACTCATTTTGATAATCCAATGAACATCTGCCCTATCTGTTGGCAAAAGCTCACAGACCTTTTGGGAGGAATCTGAATGAAATCCGTAGTTAAGGGCGTGCTTGGCGCGTTCGCATTGGCCTGTTTGGCCACAACAGCTTATGCTGAAGATACAACATTGACCATTGCCACCGTAAACAACGGCGACATGATCCGCATGCAAAAATACACCGATGATTTTACCGCTGCTAACCCCGGCATCAAATTGAACTGGGTTACTTTGGAAGAAAATGATCTTCGTCAAAAAGTGACAAAAGACATTTCAACCAAGGGTGGCCAATATGACGTGCTGACCATTGGGATGTATGAAACACCAATCTGGGGCAAAAAGGGTTGGCTAGTTCCGCTTGCTGGCATTGATGATCCAGCAGACATTTTGCCAGCCGTTGCGGGTGGTCTTTCGGTTGACGGAAAGCTGTTTGCTGCTCCATTCTACGGCGAATCGTCTTTCGTTATGTACCGCAAAGATTTGATGGCTAAGGCTGGCTTGAAAATGTCAGACGCGCCAACATGGGATCAAATCATCGAAGCCGCAACCAAGATGACCGACCGCGCCAATGGCGTAAATGGCATCTGCTTGCGTGGCAAAGCTGGTTGGGGCGAAAACATGGCCTTCTTGACGGCTATGTCAAACTCGTTCGGTGCGCGTTGGTTCGATGAAAACTGGAAGCCACAGTTTGATTCAGCAGAATGGAAAGACACCCTCAATACTTACCTCAAAGTCATGAAGGACTCTGGTCCAGAAGGCGCTTCAGGCAACGGCTTCTCTGAAAATCTTGCTTTGTTCCAATCTGGCAAATGCGGCATGTGGGCAGACGCTACGGCAGCTGCGTCATTCACCATTGATCCAAAAGCTTCAAAAGTGGCTGATCAAGTTGGTTTCACCATCGCTCCTGACAAGGGCCTCGGCAAACGTGCTAACTGGCTCTGGGCTTGGGCACTTGCAATTCCAGCGGGCTCGACAAAAGTTGACGCTGCTCAGAAGTTCATCGGCTGGGCAACATCAAAGCATTATGGCGATATGATCGCTGCCAAAGAAGGTTGGGCGAACGTGCCTCCAGGCACCCGTACATCACTATACGCTAACCCCAACTATCAAGCAGTTCCATTCGCTGCCATGACATTGGCGTCAATGAACGCCGCTGATCCAACAAAGCCAACTGTAAAACCAGTGCCTTATGTTGGCGTTCAGTTCGCTGCTATTCCTGAATTTGCTGGCATTGCCACCAAGGTCGGTGAATTGTTCTCAGCTGCTCTTGCTGGCCAAATGAGCTCTGATGATGCTCTGAAAGCTGCGCAAGACTATACAACTGCTGAAATGACTAAGGCTGGTTATATAAAGTAATAATATGCGGGCGGTCGGAAACGACCGCCCGTTTTTTTCTCCATCTCCATAATCAGTCATACCAACAAAAGCAGCATTGTTTTTCGCGCCTAGAGGTGACAGATTTTGAAGTTGGGAAGAAGAGGCGTCAGACCTCGCGGGGAAGCTTATGGCAACGAGTCAATCACAAGCAATTGGTAAATGGGCGCTGGCCCCTTCACTCGTGGTTCTGTCGGGCTGGGCTTTTATCCCTCTCGTCCTCACAATTTATTTTGCATTCTTACGCTATAATTTGCAGGACCCCGACAACACATATTGGTTTGGTGTTTCGAATTTCTATTATTTCATGACCGATCCTTATTTTACAAAGGATTTGATCCATACACTGGTGTTGGTTTTTGCAACCATCGTGACGACAGTTGTGGGCGGAACACTCCTTGCGCTGTTGCTCGACCAACCCTTTTGGGGGCGCGGCATTGTTCGCTTGCTGATGATTTCGCCATTCTTCATCATGCCCACTGTGTCATCACTGGTGTGGAAAAACTTACTAATGCATCCCGTGTTTGGTTTGTTTGCAGGCATCCAAAGTTATTTCGGCGCGCTCCGGGCGATCGATTGGTTTGGCGCATACCCGCTCATATCTGTTATCATCATCGTGTCATGGCAATGGTTGCCCTATGCAGCGCTCATTCTGCTAACCGCACTGCAATCGCTGGATGAAGAACAAAAAGATGCGGCCGCTATGGACGGCACACCACCACTTAGCTATTTCCGTTACATCGTTTTGCCGCATCTGGCACGGCCAATCACTGTTGTGATCTTGATCGAAACCATTTTTCTTTTGAATATTTTCGCTGAAATCAAATTGCCCGGTGTTGGCGGAGTTGCGGGTAATCTGACTTACCTCGTCTTCTCGCAACTGAACGATGCCAATGATGTGGGTGCGGCGGCAGCGGGCGGTTTAATTGCTGTTGTGCTTGCTAACCTTGTCTCAATTTTCCTAGTCCGCATCGTCGGCAAGAATTTGGAGGCTTAAACAATTGGCCCGCAAACAATCAACACGTCGTACAATTGCCGTCACAGCTCTGGCATGGTTTATCGGACTGCTCATGTTCTTTCCAATTTTTTGGACAGCCGTGGCCGCATTCAAATCCGAGTCTGACGCTTACACATTGCCGCAAAACATGTTTACCACCCCTTGGACGTTCGAAAATTTCGGCATTGTTCAAGAACGCTCAGATTATCTCCGTTACATATTCAATACGGTGATCATTGCCGTTCTATCAACATTGCTAGGCCTAGTGTTCGCCGTGCCTGCCGCTTGGTCGATGGCTTTTGCACCCCGCACGAAACCGAGCAGCACGATGAGTGGCTGGCTTTGGCTTGCGATCATCTTTGGTTGTGGGCTTTTTGCGGGTGTCATTCTTTATTCGAACAACTGGCATCCGCATAACGCTGTGGTTGGGTTCCTGTTGCTGCTCCTTTGCATCATTCCGCCGACCGCATGGGTGTGGACTCGTGGCACGACTGACACCTTGCTCTGGATGCTTTCAACAAAGATGATGCCACCCGCAGGCGCACTGATTGCAATATATTTGATGTTCAACCGTAACGGGTTGATCTTCAAAGATTGGGGCTGGATTGACCTGAGAGAATTCAATTTAATCGACAGCTTCTGGGGCATGATCCCGTTGGCAATGTTGCTCAACCTGCCGATCATTATCTGGATGCTATATACTTATTTCAAAGAAATTCCCGTTGAAATTCTTGAAGCAGCGCGCATGGATGGCGCCTCGCTGTGGAATGAAATCGTACGCGTTCTAACGCCCATGGCCTTGCCCGGCATTGCTTCGACTTGCTTGCTTAATCTGATCTTGGCGTGGAACGAAGCTTTTTGGTCACTCAATCTCACCAACAAATATGCCGCCCCTTTGAGCTTCTTCATCTCAGAATATTCCAGCCCCGAAGGGCAATTCTGGGCAAAGCTTTCTGCGGCCTCTCTGATGGCGATCGTGCCTATTCTCATCGTGGGCTGGTTCTCACAAAAACAACTTGTACGCGGCCTCACATTCGGAGCGGTTAAATAATATGGGTACGATCCAATTAAAAAAAGTCCGCAAAGCGTTTGGTGATACGGTCGTCATCCCTGGCGCTGATCTGGACATCAAGCACGGTGAATTTGTTGTCTTCGTCGGCCCATCTGGCTGCGGCAAATCCACATTGCTGCGCATGATTGCAGGCCTTGAAGATTTAACGTCCGGCGAAATCTTGATCGATGGCAAAGATGTGTCTGATGAAGCTCCGGCGAAACGCGGTCTCTCCATGGTGTTCCAATCCTATGCGCTCTATCCGCATATGTCGGTTCGTAACAACATTGGCTTTGGCCTTAAAATGGCCGGCGAAACGCCAGAGCAAATTGCGCCAAAGATTGCCAAGGCTGCTGAGACTCTCAACCTAACAGAATATCTTGATCGTAGGCCCGGCCAACTTTCGGGTGGCCAGCGTCAACGCGTGGCAATCGGCCGCGCGATTGTGCGCAACCCATCAGGTTTCTTGTTCGACGAGCCACTTTCAAATCTTGATGCCGCACTTCGCGTCAACATGCGCATTTTCATTATGCAACTGCACAAGGATTTGGGCTCGACCATGGTCTATGTGACACATGACCAAGTGGAAGCCATGACCATGGCAGACCGCATTGTGGTTTTGAACCGTGGCAATATCGAGCAAGTGGGTTCGCCCATGGAGCTCTATAATACGCCGAAGTCTCTATTCGTGGCGAGCTTCATTGGCTCGCCCAAAATGAATTTGGTCACGGGCGATATCGCCGCCAAGCACAAAGCCACCACCATTGGCGTGCGCCCTGAACACATTGAAATCGTTTCAGGCAAGGGCGAATGGCAAGGCAAGATTTTGTTGACCGAGCATTTAGGCTCAGACTCATTCTTACATGTGGATGCGGGCGAAGCTGGCCGCTTGATTGTTCGCGCGTCGGGTGATTTCAAAGGCAAGCCCGATGACAAAATTTCGCTGAAACCTGACGCTTCGCGCATTCATAAATTTGATGCGCAGGGCCATGCAATTTCCTGATTTTAAAATTGTGAGTGCCCCATGGCAATAAAACTATCAGCGGCCAATCTTTCGAGCATTGGAAAAACTTTGGCAGTGCCAAATTATACCCATGCCCAATTGAGTCAGGGCATTTTCCATTTCGGCGTAGGTAATTTCCACCGTGCGCATTTAGCCGTTTACATGGATGAGCTTTTTAACAAAGGCTTGAACCATGATTGGGCGCTCGTTGGGGCTGGCGTAATGCCGTCTGACGAAAAAATGCGCCAGACTCTGGTGGCGCAAGACTATCTAACAACCGTTGTCGAGCAAGATAATGATCTGAGTTTAGCACACATCACAGCGCCGATGATTGATTTCATTCCACCTGCCGACAAACCTGCAATGATCGCAAGATTGGCCAATCCTGAAATTCGTATTGTGTCGCTAACGATTACCGAAGGCGGATATTTCATTGATCCGGCCACGCAAAAATTTGATCCGACGAATGTACATATTATTGCCGACGCAAAAAATCTGAATGCACCTTCAACGGTATTTGGCTTTATCGTTGCAGGCTTAAGTCGTCGCCGCACTGATGGCACACCACCTTTCACGGTCATGTCTTGCGATAACGTGCCTCATAATGGCGCTGTCACACGCAACGCAGTTGTTGGACTGGCAGAACTGGCTGACCCCGCATTGGCAAAATGGATCAGCGCTAATGTAGCGTTTCCCAATGCTATGGTTGACCGGATCACACCGGCCACAAGCGACCGCGAGCGTAAGATTTGTGCCGAGACATTTGGTGTCGAAGACCAATGGCCTATCTTCTGCGAAGAGTTCAAACAGTGGGTGCTCGAAGATAATTTCACGATGGGCCGCCCTGATTTTGAGAAAGTTGGCGCGCAATTCGTAAATGATGTAACGCCCTTCGAATATATGAAGATCCGCATACTCAATGGCGGCCACGCGGTGTTGGCCTATGCAGGCGGATTGTTGGACGTGCATTACGTGCACGACGCCATGGAACATCCGCTGGTGCATGCTTTCTTCGACAAAGTTGAACGCGAAGAAATCATCCCAACGGTCATGCCAGTGCCCGGCACCAACATTCAAGATTATTATAAGTTAATCGAACGCCGTTTCGCTAATCCCAAGATTGCCGATACGATCAGAAGACTAGCCCTTGATGGGTCGAACCGCCAACCAAAATTTATCGTGCCTCCCTTGGCAGATCGATTGGGGGCGGGGCAATCCATTAAGGGTCTAGCACTCGAGTCTGCGCTCTGGTGTCGTTACTGCTTCGGCACGACCGACAGCGGCAAAGTGATTGAACCCAATGATCCAAGCTGGGATCGTTTGCAAAAGGTTGCACACGCGGCCAAATCTGATCCATCAGTGTGGTTAGCGATGGATGATATCTACGGCGATTGTGGCAAGCATCCTATTATGCAAAAGGAGTTTGCAGCTGCATTAAATAGTCTTTGGAAAAACGGAGCGGCTGCAACGCTTTCAGAATATGTGAAAGCCTAGTTGATGTGCCCTTAGTCCAATGATTGCTTATTGCTTTTTTTGGCTTTCTTGACGACCGGCTTTTGTCCTTCACCCATATGCAAACGCAAAGCAGCTTGCTCATCGGCGCTCATGTGAAGTCCAAGTTTTGAGCGCCGCCACAGAATATCGTCAGCCGATGTAACCCATTCATTTTTCCGCAAATATTCCACTTCACGCTCGCTGACAGGCCCAAAGAATTGACCCAAGTCTGAAGCAAAACGAGCATCGCCTAATATTTTATCCATCTCAGTGCCGTAAGCTTTAAACATGCGCACCACATTAGAAGGCTTGAGAAATGAATAAGCCTTCTTCTTTGCTTCAATATATTGAGCAACATCAGCAACGCGAATATCCCCTCCCGGCAGATGCGCATCGCGGTTCCATGGCGGGGTCGCCTTTGGAAAAAACGTCGCTAATTTTTCAAGAGCATGTTCAGCCAATTTACGCGACGTGGTAATCTTGCCACCAAACACCGACAGCAGAGGCGCTTGGCCTTCGGGTTGATCGACCTTCAAAACATAATCACGCGTGGCTTCCTGAGCTTTGCTTGCGCCGTCATCATATAGCGGGCGGATGCCAGAATAAGCCCAACGCACCATTTCATGCGTTACGGTTCGTTTAAAATACTCACTCACCGCCGACAAAAGATAATCGGTCTCAGCTCGCGATATTTCGGGTTTGCCGGGGTCGCCTTGATGATCTTCGTCCGTGGTTCCGATCAAAGTGAAATTATTTTCGTAAGGGATCGCAAAACAAATCCGTCCATCCGCATTTTGAAAAATATAGCATCGATCATGATCATATAATTTGTCGACGACCAGATGGCTGCCTTTCACCATCCGAATTTTATCAGGGTCATTACGCCCAATCACAGAGCTTAGAACTTCACTCACCCATGGCCCGGCAGCATTGAGCAAAACTTTTGCTTCGATTGTTTCGTTCTCTCCGGACTCTGAAACAATATCAATGCTCCATCCACCTTCGATCCGACGTGCTGATTTCACTTTTGTGCGAGTGCGGATGACAGCACCTCTGTTGGCGGCATCGCGTGCATTCAAAACCACAAACCGCGAATCCTCCACCCAGCAATCGGAATATTCGAAGGCTTTGGTGAACTCTTCCTTCAGCGGCTTACCTGCCACGTCTGTCGCTAAGTCAACGCTGCGCGTGGGCGGCAAAATTTTCCGACCACCTAAGTGGTCATACATAAACAAGCCTAGTCTAATCAGCCAACGCGGACGAAGACCCTGATGATGGGGCAAAATGAATCGCAGAGGCCAGATGATATGCGGTGCAGATTTGAGGAGCACTTCACGCTCAATCAATGCTTCACGCACCAAACGAAACTCATAATGCTCAAGATAACGAAGTCCGCCATGAATAAGTTTAGTTGAAGCTGATGATGTTCCTGAAGCAAGATCATTCATCTCGGCCAGAAAGACTTTGATGCCGCGCCCAGCAGCATCACGCGCAATGCTGCATCCGTTTATGCCACCACCAATAATGAAAAGATCATACATCATGATGCTAACGCTTCAATTGTGATTTCGGATTGCGCACCCACAACATCAATTTGAACGCCCTTATGTTTGCAGAGATCGATGATTGAATCAGGAGGTTGAGTGTCTGTCACGAATACGTCGACTTGAGAAAGATGACCAATGCGCACGGGTGCTGAGCGCGAAAACTTCATGCCGTCAGAAACTAAAATCACATTGCGCGAATTCTGCATGATGGCTTGAGCTGCCCGCACTTCGCGGTAGTCAAAGTCGAGCAACGCCCCATCATCATCAATTGCTGACACCCCCATCACAGCGTGATCCACTTTGAACTGGCCAATCATATCGATGGCTTGTTCACCAATCACACCGCCGTCCGTTCGTCGCACCATGCCGCCCACAATCATCACTTCAACATTAGGATAGGGCATTAGAATGGTGGCAACGTGGATATTATTTGTAATCACCAACAGACCTTCATGGTGGATGAGCGCGCGCGCAACTTCTTCCGTCGTGGTTCCGATATTGATAAACAGGGAGCAATTATTAGGGATCAGCGATGCCGCGTGTTGGCCGATTGATTGCTTCTCAGGGGCAGCAATTTGTCTGCGTGAATCATACGCCATGTTTTGCACGCCAGATGAAAGCATTGCTCCGCCATGGGTGCGCGCCAACAAGCGGTTGTTGCAGAGTTCGTTCAAATCTTTTCGGATTGTTTGCGGCGTGACTTCAAAACGAAGCGCTAAATCATCCACCAAAACGTTTCCGGTTTGGCGCGCAAAGCTGAGTATTTGTGATTGGCGTGGTGATAAAACAAGCATCTCAAATCATTCGGTTTTCGGTTTCCAAAGGGCTTTGAACCCTTCCATCAAATTCGCAAGTGAAAATAACGACAGATTCACACTCTTTCACTTTTTTTCGTATTATGCAACATTGCACTGCAAAATTCTTCGTTGCAGCGCACAATGCTTTCGTTATTTTATCTATTGACGTTCGTTTAGTTTCGTTTAACAGTGCACCCAGCTCTGGAAACAAGGGCGACAAGATATTTAATGGAGGATCACCTATGAAAATGAAACTTATGGCAACGGCTGCCGCAGCATTGTTCTTGCTCGCTAGCCCAAGCTATGCTGATGAAGCCGCAGCAAAGAAATGGATCGACTCTGAATTCCAACCGTCAACACTTTCACCTGAAGATCAGATGAAAGAAATGCAATGGTTCATAAAAGCTGCCGAGCCCTTCAAGGGCATGGAAATTAACGTGTTGTCTGAATCTATCCCGACCCATCAATATGAATCAGATGTTTTGACAAAGGCGTTCTTCGAAATTACTGGAATTAAAGTGAATCACCAAATTCTGGGTGAAGGCGAAGTTGTGCAAGCGGTTCAAACCCAGATGCAAACCAACCGTAACCTCTATGACGGTTACATAAACGACTCGGATTTGATCGGCACCCATTCGCGTTTGCAAAGTGCGATCAATTTGACGGACTGGATGGCCGGCGATGGCAAGGACGTAACCAACCCTGGTCTTGATCTGCCAGACTTCATGGGCTTGAAATTTACAACAGGCCCAGACGGAAAATTGTGGCAGTTACCTGACCAACAATTTGCCAACCTCTATTGGTTCCGCGCGGATTGGTTCGCCCGTCCCGAAATCAAGGAAAAATTTAAAGCAAAATACGGCTATGATCTTGGCGTGCCAGTAAACTGGTCTGCTTATGAAGACATCGCTCAGTTCTTCACAGAAGATGTGAAAGAGATTGATGGTGTTAAAATCTATGGTCACATGGATTACGGCAAACGCGCGCCAGATCTTGGCTGGCGTATGACTGATGCTTGGCTGTCAATGGCAGGTGAAGCCGACGTTGGCCAACCAAACGGACGCCCCGTTGATGAATGGGGCATTCGCATGGAAAAAGATTCGTGTAATCCTGTGGGCGCAACAGTCGCACGCGGCGGTGGCGCCAACTCGCCTGCTGCGGTTTATGCCGTATCGAAGTGGGATGAATGGCTGCGCAAATATGCACCACCATCTGCAGCAGACATGGATTTCTATCAGTCCTTGCCAGCTTTGAGCTCAGGCAATGTGGCCCAGCAGATTTTCTGGTACACAGCGTTTACAGCATCAATGGTTGCCCCAAAGAAAGATGGCAACAATACTGTTGATGATGCAGGCAAACCATTATGGCGCATGGCTCCTTCGCCACATGGCCCATATTGGAAGGAAGGCTCGCAACGCGGTTATCAAGACGTGGGTTCGTGGACATTGTTTAATTCCACACCAATGCCGGCCCGCAAAGCAGCTTGGCTCTATGCGCAGTTTGTTGACTCGAAAACAGTTGACGTGAAGAAGAGCGATGTTGGTCTCACCTTCATCCGCGATTCAACTGTGCGTCATAAGCACTTCACTGACCGCGCTCCTAACCTCGGTGGATTGATCGAGTTCTATCGCTCGAAAGACCGTGTAGCTTGGTCGCCAACAGGTATCAATGTTCCTGATTATCCTAAGCTTGCTCAGCTGTTCTGGGAAAACATTGGTGACATCAACTCCGGCGCATTCACTGCTCAACAAGCTATGGACCGTTTGGCTGAACAAATGGACACAGTTATGGGGCGTATGGAAGCGGCGGATAAAGCCAACCACACCTACCATGATTGCGGCCCACGGTTGGCTGAAAAGAAAGATCCAGCAACGATGCTGAGCAAGGACCATGCTCCATGGGCCAAACTCGACAATGAAAAGCCAATGGGCGAAACCATCGCCTATGATGAGTTGATCAAGCGTTGGTCAACACAGTAACGACATCTAACGTCTCCTCCCCGTGACGTAGCCGAGGTGTGTTAGTCACACACCTCGGTGATGTTTTCAGCACTTCTTGTTTTTAAGGTAATGCTCAGCGCCATGTCGCTTGGAACTAAAAATGTCGCTTGAACTTCAAAATATTGTAAAAAAAGTGGGTGCCGAAACCCATATCTATGAAACCACGTTAAAACTTGAGCCACGTAGTTTTAACATTCTGCTCGGCACAACGCTGGCAGGTAAAACCACTTTGATGCAGCTGATGGCAGGCATTCAAAAACCATCAAGCGGCAAGATTTTTTTCAATGGCCAAGATGTGACAGGCGCTGCTGTTCAAAAGCGCAATGTTTCCATGGTCTATCAACAATTCATCAACTATCCGAACTTCAACGTTTACGACAACATCGCATCGCCCTTGCGTGTGGCAGGGCTGGATGCCGCCGAAATCGAGCGCCGCGTAGGTAAGGCCGCAGAACTATTGCGATTAGGCCCAATGTTAAAGCGCAAGCCATCTGAACTTTCTGGCGGTCAACAGCAGCGCACGGCAATTGCCCGTGCACTGGTGAAAGACAGTGATTTGATTTTACTTGATGAGCCTCTGGCAAATCTGGATTACAAATTGCGCGAAGAATTACGCGACGAATTACCCAAGCTGTTTGCAGATCGGGATGCCATTGTTGTTTATGCAACGACAGAACCAAATGAAGCGCTTTTGTTTGGCGGCTTTACAGCGACGATGAATGAAGGCCGCATCACCCAATTTGGGCCAACCTCTTCGACCTACCGCAAACCGCAAAACTTAACGACAGCGCAAGTGTTCTCCGAACCACCAATGAACACAGCCAAGATTGAGAAGCGTGGAAACAACATCACTATTTTTGGTAATCAAAAATGGGCTGTGGGGCAGGCGGGGTCAAAATTAGCTGATGGAATTTATACAATTGGTGTTAGGCCCTACAATGTGTCGCCAATGAAAAACGGAAACACGCTTGGCAGCTTTGATGGCCGAGTTCTAGTCACCGAAATCTCAGGTTCAGAAAGCGTGATCCATACCAGCATTGATAACAGCACTTGGATATCTCAATCTCACGGCGTTCACGCCATGCCAATCGGTTCAACTGCAAAACTTTATGTCGATTTGGATCAAGCTATGTTCTTCGATGCCAATAACAGGCTGGTGTCATAATGGCCAAAATTTCAATCGATAATTTGCGCCATTCCTATTTGCCCTTCCCAAATCCTGATCGCGATGAAGATTACGTTTTAAAAAAACTTTCCATCAATTGGGCCGATGGGGGAGCTTACGCACTGCTCGGCCCATCCGGCTGCGGAAAGACCACATTGCTGAATTTGATTTCCGGATTGCTCGTTCCGACTGAAGGAAAAATTCTATTTGATGGAGTGGATGTTTCAAGAGCCAGCCCTGAAGCCCGCAACATCGCTCAAGTATTTCAGTTCCCCGTGATCTACGACACGATGACAGTTTACGATAATCTCGCCTTTCCGCTGCGCAATCGTGGCATATCCGAAAGTGCCATTGATCCGCGCGTTAAAGAAATTGCGGGCATGTTGGATTTAACGTCTACGCTGCATAAACGCGCCGCGGGTTTGACAGCAGACGGCAAACAAAAAATTTCGCTTGGTCGCGGCCTTGTGCGTGCTGACGTTTCAGCCATCATGTTCGACGAGCCATTAACGGTGATTGATCCACATTTAAAATGGCAGCTCCGTTCAAAACTCAAAGAACTTCACCAGCGCACCAAACGCACCATGATCTATGTGACCCATGACCAAACCGAAGCGCTGACCTTTGCTGATCAAGTGGTTGTTATGAACAATGGTGAAATCGTGCAGATCGGCACACCCATCGAGCTCTTCGAAAAGCCAAACCACACTTTTGTGGGTCACTTTATCGGCTCACCCGGCATGAATGTTCTCCCTTGTGAAGTGAAGAGTGGAAAAGCATTTTTTG
>JAYTUV010000044.1:0-8586 GCA_043744395.1 Aestuariivirga sp.
ATCAACAAAACTAAACTGTCCCGATTGTTTCAAAGCCATGGTGAGAATCCTCGTCTAACACCACAGAATCACATCCACAGAATTATGCAATGGTTCCCTGGAGGGAGAAGGTGGATTGCGATGCCTGCATCGCAAGACGGATGAGGGGGCTGCCTCCACGAGTTCCAGCGCCAAGCACCAAGCACCACATCAAACCATTCACCCACTAAAACTCGTCACCCTCTTTAAACACGTCACACACTAAAAACCCGTCACCCCCGCGAAGGCGGGGGCCCCGCTTTTGTACAATAATTAAATGCACTGTCACCGTAACTCACCGTAATCTAAAACAAACCGTCACCTCCGCGAAAGCGGGGCCCCCGCTTTTTTCAACGAAAATTAAATGCACTGTCACCGTAATCTAATCAACGAAAATTAAATGCACTGTCACCGTAATAATAGTTGTTAGCAGCTACCAACTATTCCGACACTGGATTAAGCTGAGGAACTACAAAAGACACTGTCTTTAAAAATGTTGGTTGTCGAACGGCAAATGCAGATGATAGACTCAATGCGGAAACTTGGGGGAGGGAATAGAATGCACCGTCACCGTAAACCCGTAATCCATCGTAGTCGTAATCAAACTAGGAACGGACTTAATATGAATTGCTATTCAGCTGCTATCCAATTGATAGCCGACGCAGCGGCCATCTTGACCTCGATCATAGTAATTTTTGGTTATAGCAAATACCAATACGATAAATGTTTGAGGAGGTCCAAACTTGAGGATTACCTAAAAGCTGAAAAATCAAATGGTGAAAGTAGCAACAGAGGTCAGCGTTCAATTATGCATCTAGTTGCTGAACTGGGTATGAGTGAAGATCAAATTTATGAGGCGAGCTTCAAGAGTACTAGGATTTCTCGCAAAACAAAAGTTGACCAAAGCACAGGGTTGGTGTCAGACATATTGTTTGAATGGAAAATGCCACCTTGAAAAATCAACCTTAGGTTTGCCACCATGACGCGTGCATCTATAGCGCTTTTTGTTTTTATAGTTTTTGGATTGGGTCCAGCACAAGCCATGTGCGAGATAGAATTGACCAAATTGAAGCAACTAATGAACGCGAGCAATATCAAAACAGCCGTTTCTTACTTAGAACAATTTGCCAATTCAGGAGACGCTATTGCCCAGTTTTTTTTAGCTGAACTGACACTGGAGGGTTACAACACTGGCTTAGATGACCCAGCTGTGGCGAGTCTTATGAAGCAGGCAGCACAATCGGGCTCTGCGCAGGCACAATTTGCTTACGGAGCCATGTTGGATAAGGGCATCGGAGTACGACAGGACCTACCAGCTGCTTTTTCCTGGTACGAAATGTCAGCTAACCAAGGAAATGCACAGGCAGTATTCAATTTGGCAAATATGTATGAATACGGGGTTGTTGCGAGCGAAAATAAATTTAAGGCACTCTCCTACTACATCGCGATCGCTGGCGTGTCAGAAGGTAACCTTGGCGAAAAAGCTAAAGCGGCGATAAAACGGCTTAGCCCCACCTTTTCACAAGAAGATTTTTTACGCGCAATTAGTGAGGCCAAATTGTTGAGTGAAAAGTCTTCGGAAGCTCGTAAGGCTCTCGACGACTGGCTAGCTACCCAGAAGTGTCGTTAGTTCTTCAACTTATTCAATCCAACTACGGTGATTACGATTACAGTAACAGTGAATTTAACTACCAGAAACTATTGATTTTACTTGGTAACTGAACTGATGAAAACCGCGAAAGAACTAATAAAATGCACTGTCTCCGGATTCACCACATTTTACACCGCCAAAACTCAATCGTCACTTTCTAACCACGCCTCAACATCACTGCTTTTATGCAAGATGCGGACAATCTCGACTTGCTCTTTGTTCATGCGGTAAATCAGAATGTGCGAGGCTGTTGGAAATTTGAAATAGCCTTTGCGAACATCATCAATGTTGCGGCCAAGTCGCGGATTAAGAACAAGGAGGTGAAAGGTTGCGTCGAGCGCGCGCATATAAGCTTCGGCTTGTTCGGTGTTCCATTGCTTGGCCGTATAGTTCCAAATGTCGTCCAGATCGGCTTTCGCTTGCGGCGTTAAGCGGACTGAATTCATGCTGATTTGCGGCGCTTTGAGGCGATAAACTTATCCATGCTGAAAGGTGTTGTCGGCCCGCTTTTTTCACCTTTGATGATTGCAGCACGCAAATGTTCGATCCTAAGCTCTTGCTCCTCAAGCAGACGCAAACCAGCGCGCATGGCTTCGCTGGCCGAGCCAAAACGGCCTTTTTTAATTTGGGTTTGAATGAAATAATTTTGCTCTTCGCCAAGAACTATGGATGTGTTTTTTGACATAAGTAATCCTTCGCACTTTTTATATTATCTATTGGTACTTCTAGATTGGTTTTTTGTCAACTTGTTGTCATCAGTGTCTTAGGTCTTGTCGCTCTGGTCATTCCCCGTCTAAACTCAAACAATGACCGAACTCCCCACCCTCACAAAACGCAAACTTCAAGCCCAAGTGATCGGCCCTATCTATGCCGAGATGGTAGAACAGCTTGGTGAAGCGCGAGCAGGGGAGATCCTTGATGCCGCCATTAAAAAAGCGGCCATTGCTGAGGGCAAATCTTTTGCTGCCAAAGCGCCGAATGGCATCACATCGATGGCGGATTTTATCAAACTTTACGAACTTTGGACGGCTGATGGGGCGCTGGAAATTGATGTTTTGAAAGCCGATGACAAGACATTCGACTTTAATGTGACCCGTTGCAAATATGCCGAAACTTATAAAGAAATGGGGCTGGACAAAATTGGCCATCTCATGTCCTGCAACCGTGACGGCACGTTCTGCGAGGGCTATGATCCCAACATCACGCTTGATCGCGCCCAAACCATTATGGGCGGGGCCAGTTGCTGCACATTTCGCTACACCTATAACAAACCTTGAACACCAGTTGCGCTAGAGCGGAATGACTTTTCATGGAAAAGTCATTCCCGCCCTAGGTCTCTGTTGTAGATCAACTTTTCCGAACTTTGACGATTCCGTCAAAGTTCAGGTTGATCTAGCCCCATCTAATCGCTAAAGCAGCGCAAAATCAGTTTGGAATAAACACATGCAAACAGTTCTTTTAACCATCCACCTTATCGTCGCCTTGGCTTTGATCGGCCTTGTGATGTTGCAACGCTCCGAAGGCGGGGCATTGGGCATTGGTGGCGGTTCTGGCAATTTGTTCTCTTCACGCGGTGTTGGCAACACGTTAACGCGCGCCACGGCAATTTTGGCTGCATGTTTCTTTGCCACGTCCGTTGCCCTCACGATGCTGGCCAACCACAAGTCTGGCGCAACTTCGATTATCAACACCGCGCCAGCCGCAAGCGGAACCGCGCCGGCTCCTGCCGCACCGTCAGGTGAAGGTTTGTTGCCAAAGCTTGATCCGAACAAGCCGGTCGTTCCAACCAACTAATAAAGCGTTTTGACTTTCCCCCAAGGAAAATCAAAATCGCGCACCTGCTGTGAAACATCAAGTGTTTCACGGCTTTCCACAATTTAACGAACAAACCAAACTTTGCTTCGAATCAAGCACAAGGCTGGTTAGGGTGATTTCCCATGGCGCGATATATCTTCATAACAGGCGGCGTGGTTTCATCCCTCGGCAAAGGTCTAGCATCAGCAGCACTCGGCGCGCTGTTGCAAGCCCGTGGCTTCAAGGTGCGGCTGCGGAAATTAGACCCTTATCTCAATGTCGATCCCGGCACGATGAGCCCGTATCAACACGGCGAAGTTTTCGTCACGGACGATGGCGCTGAAACTGATCTTGACCTTGGTCATTATGAGCGTTTCACAGGCCGCCACGCCAATAAACTAGACAATATAACTACAGGCAAGATCTATCAGGAAATTATTGCGAAAGAACGCCGTGGTGATTTTCTGGGCGGCACGGTTCAGGTCATTCCACATGTGACGGACGCGATCAAAGATTTTGTCAGAGCTGAATCAGACGGCGCAGATTTCGTTCTCGTCGAGGTGGGCGGCACAGTGGGTGATATTGAAGGCTTGCCATTTTTTGAAGCCATCCGCCAATTTGGCCAAGAACAACCACGCGGCAACTGCATCTATATTCATCTGACGTTGATGCCTTACATTCCAACAGCGGGCGAACTGAAAACCAAACCCACCCAGCATTCCGTTAAGGAATTGCGCTCGATTGGTATTCAACCCGATATTTTGCTCTGCCGCGCAGATCGTGAAATTCCAGCCACTGAGCGCAAAAAGATTGCGCTGTTTTGCAACGTTCGTCCCAGCGCTGTTATTCAAGCTTTGGATGTGGCGAATATCTATGACGTGCCACGCGCTTATCATGCCGAAGGGCTTGATGATGAAGTGTTGGCCGCTTTCGGAATCACTGACGCCAAGCAGCCTAATCTCTCTGTGTGGGATGACATTCAAGACCGTATCGCCCATCCTGAAGGCGAAGTGACCATCGCTGTTGTCGGCAAATATACAGGCCTTCTCGACGCCTATAAATCCTTGAAAGAGGCTTTGGTTCATGGCGGCATTGCCAACAAAGTGAAGGTGAATGTTGAGTGGATCGAATCTGAGGTTTTCGAAAAAGAAGACCCAGCACCTTATCTTGAAGGCGTGCACGGCATTCTTGTTCCGGGTGGTTTTGGCGAGCGTGGCGCCGAGGGTAAAATCAAGGCAGCCACTTTCGCCCGCACCAAAGAAGTTCCTTATTTTGGCATTTGCTTTGGCATGCAAATGGCGTGCATCGAAGCCGCGCGGAATTTGTGCCACATCGAAAATGCGTCCTCCACCGAGTTTGGCGACACCAATGAACCTGTGGTCGGCACGATGACCGAATGGATGAAGGGCAATGAGCTTGAACTTCGCAAAAAGGGCGGCGACCTTGGCGGAACCATGCGACTTGGGGCGTTCGATTCTACGTTGCAAAAGGGAAGTCACATCGCCGAAATTTATGGGGGCACGCATATCTCGGAACGCCACCGCCACCGCTATGAAGTGAACACGGCCTACCGCACAAGGCTTGAACAAGCTGGTTTAAAATTCGCCGGCATGTCGCCAGATGGACTGTTGCCTGAAACAGTGGAATACCCAGATCACCCATGGTTCATCGGGGTGCAATATCACCCAGAGCTAAAATCCAAACCGATGGAACCTCATCCTTTGTTCTCATCATTCATCAAAGCGGCTATTGTCCAAAGTCGGTTGGTTTAGCTCATGTCAAACGCAGACGAGAACCGCGCAAAGGCCGTAGCCGCTGATCTGCAAAATCTGAATGGCATTGACGTCATGCGCAAGATGATGACGCATGGTGAATATTCGCCAATGGGCGAATTACTCGGCATGAAAATAACCGAAGTTCAAGATGGCAAAGTTACGCTGCAAGCCATGCCGCACTTAAAATTTTACAATCCACTCATGCGCATTCATGGCGGCTACACCGCAACTCTCATCGACACCGCGATGGGATCAGCCGTCTTCACAAAAATGTCGGCGGGGCAGGGTGCAGGCACCGTTAATCTGAATGTGAGTTACGTCGGTAAAATTGATATTGAAACAGGATTACTGACTGTCACCGGACAAATCCTGCATGCAGGCCGCACGATGTTGACAGCAGAAGCACGCGTCACGGACGCCAAAGGCAAACTTCTCGCGCATGGGACGGGGAGTTTTTTGGTCTATGCGAAGGCTGGCTAGTGTCGGTTTTGCCAAGAGATTAGGGGGCGAGATATTGTTATGAAGGAGATTTACCAGAAAAGTTTGAGGGGTAAAATTGCTTTCTAAGTTCTCTGGGCCGCCAAGAATTTTTCATCACTTAAAGTACGGTTTTTCCTGCAACATTAAGAAATGAAGTGGCTATTAGCATAGACTAAGCAAATAGCAGCAGTGAGTTTAATGCACTGTCACCGTAATCGTAATCTGTCACCGTAATCTGTCACCGTAATCCCGTAATCTTGGGAGCAGAAGTAATTTGGTGAGATGAGAAGTTAAATGCACTGTCACCGTAATCTGCGGTCAGGGCATTTGAGTTAAATGTACTGCCACCGCAATTCTAGGTAAAAACTACCCGAACAAATCAATTGAATAATGATTTAGTAATTGGCCAGCTTTTAGGTCATCTCTAAATGGGCGCGGGTTTACCACATGGAATGTTTGAGGAATCGATTGGTTGAGCGCCTCTATATTGCCAACACTCATTCCATAGGCGGTACCAAAAACGCGTTTACTAGTAGCTATTGTCGGAGAACCCAAAAGCTCCAAATTTAAACCTAAATAACCAAACCCAAGAAATACGATCGTTTGGCACCAGTTAAGTAGGTCTGCGACTTCGTCGCGAAAATTTTGGTTTGCGGTGCCCTCAGTGAATGTCTTTATGTTTTTAGCCGCAGCTAACAAATTATCGATGTTGTTTGGAGACCCGAAGGCCAGATGATTAATCGAGTTACCTTGCATCAAATCACCGAGCGAACCATATGGAAAAAGCAATCGCAGATTGAGACACGCTTTTTTTGCTTGGTCATCGTTCAATCCAAAATAATTTGCGATACCAATTGAAAGACCACGTTCGATGCAACGATCATAGTTGAATGAAATAAATGCAACATCGTTAAAAATCATATCCAACTTGGTCGCTTGATGCATGGCAAAATGATATTTGCAAAAAGACTCTAACCAAGTGCCAGACGGTAAACTGTTGGACATGAAGTTCATCGTGTAGTCTCTATTTAGTGAACTAGCGGTTTCATATCGTAGTATCAGCGTTGATATCGCCATTTTTACTAACACGGCAACAAGCGGTTTGTCAGCATGAGTATGAACATAATTGTCTACAGAAAGAACTCCACTTCGTAATCCACCAAACACCATTTGTGCTGCAAAAAAATAGTCTTGGAAACTGCCGGAGTTCTGACTGCAATGTTGCTTCATAGCAGCGATCATGGTTTTATCGCCTTTTAGATGTCCGATCGTGTCATAACTAAGCTTAAGCAAAGTTCGAACGTCGTTGATTAACTGGCTTCCTAGCGGAAAACCGTAATCTACACTCGCGCCAGCTCCGATAATAAATAATGTCCTTTGTTTTAGCATCTCACTCCGCCGCCTCTTTCCTTGGCCGCTTCAGCACGTCTTTCAAATACTGCCCAGTGTAACTCCGCTTCTCTTTCGCCACGTCTTCTGGCGTGCCCACGGCCACGATTTCGCCGCCGCCGTCGCCGCCTTCTGGCCCCAAGTCGATGATCCAGTCAGCGGTTTTGATGACTTCGAGATTATGTTCGATCACCACCATGGAATTGCCTTGGTCCACCAGTTCATGCAGCACTTCGAGAAGTTTGCGCACGTCGTGGAAGTGGAGGCCTGTGGTTGGTTCATCGAGCAGATAGAGTGTGCGGCCTGTGGCGCGTTTGGCCAGTTCCTTGGCCAGCTTTACGCGCTGGGCTTCACCGCCTGAAAGCGTGGTCGCCTGTTGGCCCACTTTGATATAGCCAAGGCCCACACGCTCCAGCGTGGTCATTTTATCGCGCACGGAAGGCACGGCGCGGAAGAAGTCAGCGGCTTCGGCCACGGTCATATCGAGAACGTCGGAGATTGATTTATCCTTGAATTTAATCTCCAGCGTTTCGCGGTTATAGCGCTTGCCATGGCATTCGTCGCAGGTCACATAAACGTCCGGCAAGAAATGCATTTCAATTTTGATCAGGCCGTCACCTTGGCAGGTTTCGCAGCGCCCGCCTTTGACATTGAACGAAAAGCGCCCCGGCCCATAACCGCGCGCTTTGGCTTCCGGCAGGCCCGAAAACCAATCACGGATAAAGGTGAATGCGCCAGTATATGTGGCGGGGTTGGAGCGCGGGGTGCGGCCGATGGCGGATTGATCAATTTCAATAATTTTATCGAGATGTTCAACGCCCTTGATATCATCATGTGCGAGTGGCGGCTCGCGCGAGCCCATGAGTTTGCGGGCCAGTGCGCGGTAGATCGTATCAACCACAAGGGTTGATTTGCCGCCTCCGGACACACCCGTCACACACGTAAACACACCTAGCGGAATTTCAGCATCCACATTTTTCAGATTGTTGGCGCGCGCATTTTTCACGCGAATGCTGCGACCCTTTTCCCATTTGCGGCGTTTGGCTGGAATGGGCACTTGTTGAAAACCAGTGAGGTATTGCCCGGTCAAACTCTCTGGATTGGCCATGACTTCTGCGGGCGTTCCTTGTGCCACAATATGCCCACCGTTCACGCCAGCACCTGGGCCAATATCCAACATGAAATCAGCTTGGCGGATGGCGTCTTCATCATGCTCCACCACAATCACCGTGTTACCAATGTCGCGCAGATGCACGAGGGTTTTGAGCAGGCGCTCATTGTCACGTTGATGCAAACCGATGGATGGTTCATCTAGCACGTAAAGAACACCAGTGAGGCCAGAACCAATTTGCGAAGCCAAACGAATGCGCTGGCTTTCGCCACCCGAAAGCGTGCCAGAAACGCGCGACATCGAAAGATAATCCAAGCCCACATCAACCAAGAATTTTAGCCGTTCGCGAATTTCCTTCAAAATACGCG
>JAYTUV010000045.1:0-8447 GCA_043744395.1 Aestuariivirga sp.
CGCAGGCACTCAGCAACAGGAGGCGTATCACCCATTACATTCGAACGAAAAACCGCATAAACAAGAACCGGATGCGGAACCAATCCGTGGCAAGACCACCTTGCCACACACACACACACACCAAACTTTATCCCCACCCCTTGCACCCTGCCCCGCTTCGCCCTAAGCAGCGTTTTTAATGACATCGCATCGCCCACGGCCTGCTCTCCTCAAAGCCCACCATCTGCTGGGCATTTCTGATCTTTCTCCACTTGAAATTCCTGCTCTGCTCGATTTGGCTGAGACTTATGTTGAGGTGAATCGTTCGAGCGATAAGCGCAAACCTGTTTTGGCTGGTTTGACACAGGTGAATTTGTTTTTCGAAGCCTCAACACGCACGCAAAGCTCGTTTGAAATTGCGGGCAAGCGGCTGGGGGCTGATGTGATGAATATGGCGGTTTCGACTTCGGCCATTTCAAAGGGTGAGACGGTTCTCGATACCGCGATGACGATCAACGCGATGCACCCTGATTTTCTGGTGGTGCGGCATCAATCATCGGGGTCGGTTGAGTTGCTGGCACAGAAGGTGAGTTGCGCTGTGATCAATGCGGGTGACGGGCAACACGAGCACCCCACGCAGGCGCTGTTGGATGCACTGACGATACGGCGGCATTTTGGCAAGTTGCAGGGTTTGACGGTTGCGATTTGTGGCGATGTTCTGCATTCACGCGTGGCCCGCTCGAACATTCAATTACTTGGCAAGATGGGTGTTTCGGTGCGGGTGGTTGGGCCATCAACTTTGCTTCCATCGGGCATCGCCAATTTTGGGGTGGACGTGTTCCACGACATGAAGCGCGGGCTTGAAGGCGCAGATGTGGTTATGATGTTGCGTTTGCAGCTGGAGCGCATGAGCGGTGCGTTTGTGCCTTCGCAGCGCGAATATTATCACTTTTACGGCTTGACCGAAGAGAAGTTAGCTTATGCAAAGCCGGGCGCTTTGGTGATGCATCCAGGCCCCATGAACCGCGGCATTGAGATTGACTCGAGTGTGGCTGATGGCGCGCAATCAGTTATCCGCGAACAAGTTGAAATGGGTGTTGCAGTGCGCATGGCGGTGCTTGATGCGTTATCGCGCAATGGGGCACACGCATGATCAGCCGCAGCGCCCATAAACGCCGCGCCTGGATCAATGCGCAGATTGTGGCCCCTGCTCAGGGTTTGAGTGGCAAGGGCGGCATTCTAGTTGAGGATGGTTGGATTTTGGCTGTCGGGCGCCAAGTGACTCGAGAGATGGTAGGTGCTGGCACTGAGGTGACTGATTGCAAGGGCAAGTTGTTGATCCCCGGACTGATCGATATGCATGTATCAACAGGCGAACCCGGAACCGAATACCGAGAAACTTTAGCTTCGGCGTCGGATGCAGCGGCAGCGGGTGGTGTGACCACGATGATCGTGATGCCCAACACACAGCCAGTGATCGACGATGCGGCCATTGTGGATTATGTTTTGCGTCGTGCGCGAGACACGGCCTTGGTGCGGGTTGTGCCGATGGCTGCGATCACCAAGGGCTTGAACGGCGAGTTGATGAGTGAGATTGGACTTGTTAAATCCGCTGGTGCTGTGGCTGTAACGGACGCCACCAAGGCCGTAGCCAATGCCAATATGTTTCGCCGTGCGCTCATGTATGCAAAAGATTTTGATATGTTGGTGGTGCAGCATGTGGAAGAGCCGACGCTTTCTTCAGGTGTGATGAATTCTGGCGAGGCTGCTTCTCGTTTAGGGTTATCGGGCAATTCGGCGATGTCTGAAGTGATTATGTTGGAGCGTGATTTGCGCCTCGTTGAGATGACGGGTGCGCGTTATCACGCGGCGCAAATTTCATGCGCTGCTTCGGTTGAGGTTATGCGCGCGGCGAAGGCCAAAGGATTGCCTATCACCTGCGGTGTTTCAATCAATCATCTGGTGCTAAATGAAAATGACATTGGCGCTTATCGCACTTTCTTTAAGCTTTCACCGCCACTGCGCGATGAAAACCACCGACGGGCTTTGGTGGCAGCAGTTATTGATGGCACAATAGATGTGATTGTTTCTGGCCATAACCCGCAAAGCGATGATACTAAGCGATTGCCATTTGCTGAGGCCGCCTTTGGAGCAATCGGTTTAGAGACTATGTTGAGCGCAGCGTTGCAACTTTATCACAGTGAAAACATGCCTTTAGAGCGATTGGTGGAAGCAATGTCTCATAGGCCCGCTTCACTTCTGGGGTTGGAGACGGGTCGACTTGCCGCTGGAGCACCCGCTGATTTCGTTATTGTTGATCCTCATCTCAACTGGAAGGTAGAAGCTGCAAAGCTCTGTTCTCGCTCAAAAAATACGACATTTGAAGACCGAACCCTCGAAGGCCGTGCGGTTGAAACTGTGGTTGCAGGAAACAGCGTTTACAATTACGCTTCCTAAAGGGGAGCATGACAATGCACTTATTTCTTTCGGCAATTCTTGGTTATGTGTTCGGCTCAGTGCCTTTTGGCCTGCTTCTTACAAAAGCGGCCGGGCTTGGTGATGTGAGAAACATCGGCTCGGGCAATATTGGGGCCACCAATGTTTTGCGCACGGGCAACAAACCAATCGCCATCGCCACGCTGCTTTGCGATGTTCTAAAAGGCGCAATTCCAGTCCTCATCGCCGCGCACTACTTTGATTTTAACGCCTCGCTTGCCGCTGCTTTTGGCGCAATGGCAGGGCATATATTTCCGGTTTGGCTGGGGTTCAAGGGTGGCAAAGGGGTTGCTACTTTGATTGGTGTGTTGTTTGGACTTTACTGGCCAATTGCTTTGATTTTTCTGGCTGTTTGGCTGGCCTTTGCTTTTGTGTTCAAATTCTCATCTCTGGCAGCACTTGCATCCTCAATGTTGTTGCCGATCTGGGCGTTGCTTCTGGGGCATTTGGAACTGGCTTTGCCGACTGCAATTCTTGCCGTGGTCATATGGATCATGCACCGCGCCAACATTGGCCGCTTGATGAATAAGACAGAATCCAAAATATCACTGAGTTCAAAGAAGTGACCTCCTCGCGTCAGCTTTCAGATCAAGAGCGTTTGAATTGGCTGCGCTTGAACCAAACTGAAAATGTGGGGCCAGTTACATTTCACCAATTGATTGGCGCATACAAAACCGCAACGGCTGCCATTGATGCCCTGCCCGAACTTTCGCATCGTGGCGGAAGACGCAAAGCATTGAGGGTCTATTCTGCTGAAGCAGCGGCACAGGACATGGCCCGCGCAAAAGACATTGGCGCATTTTTTGTGGCCATAGGAGAAGTGGGTTACCCGCCAGATTTGGCGCATGTGCCCTCACCGCCACCGATGATCTGCGTATGTGGTAAGTTAGAATTAGCAGAAATGAAAAGTGTTGCCATTGTGGGCGCGCGCAATGCTTCGGCCTTGGGCATGAAGTTTGCGCGTCAATTGGCGCATGGTTTATGCGAGGCAGGGTTTCTGGTTGTGTCCGGCCTCGCCCGGGGCATTGACACCGCCGCCCATGAGGCCTCGGTGAATGCCCAGACCGCTGCCGTTCTCGCTGGAGGCCTTGATCACTTTTATCCACCCGAAAATGAAAAACTGCAACGTGCCATTGGCGAGCGCGGATTGTTGATGAGCGAAATGTTGCCCGGCACTGCGCCCAAAGCCGAATATTTTCCACGCCGAAACCGCATCATTTCCGGCATGGCCAAAGCGGTGATCATCGTCGAGGCCGCAATGCGTTCAGGATCCCTCATCACCGCACGCTTTGCCGCAGAACAAGGCCGCGAGGTTTTTGCTGTGCCTGGTTCCCCGCTTGATCCGCGTTGCGAAGGCACCAATCGATTGATCAAAGATGGCGCAAATATTTTGACATCGATTGAGGATGTTTTGCAGGCACTGAATACACCGAGCTTTGCGCCAATGGGCATGTTGTTTGAGACCGAAACTGCACCAGTGTTGGAACCCAGTGCTATTTCCGATGTTGAGCGCGAACGCGTTTTAACATTGTTATCGCCGTCCCCGATTGAAACTGATGATTTGATCAGGGAAAGCGGACTGGCAGCAGGACAGGTGGTTACGATATTATTGGAGCTGGAAATAGCAGGTCATGCGATCAGGCATGCAGGTGGACGCGTGTCCCGTCTCAATTAAAAGTTCAACTAATCCACTTCATCCTTAGCATAAACCTCCTTCTCTTTCAGAGCGCCTGCCTTCCAATCATGGAAAGCGTGCGTTGCTAAGATGGCGTTCATATAGTGCTGAGTTTCGGTGGACACTTTAATGTCGAAAGTTTCGAAGCGTGTAACCACGGGCGTAAACATGGCATCAGCGATCGAGAACTTGCCAAACAAAAACGGGCCACCGCGACCATGAGCTTTGCGGCATTCGCGCCACAGGTTTTCAATACGAGCAACATCCGCCATAACTTCCTCATTCATTGGCACAGGCTTGAAAGCGCGGCGCATATTCATGGGGCAAGCATTTCGCAAGTTTCGAAAGCCCGAATGCATTTCCGCTGAAACTGAACGTGCCATGGCGCGGGCCGCTTTGTTTTTTGGCCAGAGGTTTCTGTCTGGCCAAGTTTCAGCGATGTATTCCATGATCGCCAAAGAATCCCAGATCGTGTTTTTGCCGTGAACCAGAATTGGCACCAAGCCCGCTTTTGATATTTTCTTTGCGGCCTTGCTGAATGCGGGATCACCAAACTTGATGAGTTTTTCGTCGAAATCAATGCCAGCCATGGCCAGCGCCATGTAAGGACGCAGCGACCATGATGAGTAATTTTTATTGCCGATAACGAGCAGCGGTTTTGCCATATTTATTCTCCAGAGAATTTGATTACATTGATTTTGGCAAGAAGCGCCATACTAAAATGGCCAATGCGCTGAGACACACACCTAAAATGATAAACACAATTGATACATCAAAGTAGGAAAGTGCGATTGCAAATATGAAACCTGGGATCAATTCTGAAAAATCAATAAAGGTGCGGTAGACTGCGGTCATGCGTTGTCTTTCGCGTGGCCGTACGGCGCGCAGATAGGGAATGCCGCCCACTCCGTCGATGCCAGACGCAAACAATGCGGCGAGCAGCAATAACCCCACCGCAGTCAATGGTGCTTGGACGCCAAAAAAACCAGCCAAAATTGTGCTGACGGAAATGACGCTGAAGCACACCGCGATGACGCCTCGAACACCAATGCGATTGGCCAGTGCGCCAAAGCCAAAAGTTGAGAGCAGGAAGAATTGACTTATCGAAATGACGATCCCTCCTGAAAACTTGCTCATGCCACCTTCAATCATCAACAGCGGCCCATAGGTGAAAAACGTTCCCCAAAAGCATGAGCGACCAAAGGCAATGGCCCATGCTAGACGCAAGCGCGGCTGTTGCACAAAGCGGGCGACATTGGCCAACGGGTTGAACGGCGCCAGCGTGCCTGAAGGCATTGTGGTGTTTTCTTGCAGTCGCAAATACCAAAATACGCAAAGCACGAGAACGCCAACGACCATGGCAGCCAACTGCGGAAAAAGAGGGCCATAATTTGTGTAAAGCCAAACACCTGAAACCGGGCCGACCACCCACGCGATTGTTGAAACTGCAAGCCTCAATGGCTCTGAACGCGTGAGTTCGGTTTTGCGGATATGATCCATGATATAAAGTTGCAAAGTAACATTCATGATCGATGCACCTGAATTGCGCAGGATCATGCCAGCCACCTGCCCTGTGAGCGTAAAACTGGCCAGTGCGATGCTGCCACCAATCAACATCAACCCGCCAATCGTGTAGGCCCAACGTCTGCGCATTTGGCCAAATAAATAAGGCATGCAGAGTGTTATCAATAGGACAGTGAATGAAACACACGTGCCCAGAATGCTGACAGCACGGGTTGATCCTAAAAGATCATAGGCTTGGATTGAAAGGACACCGGAGTTGAAAGCGCGAACCAATGATTCCAACAGAAACAGGATGCCAAATATTGTGGCCCCTGCTTTGCGAAATTTACCTTGGGGAATCAATGAATCTGATAGCGCACTCATAAAACTATCTAAGCGCGGCCAAACCCCTGTTTACAAGCCCTGCTA
This sequence comes from Aestuariivirga sp., assembly GCA_043744395.1. Lineage (GTDB taxonomy): Bacteria > Pseudomonadota > Alphaproteobacteria > Rhizobiales > Aestuariivirgaceae > Aestuariivirga. The sequence continues at coordinate 6,083 of JAYTUV010000045.1, forward strand.
TAAATTGCTTAAAGGCAAACATGCAAAATCAGTCCGATCAAGTTGAAAAACAACGTGTCGCTTTTATCTCGATGTTATCGAGTGCAGCACTGGCAAGCATCAAACTGGTTGCGGCGGTTTTCTCAGGATCGCTCGGCGTTCTATCAGAAGCCATCCATGGTCTGATCGATTTTGGTGCAACGATTGTGACCGTGTTTGCTATCCGTTGGTCAAGCCAACCTGCCGATGACGACCACCAATATGGACATGCAAAAATTGAAAGTGTGGCAGCCCTCCTCGAAACGGTATTGTTGTTCGGAACAGCAATTTACATCGCTTACCAAGCCATTTTACGGCTGACCACGCCGCATGAGCAGCTGACAATTGCGTGGTGGGCTTTTGTGATCATGCTGGTTTCAATTGCTGTGGATTTTAACCGCTCGCGCGCACTCAAAAAAATTGCGAAAGCCACATCCAGCGAAGCGCTTGCCGCAGATGCAACGCACTTTGAATCTGATATGTGGAGTTCTTTTGCCGTGCTGATTGGATTGGGCGGTGTTTGGATGGGATTTCAGTGGGCGGATTCTGTGGCTGCGCTCTTGGTTTCCGCATACATCTGTAAAATCGCGTGGGAGCTGACCAGCACAACATTAAACACATTGCTTGATGCGGCTCCCGCTGGTGTTTCCGCAAAGATAAAAACTATCGCTGAGCAGCTTGATGGAATTCTCAGTGTCAATCAGCTGCGCGTGCGGCCTGCAGGTTCAATGTTGTTTGTAAATCTCGATGTAAACGTGCCCAGATTGCTGAACTTGGTGGCGATTACGGATTTAAAATCGGAATTGACAACAGCAATCCACGCTGTTCTTCCTCATTCTGATATTTCGATTACGACCAACCCGGTTGCTTTGGATAATGAAACGGCATTTGATAAAATCGGACTGATTGCAGCACAACGAAATGCAGCCATTCACCACATTACAGTTCAACAAATTCAAGGCCGGATGGCGGTGAGTTTTGATTTAGAAGTTGATGGCGCAACACCGCTGGCAACAGCGCATGACCAAGCAACGACCCTAGAGGAAGCCATTCGTAACGGTCTTGGCGGTGATGTGGAAGTCGAAAGCCACATTGAACCACAACCTGAAAGATTGATCAGCGGGGAACCTGCAACACCTCAGCTAACTAAAAAACTTGAAACGATGTTACGCCAACTCGCAAAATCCGAAAAATCATTGAGTGACTTGCATAATGTGCGTGTGCGCCAGACTGATGGCGGCGTTTATGTGCATTATCATTGCAGATTTGCGCCGACGGAAACAGTTTATGCTGTGCATTTGGCCATTGATAAAATTGAGAATGATTTGAAATCCAAAATCAAAAATATCAATCGTGTCATAGCTCATGCCGAGCCGCTGGGGGTGGCTCAGCACAAGCTTTGACACATACTAACCAGCAGAAGCTTTACTCAACTCACGTAGTTTTTCCATTTCACCGTCGGGTATGATCACCTTATTGGCTGCCGAGAAAGCCTCATAAAAACTAACTTCCAGCAACCCTTGAAGCGTGGCCAGTTCAACAGATTTGGCCATATTCCGCAGTTCGAGCACCATATCCGCGATGTATTGGGCCGTTTCCCTGAGGTCAATTTGCGACTTGGGATTGCTTTTCGAAAGAAACATTCCTTTTAAATTGTCTTTTTCTTGTACTTGTTGAACCATTTTGCTCATATCCACCCATTATAGGATTTGCTTTTAGTAAACTTACAATAAACTCCTCTTAGTTGTAGTAAACATATCTTTGGTTGCGTTCAGGTTGTATTTTGCAGATTTTTGATGAAAAAACTGCCTTTCTTGCCTCCAACCCCATATACGCCTATGAGCTGCGCCCAACTTGAACCGGAATTGTGCATGACTGTTGTTGTCGTCGAATCGCCCTCCAAAGCGAAAACCATCAATAAATATCTAGGCCGTGACTTTACGGTGCTGGCTTCGTTTGGCCATGTGCGCGACTTGCCTGCCAAGGATGGCTCGGTGAAGCCCGATGATGATTTTGCCATGGATTGGGAAGTTGACAGCAAGTCAGCCAAGCGCCTTTCGGACATCGCGACGGCCCTCAAAGGCTCTGACCGCCTTGTTCTGGCAACCGACCCTGACCGCGAAGGCGAGGCCATTTCTTGGCATGTGTTTGAGGTGTTGAAGAAAAAAGGCGCGTTGAAGGGAAAGACTGTTCAACGTGTTGCATTCAACGCGATTACAAAATCATCGGTGCTTGAGGCCATGGCTCATCCACGCGAGGTGGACGGTGCATTGGTTGATGCCTATCTGGCGCGGCGGGCTTTGGATTATCTTGTCGGCTTCACATTATCACCAGTCTTATGGCGCAA
>JAYTUV010000046.1:0-30266 GCA_043744395.1 Aestuariivirga sp.
ATCAATCTTGATGGCCAATGTTTGCGGCTTTAGGCGGTAACCATTACAGACCGAGCATTGATGATCAGATTGATATTGCGCCAGCTCCTCGCGCATCCATTCTGAATCTGTCTCGCGCCAGCGCCGTTCAATATTGCCGATCACGCCTTCAAACACTTTTTTGGTTTTGTATGAACGCAAGCCATCATCATAAGTGATGCTCACGTCCTCTTCGCCGGTGCCGTTCAGAACAATATCGCGTGTTTTCTTTGGTATGTCTTTCCACGGCGTTGTCATTGAAAATTTATAATGCTTGGCCAACGCTTCAAGAGTTTGCGTATAATAGGGTGATGTAGCACCCGTCTTGGCCCAAGGCGCTATGGCCCCTTGGCGCAAAGATAGATTTGCATCTGGCACAACCATTTCTGGTTCAAATTTCAGTTCCGTGCCAAGGCCATCACACGCTGGGCAAGCCCCGAACGGATTGTTGAACGAGAAAATCCGCGGTTCAATTTCATCAATTGTGAAGCCTGATACCGGACATGCAAAACGCTGCGAGAAAATCACGCGTTCATGGGTTTCGTTTTTGGATTTGTTGGCACTGTCTTCGGAGGTTTGCGAGGCGGGCAGGGGCTTATCGGCAAATTCGGCAATCGCCAAACCATCAGCCAGTTTTAGCGCTGTTTCAAAACTATCGGCCAAACGCGTGGCCAAATCGGGTTTCACAACAAGGCGGTCAACCACCACATCAATGTCATGTTTAAATTTCTTGTCGAGGGTTGGAACAGCGTCGATCTCGTAAAACACGCCGTCAACCTTAACGCGCTGAAAGCCCTTCTTTTGAAACTCGGCAAATTCCTTTTTATATTCGCCCTTGCGCCCGCGCACCACGGGGGCCAGCAGATAGAGGCGCGATCCCTCAGGCAAAGCCAAAGTGCGGTCAACCATCTGCGTCACTGTTTGCGCTTCAATCGGCAGGCCTGTGGCTGGCGAATAAGGCACGCCAATTCGCGCGAAAAGCAATCGCATGTAATCATAAATTTCCGTAACCGTGCCCACGGTCGAGCGCGGATTACGGCTGGTGGTTTTTTGTTCAATGGAAATTGCTGGAGAGAGTCCATCAATCTGATCGACATCCGGCTTCTGCATCATTTCTAAAAACTGGCGGGCGTATGCTGAAAGCGATTCCACATAACGGCGTTGGCCCTCGGCATAGATCGTATCAAATGCCAGCGATGATTTGCCTGAGCCTGAAAGCCCCGTGAACACGATCAGCTTATCGCGCGGCAAATCGACAGAGATATTCTTCAGATTGTGCTCTCTTGCACCTTGGACGGAGATGACTCGTTTGTATGACATGAATTCTCAACTAGAATAAAACAGGAACGTTTGCAATAAACTTGCATTATGGCAGGTGTTACGTTGATCAGGTGTCAGCAGTTTGAGGATGTCCACAGTGATTCTTCATGAGAAGGCAGGATGAAGAGTTATATGGGTACGCAAGCGGTTCTTTCTCAGGTTTTTGGCTTTGAAAATTTCAGGCCAGGCCAAAAAGAAGTTGTCGATAGTTTGATGGCGGGGCGGAATGTACTTGCTGTTATGCCGACGGGTTCAGGCAAGTCGCTGTGTTACCAAGTGCCAGCTTTGGCGATGGGTGGCTTGGCAGTTGTCGTTTCGCCGCTGGTTGCCTTGATGCAAGATCAAGTGGCAGCTCTAAAACTGGCTGGAGTGGAAGCCGAGACGATCAATTCTTCAGCATCGCGCGAAGACAATGTTGAAATCTGGCGGCGTGTGGCGGCGGGCATTGTGAAAATTTTGTATCTGGCGCCTGAGCGCTTGATGACGGCGCAAATGATTTCGGCTTTGAAAAAGCTCGATGTGCGCTTGATTGCTGTTGATGAAGCACATTGCATTTCACAATGGGGCGCCTCGTTTCGACCTGAATATGACGCTTTGCAAAACATCGCGAGGGAATTTCCGGGGGTGCCGATTGGTGCATTCACCGCAACAGCTGATCAATCAACACGCGATGAAATTGTGAAGAAAATGTTTGGCGGCAAGGCCGATGAATATGTGGCGGGGTTTGATCGGCCGAATATCCAGCTCAGCGTTGCGCCAAAGAATGAAACGAAGAAACAAATTCTTGAATTTCTTGATGATCACAAAAACGAAAGCGGGATTATTTATTCCCTCTCGCGCAAAAGCACTGAAGAATGGGCAGCCTTTTTGAAGGGCAAGAAATTCAAAGCCATCGCATATCATGCCGGCATGTCGCCTGAAGCACGTTCTGATAATCAAAACACGTTTATGACCGAGCCTGCTGTGATCGTCTGCGCCACGATCGCTTTTGGCATGGGCATTGATAAGCCAGACGTGCGGTTTGTGATCCATGCTGATTTGCCATCTTCGCTTGATGCTTATTATCAGGAGATTGGCCGAGCGGGGCGGGACGGTGAACCCGCCCACGCGCAAATGTTTTATGGCCAACAAGACATCATGATGCGCAGGCGCTTTATCGAAGATGAAGGCAGTGGCGAAGAGCGTCGCAAACGCGAATTGCAGCGCCTGGAATCACTGGTGGCTTATGCTGATGCGCCATCCTGCAGGCGGCAAGCTTTGCTTTCATATTTTGGTGAAGATACTGAGCCTTGTGGCAATTGCGATGTGTGCCTTGATCCTGCTGAAATGGTCGATGGCACGGCAGATGCGCACAAGGTGATTGAAGCTGTTCAACAAACTGGCAGTCGCTTTGGCGCGGGATATCTGGCCGATGTGTTGTTGGGGCAACTTAACGACAAAGTGCAAAGCACAGGACATTCAAAACTGCTGAGCTTTGGTTTGGGCAAAGACCACAGCCGCACCCATTGGCAATCAATGGTGCGGCAAATGGTGGGAGCGGGATTGCTCAAGAAAAATGATGATGGTTATGGCGGCATCAGTTTAACACCGCGCGGTCAATTGTTGGCCAAAGGCGATGGCGAATTTAAATATCGCGCCGAAACTATTCGCGTGACCCGCAAAGATAAGAAGGCTGCACTAGTTGCAAGCGTCGACCCGCGTTCGCAAAATTTGTTGCAAGTGTTGAAAGCTTTGCGTTTGAAACTGGCAACAAAACGGCGCGTGCCAGCCTATGTAATATTTCCTGATCGGACATTAATCGATATGGCGCAAAAAGTCCCGCTAACCAAATGGGACTTTGCAGAAGTCATGGGTGTTGGTGAAGCGAAGCTCGAACAATTCGGCGATATATTTTTGGCAGAGATAACCGCTTTTGTGCGCAGCTCTTGAACCCGCATCACCCCGCATGACTTTGGAAGAAATATACTATCCATAAGCCGCCCTTGACATAACGCAGTGTCACTCCAAACAGACACGACCCAGTAAACTCAACTGTGATTTCTGGTGGTTCAATGGGGCGACCGCGGAGCCATTTTCTCATGCGATTGCCATTCGATTGGAAAGGGAATGTTGTGGTTTGCTTGTTTAAGCTGCATATTTGGTTCTTAACATTTACGGAAAAATCACCCACGGTTTTTCCGACAAGTTGGTTTTGAAGTGTCAGCTGATATGCTTCTTCAAATTTGTTCTCTTGAACAAAATTAATAAAATTTTGCGCTTGCGCAATCGCTTCCTCTGGCCGGTGTTCAGCCTTTAGCCAGAAAAATCCTCCGGCTGCTAAGAGTGCGACTGCGACTATTGTTGAGAGAAATATTTTTACAAATTTGTTCATCAGCCAAATCGATCAGCAGTCATCTATGAATTCGATATGAGGAAATTCTAAAGCTCTTGACAATTTTTACAACAAGCGCATTCTCAATATATCAGTAGCAGTGATTGGCGCTGATTTGAAACCTTAAACTATAACAATCTCGGAGGGGCCATGACTCCACCAAATTACAAAGTCGGATCATAGCAGGACTTATGATCACTCTTCGGTTTCGTCCCTCGACTGAATATCGATCGTTCCAAACCGGATTGCTAAATCTTGAACACATTGACGAGATGCTTTTGCATTCTCATTTTCGGTTCGGCTTGTGCCGGATCATTTCAAGCTAAAACTCGATCCTCCCGAGGGCCCCGCTGGCGCGAATTCGTCGCAGCGGGGCTGATCGTTTTTCGGCCTCGCAATGCCAAAACTTTCTTAAAGTTGGAACGGCTTTGATTGTGCTCTAGGATCGGCTATTGAGCCGCAATGTCCAAAACCAACTTTGAAATATTGCTTGTGGCAACACCCGGTCTTGAAACCGAATTGTACGCCGAGGCGAAGGAACTTCATTTTCAATCGCCAAAAATAATTGTTGGTGGTGTTACGATCCAAGGCGACTGGCCAGAAGTCTGGCGTGCCAATCTGGAGCTGCGTGGATGTTCACGGGTGCTTGCCCGCATTGGTGAATTTCGCGTGTCGCATTTAGCGCAGCTCGACAAATTGGCCCATGCGTTTCCGTGGAAGAAATTTCTAAAGCATGATGTGCCCGTTTCGGTGGAAGCGACCTGCAAGAAATCAAAAATTTATCACAGTGGTGCTGTGACCCAGCGCATTGAAACGGCGCTGAAAGCAGCCCTTGGTGCTACGATAGAGAAAGATGCAGCACTCGCGATCAAAGTGCGCATTGAGCGCGACATGGCGACCATCAGCATCGATACATCGGGCGAAATGTTACACAAGCGCGGCCACAAGGAAGCTGTCGGAAAGGCGCCGATGCGCGAAACCATGGCCTCGCTCATCTTGAGGCGCTGCGCTTATGATGGCCAAGAAACTGTGGTCGATCCCATGTGCGGCTCTGGCACATTTGTCATTGAAGCAGCAGAAATTGCTGCAAAACTGAAACCGGGCCGGAACCGCGATTTCGCGTTCGAATTGCTGAAATCATATGACGCAACGGCTTGGGCGGAATTGAAAGCCAATAGCAAAATTGCAACGCCTATGCAAAAATTCTATGGCAGTGACCGTGATGCAGGCGCTATTGCTTCAAGTGGTGCGAATGCCGAACGCGCGGGAGTTTCAACGCTCACCCAATTTACAAAACGTGCCATCACCGATCTCACGCCGCCCAATGGTGCGCCAGGCTTAGTAATAATCAATCCGCCATACGGCACCCGCATTGGCGATAAGAAGCCGCTCTTTGCGTTATATGGTGCGCTCGGAAAGACTTTAACCGAACGCTTCAAGGGATGGCGGGTTGGCATCGTCACTTCAGATTCTTCGCTGGCCAAGGCCACAGGTTTGGCATTTACCGATCCCGGTCAGGCGATTTTACACGGCGGCATCAGCGTCTACGTGTTTCAAACTAAGATATTGACCTAAAGCAACAATCTCCGAGTTATTAACAAATAGTTATCTGACGACCACGCTTTCGCCGCTATTGCATCGCTTATGCGGAAATGGACGAGGGGGCGGAATAAACCGTCGTATGTCAAAATACCTAGGAGAATACAAATGGCCAATATCGTATCGGATGTCATGAAGATGGCAACTCCAGCAATCATCGAAAAGATTGCTGCAAGCTTTGGCTTAACCGGCACTGCCGTAAGTTCAATATTAGCTTCAGCTGTTCCTGCTTTGATGGGCGCTGTAGCAAACCGTTCAGCAAGTGCTAGCGGTGCAAAAGATGTTTTGTCCGTTCTGGCCGGAGCAAATCCAAATTTGGCAAGCGGAATGGTTTCTGCATTGACGGGTGCAAGTGCTGGAAATTTGGCAACAGGCGGGACTTCAATGTTGACGTCTTTGCTCGGTCAAGGCGGACTAAGCACATTCACAAATGCCGTTTTGGGCAACACTGGCGTTTCGCCAGCTGCTGGCGGATCAATCATGGGTATCGCTGGCCAAATGGTCATGGGTGCCTTGGCTAAAGAAAGTTCAGGTCTTGATGCATCAGGATTGATGAAATTGATGGCATCGCAAAAAGGCTTTATCCAAGCTGCATTGCCTGCAGGTGTTGCTGGTCTTGTTCACATGGCTGGTTCAACGGCTGCAAACGCCACGTCAACCGTTAGCAATGCAACCGCTTCAGTGAATAACGCTGTGCCAACACCTGCCATGCCAAATACATCAGGCGGTATGGGCTGGTTGAAGTATGCCCTTCCAGTAGCTGCCCTTGCTGTGGCTGCATGGTATTTCATGACGCCACATGGTGCTATGGATAACACTGCTACAATGGCGAAACCTGCCGCAACAGAAACTGCTCCTGCAGCGCCTGCTGCAATGACCAACATCATGATTGATAACATCGATGTAACCAAGAATTTGACTGGTGCTTTCACCGATCTTACAGGTTCACTCGGCGGCATCACTGATGTGGCGACTGCAACAGCGGCGTTGCCAAAAATGCAAACTGCTGCAACGGCCATCACTGCAGTTTCAGGCCTTGCTGCTAAGTTTTCACCAGGGCAAAAAACAGCGGTTGCTTCTCTTGTGAATGGTGGTTTGCCTGCTCTGACTGCGGCTGCAACAAAAGTACAAGGCATTGCTGGCGTGAGCGATTTGGTAAAGCCTGTGCTTGACGGTCTTTTGGCTAATCTGGCAAATCTCGCGAAGTAAGCTCTATAATTCGAAATCAACGGCGGGGCTTAAGTCCCCGCCGTTTTTGTTTGTGTTCATTGCTGCTTTCGCTAAAGTTTGCCCCGTCAACTCTGGAGAAAAGCATGTCCACAATTCATGGAGAATTCGATTCGCGTTTTGAAAAAGTGAAGGATGCTTTTGCTGCGAACTTTGCTTCTGGTCTGGAGCATGGGGCAGCTGTGGCTGTTATGCTTGACGGCAAGCTGGTGGTTGACCTGTGGGCGGGGCATGCTGACAAAGCCAAAACTAAGCCTTGGCAACAAGGCACCATTGCCAATGTCTGGTCATCCACTAAAGGCGTTGTGGCCGCCGCTGTGGCCATGGCGGTGGAGCAGGGCAAGCTGCACTATGATAAGCCGATTGCAGACGTTTGGCCGGAGTTTGCGGCTGGCGGCAAAGAGCAGATCACTCTCGACCAAACCATGTCGCATATTTCCGGTCTGAATGGATTGAATGCCAGGGTTAGCGAAGATGATCTTATCGCTTGGACGCCTTACGTAGATGCGTTGGCCGCCATGACACCAAATTGGAAGCCCGGCACAGATTGCGCATATCATGCGCTCAGCTACGGCCATTTGGCGTCCGAGCCATTGCGCCGCGTGACTGGCAAATCAATTGGGCAATATGTGCGCGAAGAAATTGCCGGGCCGCTTGGTGTTGAGTTCTATATCGGGGTGCCGGAGGAACAGGATCATCGCTGTGCCGAAATGATCGAAGGGGCAGGGTGCAACGATTGGGTTAACCTTGTGCTGACCAGCCCATACCCGCAAGCCTGTGCCAATCCTACACCTCTGGCAACGGCCCCTAATCATCGGCGCTGGCGCGCTGCTGAAGTTCCCGGTGGCAACGGCCATTGCGATGCGAGGGCTTTGGCAACGATTTATGGCGATATGTGTGGTGGCCAATCAAAGTTAATGTCCAAAGAAACCCGCGCAGAGGCAACACGGGCCAGATATCGAGGGATCGACTCCAGCTTCAACTTTGAAACAGCTTTTGGCGCAGGGTTCCGAATTGAAGATCCAACCTATGGCATATGGTCTTCGCCGCAAGCGATTGGTCATGGCGGCTGGGGTGGCACGATGGCGTTCGGTGACCCTGATATTGGGCTTGGTTTTGCTTACATCACCAACAATATGTTGGGCTTTGATACCATTGATCCACGTCGTGAAAGATTGATTTTTGCGGTTTACGATTCACTGTAGATTTGGTTTTCCGTATTGCGGGTTTACGAGAAAAACCACGTAACCACGAAAATTTGGATTGGTCATGAGCGAGGGTGGCGCTTGCCACTCCCCACCCTGCAAAAGTCCGATGCGAAATGGAACTTTCAATTTGTCCAACTTCGCCAGATATGCGCCATAACCAGAGATGACGCGCCGACCTTGGTAGATTTGCAAAACCACTTCATCCACTACGGCTGCCAAAGCATTCAACCCTCTTGAGTCACCATTAGCACTCCAATCGAGCAGTCCTGTTACACCGAGCTTAAACTCTGGTGGCAACTTCCGGCGCAACCGCTCCAAAAAAATGGCATAATTTTTGAGATGCTTGGTGCCTGCATCAAAATCAATTTGCAGGCCAACAAGCCTGTTGCCGTTCAGCTTCCAGCTTTGAACATGTCGCAATACATCATAAAAAATTGCGTCATTCCAATCAAGCGTCTGAGCGCGATAGACAATCCAGAGATCAGCCCTATTGATATGAGGAAGGGCGCTACGTTGTGAAATGACGTGAGGCTTACCGCGATCTGAAACCTCGCCCGCAAGCAAATATATTTCCTTGGCTTTTGCAAGGGAAGCCTGCGGTCTAACGCCGGCCCAAAGCCAAAAATTTTTATAATTTTCGGCACGCACATTTTCTGTGTGAGCGGTTGAACCCATAGCAAGCAGGGCCAACATGACCCACAACCATTTACCAATAATAGCGCAGCTCCTTGGCATAGGCAGTGTCGGCATATTTTACTTTTAGCTCATTGTACCATTTCTTGCGCTGGCCTTCCGAAACTTCAGTGCCTCCGCATTCATTGTTGTGCGCAGGCTCATAGCATTTAACAGCTCGGAAAAGTGCATAGGCCTTCTCATTACGGGTGGCTTTGGGATTTTTCATAATGCTCATATACAAATCTTGTCGGTAGAATTGTTCGCCCGCGAACAACGTGCCTGTGCCACCGAGTTCATCTTTCTCAACCAGAGTGACTGCAGAATCCCCTTTGGCACGAATGTAGTCGCCAAGGCACAGGCGGCCTTGAATGCTGCTGGCATTCGCATTCAACTGTTTTGCAATTTCAAGCAAGCCAGGACAGTTATAGTCTTCCTTGCTGCCGTCCCACCTGAAAGGTTCGAAATAGTCATAGGGCTGACCATTTGCATCTTGGACAGGTTTTGGCGGAAGCAAACTTATGTCTTCAAGAAATCCTTTGAAATGTCCTTGACTCAGATCACGCGCTAGGAGGCGAAAAAGAGCAGTTCTACTTTCCTCCTTAGGCACATTGGTTGCAACGGCTTGCTGACGCAGTAAGATTGGCCCTGCGATGTAATCGAGCACATATTTGCGCAGCAGAGGATCTTGAATAAGTGAGTCCGGAGAAAAAACCGATGAGATGTTTTTGGCCCGCTCATCAAGCATCGCCAGTGCCAGCTCTAACGTGCCGCGTTGAAAAGCTTGTGTGGCATTTGGAAACAGGTTGACCAGCGCCGAACGCGCAGTTTTATCGCCCATGGCATTGAGCGCCGAAGCCCTCAAAAGTTGGCCGCTGAATTCAACATAGGTCCAAGCCTCTCCAGCGGCAGCTTTTTCTGGAAAGAGCTGCAACACGGCCTTTGCATCTTTATCGACAAACCACGCACGCGCCCCCAGAAGATAATTATAAATATCTTCATGGTTGGCAAAGCGTTCGTGTTGGGCAACAATGACATCTGCTTTCATGCCGGGCAATGCCTTATCATCGGAGTCTGTTTGCTTGCGCATCGAGCGCAGATCCTCCATCGCCAGCAACAGCACATCTGATGGATTGCCTTGGTCTGTGTTGGCGGGCAGTTTCAAATCAAGCTCATTGACCAGCGCAAGACCGGCATTATCAATGTTGTTTCTTCCAATCGCTACTGAATAAGCAACTGCCAGTTTTTGCGTGTCGCCAGAAACCCAATAGGCCCGGCGTAAAAGTCCGGTGGCGGATGCCGCATATGTGCCTTTAGGATAGTCTTTTAGATATGTGTTCAAGCCATCAAGAGCGGCCTTAACATTTTCGGAAGAAACGTTTCCTTTTTCCAATGTGCCATATTCATCAAAGGCTGAGGCCTGAGCGGTGAGCAGCGCCACACGCGCTTTCATATAACGTGCCGCCTCGCGCACCCATGGCTGAGAGGAATTGGTAAGAGCCGCAAATGCCGTTGCGTCAGTGTGGGAGACGAAATAGAAATTTCGAATTGCATTTATATAAGCCGCAAATTCTTTGGCAGCAGGTGATTGAACATCAATGGCTCCGTCTCCGCCACCAGGAGTTTTACATTTTATGGACTTGCGTATGTTTGCAAGCGTTGTCTTCTCAGACTCGGTTACGCCTGCATCAGCCGCCAGCGCAGCAAGAAAACCAGCACTTCCGGTTTCATCACTCACACAGATTGTGCCTTCACCATATTCACTGTCGGATTCAGTCGCTGCTGCTTTTGGTCCAAGATCAAGTGAAGTCCAAAACGTCGGCCAATCACTGGGCCAATAATTCACGACTGTTGAGTTTGGTTCTGAAGAGGGTTTTGCAGTTTTGAGTTTTTGTCCGCGTGCATCAGATAGCAGGTAAACCAAGTTGATGCGAGTATCATTGCCCGGTGAAATGAATCCCATGCTGTCGCAGTTGTTGAAGGCATCGTAGTCAATTTTCATCGTTTGCCCACAACCGCCATAGTCGCCGCTTGCACGGGCAGGGCTTTCAAAACTGAGGGCTGTAAGAGCTGCAAAAAACCAAACAAATATGCGCATCGTGGTGCTCCATGATAGTCGGTTCATGATAGCGAATTCGTCGTCTTTGTCACCAGCGTTTAAGCCTTGCGCCGCATGCGCCGCTCTTTCATCGCTCTGAATAGGATAGGCTGAAATAAAAAAGGCGGAGTTTCCCCCGCCTTTTGCTAATTATTTGAGATCAGCATCATCGATGTGATAGGCTGTAATTGCGTCTTCTAACATATGAGGCACAATGGCTTCGTGTCCGTTGTCCATCACATCAAGATCAGCACTGCCGGGCTTAAACGGCATAAGCACTTTAAACGAGCCATCTTTTTTGATGTTGAGAAGGCCGCCCTTCACAAAGTCGGTCGCCAGATAGCCGCCATGATAATCACGTTCCAAGCCATCAATATTTCCAACTGGGCGACCATCACCAAGATTCTTCATTTCTTTGGTATTCAGATCGACAGTGAAAAGATTTCCGAGTGAATCTGTGCTGCCGTCATCATGCATGCCACGGCCCCAACCTGCAACCAACAACTTGTCACCGCGGATTACGCGCAAGCCATTGATATGGAGATTATCTGGCGTGCTGTACCATGGCTCCAACTTACCATCGCTCAATTTCCAGATTGATGACTTTGCAATGTCCGAAACGTAAACATTGCCACTGGCATCGACCGCAGTGTCGTTCAAAAACACAGCGCCCTTGGCATCGTACTTCTGGGTCACAGTGCCTGTGCGAGTGTCGATTTCGACCAGTTGATCAATATCCGAAACCCACATTTTAAAGCCCTGCATCACAATGCCTTTTGGAGCGTTAAGGCCAACAATCCATTTTTGTTCGAGCATTTTCCCATCGCGGGACACTTTTGCTATAAAGCCATTGCCGTCTTTATCCAATGGTGCGCCACCAATGTTTGACACATAAAACACACCATGCGCCAAATCGAAGTCAACGCTTTCAGGATGCGAAAACCCTGTAAGTGACCACATTTCTTTAACTTCGGCCTGCGCCGCAGAACCCACAGCACCCAACATTAAAGCCGCTGCAAAAGCTTTTAATAAAACTGATTTCATCTCAACAATCTCCCTGACGTCATTCCATTCTGGAACACACTGACCTGATGATGCAAGAGCTCTGCCTTTATTTCAAAACATCATAGGTTGTATGAAAATACCAGATACATTGCGCTTTTCCTCAGACTCGTTTCATATCTAAGTTGTAAATCATTTCCAATCTATCTTGATGTTGTGTCACACAAGCTTCCGGCTTAACTCCTGCATTCATCACATTCGACTCAATGACCTTGGAGATTCAAACGATGAATACAATTCGCAATTCGATTTTCGTAGCGCTGTTTCTGTGCGCCACATCAGCATCGGCCGAAACCTATAAATGGGGTGCCATTGCGCTGGATACACAAAAAGCTGAAAAAGAACCCGCATGGGGTGTGGGCGGCGGCGACACAGAGCAAGAAGCCACCGACAACGCCATGAAATTTTGCGTTGATGCAGGCGGTGCCGTTTGCAAAGCAGCTGTAACCTACGAACAATGTGGCGCATTGGCTGTGGACGGCAAAGGCAACGCCGGCTGGGGTAAAACACCGACCAAAACTGAAACCGAACAACAAGCCCTCAAAGGCTGCGGCGCAGATGATTGCAAGGTCGTTACCTCAGACTGTAACGCGCAATAATCTCAGACGCCAAGATTATGCTGAATTCAAAAAAAATGATGCAATGCGAGTGGAATTTGGCTAACCTTTATTTCATAAATTTTAATCTGAGGACTCAAACATGGCCGATAACAAACCAGACGTCACCAAAGCATGGGCCGCAACTGAAGAGCAAAAGGGCAAGGCCGGCCGTCAGCGCACATTCGCTTGGATAAGTTGGTTGATTGCCATCGCCATTGAAGCTTATGGAATCTATCTTTTGCTGACCCACAAATTTGATGGGCCAAACGCCAACATGACACTGTTGATTGGTCTTTTGGTGGGCATTGCCATTTTCGCAATTCTGGGCAGCATCATGTGGAAAACTGCATTGCAGAATGATCCGGCCACCCGCGCCAATCCCGCGAGTTTCTATGCCAAAAACCAGCTGGGTGCGATCATGACCGTGATTGCCTTCTTGCCATTGATTATCCTGATTTTCATGGACAAGAACATGGATCCGAAGAACAAACAAATCGCAGGCGGCATCGGTGCCGTGCTGGCCGTGTTGGCTGCTGTAATGGGTGTCAATTTCAAGCCACCATCTGTTGAGCAATATACACAAGACATGAATGCCTGCGCCACGCAAATTAAGTCGGGCCAGCCCACCACCGCCTGTTCACCCGAGGTCGCCTCACAAGCCCAAGACATCGCGCGCGATTCAACCGATGTTGCCGCCGCCACCAAATCTGCTGCCAATCCAAATGGCACAGATGTGGTCTATTGGATTGCACCAGAGGCAGGCCAAACAAAATCCTCCGAGCCGCATGTCTTCCATCTGTGTGGCGCCGTGAGCCCCCTGAAGGACAAAACCATCAACCACGGCACAGTGACAGAAGCCTACGCCCAAAATGCGATCCGCATTACGAAGCAGATTGATATGGAACAGAAGCAATGCGGGTTTGCGCAGACGCAGTGAGTTCTGTTGCATTTTGTAACCCAATGGGTTATATGACATCGCTATATTGACCGTTGCCGAGCTTCCGCTCTTCACTAAACAAGCAGAAGCTCTGTTTTCTGAATCGGAAAAGGCGGAATTGATTGCTTTTCTGTCATGGAACCCCTTGGCAGGAGATATAATTCAGGGAACAGGCGGCGTACGGAAACTTCGTTTTGCGGCTTCGGGCCGGGGCAAACGTGGTGGCGCACGAGTGATCTATTACTATCTCGATGATCACACGCCGCTCTATGCTCTTTTGGCTTATCCTAAGAATGCAAAAGCGGATTTGACAGCAGATGAGAAGCGGATGGCGGCACAACTGGTTGAGGCCATCAAGACTGCAAGGAGAAAGACATGAGCAAGTTCGGTGATGATCTGATCCACGCCTTGGGTGAGGCCTTGGCGCACGCCAAGGGCAAAGGCAAAGCCGTTCTCCACGCGCCTGTTGATCCCGCAAAAATTCGCAAAGCGGCGAAGCTAACGCAAGCCCAAATGGCACCACTGATGGGCATGAGCGTTTCAGGCTACCGGAAATGGGAGCAGGGCGCACGCGGCGTCAGTGGCCCAGCGGCAGCTCTGCTCAAAGTGATAGAGCGCGAGCCTGCGGCGGTGAAACGGGCGCTGGGCGGGTGAGTTGAATATTCTGATACCGAAATCAAATTTCATTAAAATTATAACACAAGTCCGTCACCCCGGCGAAGGCCGGGGCCGGGCTTACAAAAGCACTAAACTAGTCCAAAGCCCAATCCCGGCCTCCGCCGGGATGACGGCGTGGGGAGATAAATGCACTGTCAACGTAATCTACCGTCACTGTAATCCCTTTATCAGTTCATCCTGCGCTCAATCAAGCGAAGAACTTGGTCTTCAATCACGTTAGGTGGAATTTCGTGGCCGTCGAACAAAGAAAACAACTCTCGGGTTGCTTGAGTAACGAAAGGCGCTATTGCGTTGGCCGGGGTATCTAGAGGCACTTCAACGAAAGTGGTTATCGTGTCGACGTGCGACTGACCGCTGTTGCCCATAAACACCATTGGGTTGGCCCACGGCGAAAGCTTCCGGTTGCGTAGCTTTGACCATTTGAACGCAAAACCTAAAATTCGCGTGTCCCCGCTACCGCCGTCTCCCATGGCCTTTGCAAACGTTAGACCAACCGCAATCGCTTCCGCTATTCGGTAGATCATTAGAAGGGGGTCCAGCACAGTGCCGGGTTTGACTTTGTCGCTGCGGTCGTCTTGTAGAGTGCGCCACAGATAATACTTACTGGGCGCAATCATCCAGAAATCTAGAGACGCGCCCCCTCCCCAGCCCCTGTCAAACTCGATGAAGCTGTTCCACGATTTCTCTGTTCTAACAGGACGGCTTTCTGGGGTGGATGAAGTCCTCGCATCCAGCCAAATAGGCCATCCGGTGAAATTAGGATTGCTGCTCAAAACACGACTAAGAAATGTCCCATCGAGTGTTGCAGGCGGGAATGGCGGCGCGACAACAACAGCGACCTGCCAAGCTAGCCCTTGGGCCATCTCTTTCGCCGTCATCGAATTGCGATTGGCCAGCTCTTTGAAAAACTCGGCTTCGCCTTCGGCCAGAAACGCTTCTGCATCCCTCTTTAAGTCGAAGGTGGACACGGTCGTTGTTAAAGGTGACGAATGTGCCGTTGATCCGCCGGAGGTTAAGAAGCCCAGCGCCAACAAAGTTTCTGCAAGCTTCTGACGATCGGTTCCTGCGATTTGGCGCCGAAGAAATCTGCCTATATCTGCCTCCCTATTTTCAAAGCAGATATCCATAATATCGCGCCAATCCCGCTGATGGGCCACGCTGGTACTTGGAACTCCACTTGAGTTAAGTGTTCTAAAATAAACGTCACCTTGCTTAATGAGTTTGTTCCCGTTGGCCAAAAGATCGGATTTTGCTGCCACCGGAACCTGAACGCCCGCCGGTACAGCGATCACGGGATATTCCACGCCGCCGCGTTCGGAAAACCCCACCTCAATCTCGAACGGCTCTTGCGCATACCTCGATATAAGAACCTGCACACCGTCGATATGAAACTCGCTTCGGACATCTGCAGGCTTGTTGGCTCTACTGTCGGGTTGCAGGGTGGCGTCGTCGAAGCCAACTACAAAAAAACCACCGTTGCGATTGCGCAGAGCAAGGCAACTTTTAACAATCTTCGCTTGATGTTCGAGGAGTGTAGTGCCAATCCAGCTCTTTACTTCGACGTTCAGACTCTCTGACGGCGATTGTACAAGGGCATCAATTCGCTGTTGATCAACGGCCATGGCTAAAACTTAGTAGCATTGAACGGAGTTCCGATGCAACGAACAAAACCCACTACCTCTTCCCCCTAAACGTCCGACTCCCTGGCCTCCCACCTGAACTCCCAGCCTTCCGCTTCGCATCACCCTTCGGCCAGCTGGATTCGGCGGTTTGGATGTTGGGGTTTTTGGCCAGCGGATCATCCATCACGGCTAGCTCAACAGCCCTTAAGCGTTTCACTTCATCGCGCAAGCGTGCGGCCTCTTCGAACTCTAAATTCGAAGCGGCTTCCTTCATGCGTTTTTCCATGTCGGCCAGCACCTTGGCAAGGTTGTGGCCGATCAGTGGGCCGCCTTCGCTCAAGCCGCCATCCACTTGCACATGATCTTGCTCATAGACACTCTTCATAATGTCGACGATGTTTTTGCGGATCGACACGGGTGTGATGTTGTTGGCCACATTATAGGCCTCTTGTTTTTCACGGCGGCGATTGGTTTCGGCGATGGCGCGTTCCATGCTGCCAGTGATTTTATCGGCATACATAATCACGCGGCCATCAATGTTGCGGGCGGCGCGGCCAATGGTTTGCACCAGCGATGTTTCCGAACGCAAGAAGCCTTCTTTATCCGCGTCCAAAATTGCAACCAGTGCGCATTCCGGAATATCCAAACCTTCGCGCAGCAGGTTGATGCCGATCAACACATCGAACGCACCAAGCCGCAAATCGCGCAAAATCTCGATGCGCTCCATCGTATCAATATCGCTGTGCATATAGCGCACGCGAATGCCTTGCTCGTGCATATATTCGGTGAGGTCTTCGGCCATGCGCTTGGTCAGCGTGGTGACAAGAACGCGCATGCCCGACAGCGCCACAATTTTGCATTCAGCGATCAGATCATCCACCTGCGTGGTGACCGGGCGGATGATCACTGGCGGATCAATAAGCCCCGTGGGGCGGATCACTTGCTCGGCAAATACGCCACCGGTTTGGTTCATTTCCCATCCGCCGGGCGTGGCCGACACAAAGATGGATTGTGGCCGCATGGCTTCCCATTCTTCAAAGCGCAGTGGGCGATTATCAATGCAGCTCGGTAGGCGGAAACCAAATTCCGCCAGCGTCGCCTTGCGGCTAAAGTCGCCTTTAAACATGCCACCAATTTGCGGAACCGTGACATGGCTTTCATCAAGAAACACCAGGGCATTGTCCGGCAGATATTCAAACAATGTGGGTGGCGGTTCGCCCGGTTTGCGGCCTGTGAGATAGCGCGAATAATTTTCAATGCCAGCGCAACTGCCCGTGGCCATCATCATTTCGATGTCGAATAATGTGCGCTGTTCCAGCCGTTGCGCTTCCAATATGCGGCCCGCAGTATTGAACTCGTGCAAGCGAATGCGCAGATCATTTTTAATGCGCAAAACCGCTTGTTCCAGCGTGGGCTTTGGCGTTACATAATGCGAATTGGAATAGACTTTGATGTTATCAAGCTCAGCCTTCTTATGGCCAGTCAGCGGATCAAATTCTGAAATATTTTCGATCTCATCGCCAAACAACGAAATCCGCCAAGCGCGATCTTCAAAATGCGAAGGGAATAATTCAATCGTGTCACCGCGCACGCGAAACGTGCCGCGCACAAAATTCTGATCATTGCGCTTATAATGCAATGTCACAAGATCGCCTATCAGCTCGCGCTGGCCAATGCGCTGCCCCTTCTTCACTTGAAAGGCCATAGCCGAATAAGTTTCCACATCGCCAATGCCATAGATGCAAGACACAGATGCAACCACAATCACATCATCGCGCTCCAACAGTGCGCGCGTGGCCGAGTGGCGCATGCGGTCGATCTGTTCGTTGATGGCGGATTCTTTTTCGATGTAGGTGTCTGTGCGGGCGACATAAGCCTCTGGTGTGTAGTAGTCGTAATACGACACGAAATATTCGACGGCGTTATTCGGGAAGAATTGCTGAAACTCACCATAAAGCTGCGCGGCCAAAGTTTTATTCGGTGCCATGATCAGGGCAGGGCGCTGCGTAGCTTCGATGATTTTGGCCACAGTGAAGGTTTTGCCAGAGCCTGTGACACCTAGGAGAACTTGATCACGGTCTTGAGCATTCACACCTGCGACCAATTCTTTGATGGCGGTGGGTTGATCACCCTTAGGCTCAAACTCCGAAACCACCTCAAAGCGCTTGCCGCCTTCAGATTTTGGCGGCTTGGGCGGCTTGTAAGGCACATAGGCTGGGATAATGCCGATTTCTGGCCGCAAGGCCTCCAGCCCAGCCCGAGCCGTTTCCGGCAGCTCGTAGCCTTCCAGCGCCGGTTGTGGCGCTTCGGCGAATCCACCTTCTTGTCTCGAATGTCCCATTGTTGTGATATAGGTTGTGCAAACGAATAACGAAAGGCCGTTGCTGACATCTGCTGTCAGCAATGAGTGTTTTAAAATTCCGTCGCATTAATTTGCTGCAACGCAATAATAAATTAGATGCTCAGACCCAGAAATGGCGCTAATTACGTATAACGTGCAAATTTAAGAGTCTGAAAAACACATGACGCGCCGCGTAATCAGTTATTTGATCATCATTGCTTTGGCCGCAGCTGGCTACATCTTTCAAGATAAATGGCTGCCGCAGGTTCAAGCGCTGTGGCAAGGAAAATCAGGCGCTGCTCAAACCGCCGGCACCAAAGACGCAGCTGGCGGCAAAAAGAAGGGCGGCGCTGGCCCGATGACAGTCTTAGTTGCAAAGGCCCAATCGGGAAGCTTACCCATCACCCGGCAAACCATCGGCACAATTGTACCCACGGCGTCATCCATTCTCACCAGTTCCACATCTGGCATTCTGGCTGAGGTTCTGGTGAAAGACGGCGCCACAGTAAAAAAGGGCGATCTCATTGCCCAACTCGACACCCGAACCATTCGCGCAACAATTGCCAAAGATGAAGCAACATTGGCCAAAGATCTGGCGACACTCCAAAATTCGATCATAACGGCAAAGCGCGCCAAAGATTTGTTAGTTCAGGGCCTGAACAGTAAGCAGGCTGGCAGTGATGCTGACACAGCATCGAAAGTTGCAGCTGCAACGCAAATTTACGACGAAGCCGTTTTGGCCGCAGACCATGTGGCGCTTTCCCTGACAGAAATTCGAGCACCATTTGACGGCAAGCTAGGAACGATTTTGCTCTCGCCTGGCGCATATATGGCACCGGGAACATCGGTAGCCACCATAACCCAACTCGACTCTGTTTATGCCGAATTCGCGTTGCCCGACCGTGACGCGGAGCTCATTCACAAATCATTCGCAGATAGCAGTTTGACCGTTGAAGTAGGCAGTCAAACTGCATCCCAACATCAGACTGTCAAAGGCCCCATCGTATTCGTTGACAGCACCGTTGATGTTGGATCTGGCACCTTTAAAATGAGGGCCAAGATTCCAAATGCCGATGGAAAATTCTTGTCTGGCCAAGCCATCAATGTGGATGTGACTGCTGGAGCTTTGAGAAAACTCATACTGGTTCCCAACCAAGCCGTAACGCCAACAGCCACTGGCAATGCTGTCTATGTCGTCAAAGATGACAGCACAGTCGAAGTTCGGCCCGTAGAAATAGCGCTGCGTTCTGACAACATAGCTGGTCTGTCAAAAGGACTATCTGAAAATGAGCAAGTGGTCGTCGAAGGACAGATTAATCTGGTCAACGGTGCGGCTGTAAAAATAGGACAGGCCGCACCAAGAGTTGGTTCCGCTGATCCTGCAAAGGCTAAAAAGAAAATGATTGATGCGGCCAAAGCCACCGAAGGCGCGGCCCCATGAACATTTCGGAACTCTTCATCAGACGGCCCGTCGCCACCATTTTGATGATGTTGGCTTTGTTGTTTGGCGGTGTGGTTGCTTATTCAAAACTACCAGTCGCCGCGCTGCCACAAGCCGACTTTCCGACCATCAGTGTTTCAGCAAATCTTGCCGGTGCCTCGCCCGATACGATGGCCAGCTCCGTCGCCACGCCATTGATCAAACAGTTCCAAACCATTGACGGCATCGACACAATTACGGCCAGTTCATCGTTGGGCGGCACTAACATCACCATTCAATTCAATCTTAGTCGCAATATTGATGCTGCCGCTGCCGACGTGCAAGCCGCCATCAGCCGCGCCCAGCGCCAATTGCCTGCCAACCTGACCACTCCACCCAGCTACCGCAAAGCCAATCCAACTAGCATGCCGGTGTTGTTCCTCGCTCTCACGAGTGATGGCGCACCGCTGACCAAGATGGACGATATGGCGCAAAACGTGATCGCTCCTGCTTTGTCAACAATATCGGGTGTGGCCCAAGCTCAAATCTTTGGGTCCAAAACTTATGCGGTGCGTGTTGAAGTCGATCCCGATAAACTCGCCGCGCGCGGCCTGTCGCTGAACCAAGTTTCCGCGGCTCTAAAAACTGCCAACGATCAAACGCCACTTGGCTCTGTGCAAACTAACAGTCAGTCCATGACAATTGATTCGCAAACCCAGCGCACCAATGCCGAAGATTTCAAAACCCTAATCATCGCGCGTTCCAATGGGGCCTCTGTGCGACTTGCAGATGTGGCAACTGTTCGCGACAGCTACTCAAATCTTCAACAAGGAAGTTGGTTAGACAGCAAACAAGCCATCGTCATTGCCGTCATTCGCCAACCAGCCGCAAACACGGTCGAGCTCGTGCAGGCCGTTAAAGACAAACTGCCCAGCCTCGAAGCAGGACTTCCTGCTGGCATGAAAATCAATGTTGTCAACGACGCTTCGGTCTCGATCAAAAATGCCGTCGCCGATGTTCAATATTCGCTCGGCCTCACCATCATTTTGGTGGTGATGGTCATATTCGTATTCTTGCGCAGAATTTCTGCCACCTTAATTCCGGCTCTGGCCGTGCCTTTAAGTCTTCTCATAACATTCGGAGCCATGTATTATTTAGGCTATTCAATCGACAACATTTCTCTGCTCGCTCTCACCTTGTCAGTTGGTCTCGTTGTCGATGACGCTATCGTCATGCTCGAAAATATCGTGCGTTTGGTGGAGGAGGGGGAAGACCCGATGACCGCTGCCCTAAAAGGCAGCCGCGAAGTGACGGGCACAATCATCTCGATGTCGCTCTCGCTCGTCGCCGTTTTTATTCCAATCTTGTTGATGGGCGGCATCATTGGAAAAGTGTTCAACGAATTTGGTATCGTCGTCACGCTCGCCATCTTGTCTTCAGCGTTCATTTCACTGACGGTCACGCCAATGCTGGCCGCCCGCCTGCCTCTTGCGCCTCATGTTGAAAATCCAAAGAAAACTTTGTTTGATCACATCACTGATATTTATGGCTCGATGGTCGGCTGGTGTCTGCGTCACAGATTGATCATACTAATTATCTTTTTTGCAACGGCATATGCCTCGTACGCTCTATTTACTGTCTTGCCGCGCAGTCTGTTTCCATCCGAAGACATCGGCACTATTTCTATTTCAACCCAAGCCAGACAAGATATTGCCTATCCTGAAATGTTGGCTTTGCAGCAACAAGCGGCTGATGCTGTTTCTATTGATCCTGCCGTTGATCATATCATTTCATTTGTGGGCGGCGGCCCTGGTGGGGCAAGTAACAATTCAGGTTCAATTACGGCGCAACTTAAGCCCAAGGCCCAGCGCGGGTCGCTCGATTCAGTTGTCGCCAGTCTGCGCAAAGAATTATCAAAAATTGGCGGCATTCGAACTTTCGTAAACCCGCAACAATCGCTAAACTTTGGTGGACGCAGCACCCAGAGCCAATACCAACTGGTATTGCAATCGCTCGATGCCGGCGTCACGCGGCAATGGGCGCAGACACTTACCGAAGCAATGCGAAAAGATCCGCAAAATTTTATCGATGTAACGTCTGATTTGCAGAGCAACGCATTGCAAGCCCAAGTCAAAATTGATTTTGATCGCGCCAGCGCACTGGGCATTAGCCCCACGACATTGCGCCAAACACTTCAGAACGGCTTTGGCAGTTCCATCGCAACTCAGATTCAAACCACAGGCAACAGTTATAATGTGATCCTTGAATACGACCAATCAAGAGCTTGGGATGAACGCTTGTTGGCATCGATCAGAATACCAGCAACAAACGGAAATCTCGTACCTCTGGCCAGCTTCGCAACAATTGATCGCGGCCCAGCCCCCGTGTCGGTCAATCAATCTGGCCAACTCACCGCCGTAACCGTGTCATTCAACCTGCCACAGGGTGTCGTGTTGGGCACCGCCACAGGTCGCATTACGCAAATCAAACAAGAGATCGCGTTGCCTTCGTCCGTCATCACCAGTTATGCAGGTGCTGCCCTCATCTTCCAACAATCCACCAACAACACGGGCCTGCTGATTGGTGCCTCAATCCTGATCATCTACATCTTGTTGGGTGTGCTCTACGAAAGCTTTATTCATCCACTCACCATTCTGTCTGGCCTGCCTTCCGCCGCATTGGGTGCCTTGCTTGCGCTGCAAGTTATGGGCATGGATTTTTCGATGATCGCATTGATCGGCATGTTGATGTTGATCGGCATCGTGAAGAAGAACGCCATAATGATGATCGACGTGGCACTTCAGTTAAAAAGAGACGGCACACACGACGCGACATCGGCCATGCAGGAAGCTGCAGTGCGCCGCTTCCGCCCGATTATGATGACAACATTTTGCGCATTGCTGGGTGCATTACCAATTGCACTCGGAACTGGCGCAAGCTCTGAATTGCGGCAACCGCTCGGTGTAGCCGTGGTCGGCGGGTTGTTAGTCAGCCAAATACTCACTTTATTTATAACCCCAGTTATTTTTGTGCTGATGGAAACTATGTCCCAGTCCACTGGGCGACTGTTCTCGCGTCGATCTGCAAAGGCTATTGCAGTACCGCCACCAGCAGAATGAACCGCCCAGCCCGACTATTGCTAACTCCCCCTTTCTGACCTAGTTTTCTCTCATGATGAATTGCGCCTCTAGAGTGCGAACATCGGGGAAATGCAAAAGGGGACTTTTCAATGAAACTTATAAATCCGTCACCCTCGTTATATAACGAGGATCTGGCGCCTGCGGCCAATCGAAACTAGGGTGCTTTTTCAATCTTCAACGTCTGGACATCGGATGTTCACTCACTCTACGGCTACTTCCTTGCCGCCAGTTTATTTTTAGCTTGCGGCAATTTTTTTAATTTCGTTATCGCCATCGGCCTTGGGTCTGTCATCGTTTATGCTTTGATGAACATGGTCGGCATTGCGGGTGTTCGCACCGGCGTGCCTTATCCTGTTTTAGCGCGCGCTTCGTTTGGAACTTTTGGAGCCAACGCTCCGGCTTTGGTGCGGGCCATTGTGGCCTGCTTCTGGTATGGTGCGCAAACGTCGGCGGCTTCGGGTGCGATTGTGGCTTTGCTCACGCGCAACCAAAGTATTATGGATTTTCACACCAACAGTCACATGCTTGGGCACTCTACGTTTGAGGTAATCTGCTATGTGATAATTTGGGATCTTCAATTGTTGATCATTATGGTTGGAATTATAATGCCTTCATTGCTTTGGTTGCGGGCGGCCTGTTCTCAACCATATTGCCAAACTTCACCACAATCTTACCAAGCTGGTGGGGGATTTATGGTTGGTTCTTCGGCGTGGCCATTGGCGGCGGCGCTTATTATCTGCTCGGCGGCATGAAGCGCAGCTGAGGTTTTGCAGACAAGCAAGACGCACAGGTTCAGGCCTGTGCGTTTTTTATGATACGAATTCTGATTTCGCGTAGCCTTGCAAGTATAGCAGTGCTGTAAGGTCTCCATGATTGATGCAAATTGGGGCCGCTTCTTGCACGTTAGGCTTGGCATGAAGTGCCACGCCCATGCCTGCCGCTTCCAACATTGGAATATCATTTGCGCCATCGCCGACGGCAATCACTTCGTTGCGCGAAATGCCGCGTGTTTTACAAATTCTGTTCAGTGATTCCACTTTCGCTTGTTTGCCCAAAATCGGCATAGCCACTTCGCCTGTGAGCTTTCCGTTCTCAATCAACAGGGTGTTTGCATGGTTTTCGTCAAATCCCAGCACTGTTGCGACATGCGATGTGAAAGCCGTGAAGCCTCCCGAAACCAGCGCTGTATAAGCACCATGCACCTTCATTGTGGCGAGCAATGTTTTGCCGCCTTCCATAAAGCTGATCCGCTCGCCGAGCAGTTGTGCAATCACATTTTCATTGAGGCCCTTCAACAAACTAACCCGTTCATTCAATGCCATTTCGAAATCAATTTCGCCACGCATTGCTCGCGCAGTGATATCTTTAATGTGATCGCCAACGCCTGCAAACACACCCAACTCATCAATGCATTCTTGATGGATCATGGTTGAATCCATATCGGCGATTAAGAGTCTCTTGCGGCGGTTGATTCTAGCTATCAGATTGA
Organism: Aestuariivirga sp.; assembly: GCA_043744395.1. Taxonomy (GTDB): domain Bacteria; phylum Pseudomonadota; class Alphaproteobacteria; order Rhizobiales; family Aestuariivirgaceae; genus Aestuariivirga. Next base: position 23,802 of record JAYTUV010000046.1, read on the forward strand.
CATCGATGGGGAGGCCCCGCAGAATTTCGCCAAACTCAAACATTCTTTCGAATAGATCGATTTCGCATGCTTCGCCGTGAGCCAACCAACGCAAGGTGCCGCCAAAATCACGGCATGATTTTTCGATTATAGAATTGATTGCACCGCTGCCCGGCGCTGCTATGAGAACGAGAACGGATTTCATATGCCACTCACAAAAAACAAATCAGTGTTGCTTATTGCAGGGCCAACGGCCAGCGGCAAGTCTGCTTCTGCCATTGCCCAAGCACGGCAACGGGGTGGGGTGATTATCAATGCGGATTCAATGCAAGTTTACAAAGAGCTGCGCATCATCACAGCCAGGCCATCGCCAGAGGAGGAGGCACAGGTGCCTCACCGCTTGTTCGGTCACGTTATGGCGGCAAATGATTATTCAACCGCCACTTGGTTGGCGCAAGCGCAATCTGAAATCAAAACATGTTGGGAAGATGGAAAACTTCCGATCATCTGCGGCGGCACGGGATTATATTTTATGGCATTGGAGCAAGGCCTCGCCAAACTCCCTGCCATCGATCCTGAAATCCGTGATAACTGGCGGAGCTTCAGAGGTAATCTTCATGTAGAACTTCAACAGCGCCACCCTGAAAGTGCCGCCCGCTTGAACTCAGCTGACCGCCAACGCTTAATCCGTTCACTTGAAGTCTTGGAAAGCACAGGCAAAGCATTGATTGATTGGCAGAAAGAAGCGCAAAAAGAAACCATTTTACAAGACGTCAAAATCGAACGCATATTTCTGAATGTGCCACGTGATGAACTCTATGCGCGCGCCGACCGCCGCTTTGACCTGATGTTGGAGCAGGGCGCATTAGATGAAATCCGCTCCCTTTCACCGCTAAGCCTCGCTCAACCGCTGATGAAAGCCATAGGGGTGCCTGAACTTCTCGCTCATCTGAAAGGTGAAATCACGCTTGAAGACGCGAAAGCCAAAGCCAAAACCGCCACGCGCAATTACATCAAGCGCCAGATGACTTGGTTCAGGGGCCAAATGAAGCATTGGCAGCTTTAGATTTTTGGGTTGCATCAATCCAAAAATGATTTAATTTTTGGGAATGCAATCAGTCGTTCGTTTCCACGTTTTCGTCCTCGTTTCAATTGCTATCGTGTTTGCAAACCAACCAGCCCTGTCTGAAAATGCGTTCGAAACCACTCTGCGAAATGTGGAAAGATCGCTTTGCAAAGCTGTGAAGTCAAATCGTTGCGCAAACAGAAATGCTAAGCCACGCATTTCTAAATCTGGGAAGACAAAGACTGTCACTGCTCCGGCACCAGTCGAAAACCCCACAACGACGAAGACGGTCAGTCCTCCGGCACTAGTCGAAAAATCAGCACCGCCACTGCCTCGTGAAAAGCTTCAAGCACCTGTCGAAAAACCAGAGCCGCCACTGCCACGGGAGAAGCCACAAGCGCCCGTCGAAAAGCCCGCACCGCCACTGCCATTACCAAAGGTAGAGCCGGAGGAGATACCTCCAGAGCCAACGATCGAAGCTGTGCCGCCCAGCCCTCCAAAACCAAATAGATCAGCGCCAAAGTCAATTGTCGTTGCGCCGGGCGAGCTCATACCCGCGCAGAAATTTCCAGATGATGCAACACAATGCCAAGCCGCTTTGACCAAACTGAATGTCAACTTCGCGTCAAATCCGGCTTATGGACAGCAGGGCAGTTGCTTGATTGCAAATCCGGTGCAACTCAAGTCCTATATGGTCAATGGCCAGAAGTTGGAGTTTCCCGATCAGCCCAATTTGGCTTGCAGTTACGCTTTACAATTCATCAACTTCATTCGTGAAAACGCCGAACCTGCGATTGCCACACAAACATCTTCCCACATCGCCAAACTTTACACTGGCCCAGGCTTTGTGTGTCGTGGTCGTAACGGCGATATTTCATCCAAATTGAGCGAACATGCTTATGGCAACGCGGTTGATATTGAACGCATTCAGTTGGCAAATGGTCGGGTCATTTTGGTGAAAGACGCAATCTCCGCAACCAACGGCGACTATGCAGTTCTGACGACAATTCGCCAAGCAGCCTGCAAATATTTCACAACCGTGTTGGGGCCCGGTGCCAATGAAGCACATGCCAGTCATTTTCACTTTGATTTGGGCCAACACGGAAAAAGCGGGACTTACCGGATTTGCGAATAGTCTAATTCGCGGCATCGCCTGCGGAGATGCAGGTCAAGTCACCTTCTTGGCAATCAAGGCGTTTTTGCAATTGTTCAGTACGAAGCTGGGTCAGCCGCGATAGGCACTGATTAAAGACCATCGGCTGTGAGGTCCCGCCTGCTTCGCCAGCCGCTTCTAATGTACATTCAGCGTTCCGAAATGCCAGCCAAGCGCGTTGTGCTTTTAATAGCCCAGACTTCGCTGCTGGAATCTTTGCATAATTAGCTTTGAGGCGAACATAAACATCATTCAGCCCCGCATCATCTTTCTTGAATTGATAACCCGCACAATAAGTCATGTCTGCCTGTGTGACGGGATCATCACACCCGTCTGCCAGTGCTGGGCTTGGGCCAAATACTGCAAAGCATATTACAGCTGTCCAAATCGATTTCATCATAGCGGATCCCTCAGAACGAAGACGTTATCATAATAGTTAAGTTTAGCGAGCCCGTAGAATGGTGAACCAAACCAAGCTAAACTTCGTTCTAAGTTCAGGCAAAGCAAAGGCTACTGGATCATGAAAAAACTGTTTGAAAATCTCCTTCTAACATCAGCCTTGTTGCTGATGACCTCAGGCCTTCATCCAGCCTCTGCCGAAATCAAATTCGAACCCATCCCAACGCAATATATCGCAGCACTAGGCAACAGCGATGCGAAGTCGGGCGACGACGCACAAATCTGGGGCCTCTGGCCCGTCGATCCCGGCCCGCGCGGCGTTCGCCTTTCCAGCTACGGGAATCTGAAATCTAACAACGGCATTGCGCCTGCAAACTGGACATTCAATCAATCCGATTGGTGGCTCGAGGAACATGGCTTGATCATGGAAAAACCAGTCTTTCCAATTGTGCCGGGTAAATATGTGGTCACAGGCGGGCGCAGCGCGCAGGCCGTGCTTACGGTGGAACCCAAAGGCAGCGACGGCAAACAGCATTGGTCATTGAACAACGGCGCAACACTTTATGATGTCACCCACCTCGGCTGCCGCGCCGCCAATTACACACCAGCTGCTGCTAATTCATGCTCGCCCGAACACGCAGACCAACAAAACTTCCCCGTTCAACCGGGTGCCGCAATGCCACCCGTGGGTGGGTGCAATAAACAGGATTATCAAGTGTTGATCGTCGTGGGGATGATGGTTGAAGGCTAGAAAGAACCGGTTCTTTTGTGTTTCACGCGGCCACCAATTTCCCTTTCCCGCGCTCGCTCCACAGCAGATACGATGAAGCTACCAAGATCAATCCAAGACCTATCCAAATTTGCCCTTCTGGCCAGTACATGAAGCCAAGGCCAAAGACTAAAACATTGGAAATCAGCTTGAGATCATCAAACGGTTGAACGAAAGCGGCATCTGCGGCTGCGTAAGATTTGGTCAAGCACCATTGCGCGAAAAGCACCAAGGCTCCGCCAACAACCAGCAATTCAAAAATTTGTATTGTTGGCACTTCAAAACCTGCCACACCTGAAAACAAGGCGTTGATCGGTGTCAGCAAAAGCAGAAGCCATACTGTGAGCGAAACGGGAGACTCTTCTGCCGTAAAATATTTCGTCATCAGCGAAACGGCACCCCAAAATAATGCGGCCACAACGGGCAACATTGAATAGAGATGAAATGCTGTTGACCAAGGCTGCAACACAATCATGCCACCGGTGAAAGCAACAATGGAAGCCATCCAGCGATTAGTGCCAACAGTTTCGCCCAGCAGAAACTTAGCGCCCAGCATCACGAAGAAGGGTGAAGTCATCACCAGCGCCACAACCTTCCACGTTGGCTCACCGTAAGAAAATGCCAGATTGAAAGCCTGCAAACCAATGACCGACAGGATAACGCGAACCACATGCAAAACCGGATGCGTTGTTCTTAAACTGGCAAGTCCTTGCTTGAACAAGAAGGGCAGGGAGAACAACAATGCGATGCCATATTGCCAGAACAGGTCCGACTGAGATCTGAAGCCAAGCCCGCCATAATCGGGCGAACTGGTCACTTTGTAAGAGATTGCATTGATAACGGCAAAAGCCGCACCCGCCGCAACCATATAACAGGCGCCGCCGATTAAGTTCGATTTTTGAGTTGTATTCATTTTCTCTGTTCCAATTTGTTAAACCACAAATCAGGACAATGAGATGCCATAAGGCTTTAACCCACGCCAAAACAAGCGCAGGTTTCCACACGACGGTCTCATTCTCTTTCATCCGGACTATACCGTCGGCCCCGGAATTACACCGGATCTGCTTGTCACTTTAAGATCCAAAGCATCATCCCAAAAAGTTGCAGACTTTTTGGACAAAAATGATGCCTCTTCAAATAAAGCCGCTCGCGGGCTTTTGGGTTTCCCCAATTTACCGCCGGTGGGGAGTTGCGCCCCGCCCTGAGAATAAAGCCAGCTTTCGCCAGCGCGTTTGGCTTAGGGGCAGGGCGGCGTTAACGCAAGTCATATCGCCATGCACCATCTGCATTGTGTTTCATTGAAAGCCCAGCTATTCCGTGCCTCATGACGACTCCGCGCAAAGCCCCAATCGCCCGTTCCGCCGCAAGGTTGGGCGCTGTGCAGGCGCTTTATCAAATGGATATTGCCACAGCTGATTTGGGCGAAACGCTTGCCCAATTTTCCAGCCGTGTTGTGGGCAATGATTTTGACGATGGCCAATGCGGCGAGGCGGATTTCAAGCACCTGCGTGAAGTGGTTGAAGGTGCCGTGCGCGAGCAAGCTTTGATCGACCCCACAGTCGATAAGCTGCTCGACAAAGATTGGCCACTGCACAGATTAGATGCTACACTCCGCGCCATCATCAGGGCAGGGGCTTACGAGATCATGTTCAAGGAAAACGTGCCCGCCAAAGTGGCCATCAATGAATATGTCAATGTGGCCAGCGCCTTTTTCGACGGTGAAGAACAAAAATTCGCCAACGCTGTTTTGAACAATCTGGCAAGGCAGCGCCGGCCCCAAGAATTCGCGGCATGAGCGCCCAAGCCCCGCGCACCACCATCCTTCTTCTCGCCATTGCACAATCGCTATACTCCTGCGCCGTCATCACAGTGTTTGCCACTGGCCCACTGGTGGGTCTCATGCTTGCACCCAGCCAAGGCTTGGCCACATGGCCCGTCACCAGCTTCGTTGTGGGCTCCATGCTCGCCGTCTGGCCCGCATCCATGTTGATGAAAGCCTATGGCCGCAAGCCTGTTTTTGCAGGCGGTGCAATTTCCAGCATCATCGGCGCATTGGTGTCTGTCTGGGCCATCTATCACAACAACTTTTATCTGTTCTGCGGCGGCGCAATGTTGCAAGGCGTGCTGCAAGCCACCAGCGGATTCTATAGCTTCGCCGCCGCCGAAGCCGCAGGCCCGGAAGATAAATCTGTGGCCATCTCATGGGTGCTCACGGGTGGCGTGGTCGCCGCCGTGGCAGGCACGCTGATTTCGAGCCACACGCGAGATCTGCTGGCCCCCTTCACATTCGCCGGCACTTATTTTGCAGTCGTCGCCTTCTCAACTTTAAGCCTCATCGTCTTTGCATTTCTGCAAATGGCAAGACCAACAGCAGCCGAAATCCAAGGCCCGCAACGCAGCTGGCCCGAGCTGTTGGCCCAACCCAAACTCGTCATCGCCATGGCCACCGCCATTCTATCTTACGCTTTGATGAACCTTATGATGACAGCAGCCCCCGTCGCCATGAAAATCTGTGGCTTTGATACCGATGAATCTATCTGGGTGATCCAGTGGCACGTGCTGGCCATGTTCCTGCCCAGCTTTTTCACAGGCCTGTTGATCAAGCGTTATGGCGTAAATCTGATCACAGGCATCGGCATGGCCATTCTCATCAGCGCTGGCATCGCGGCCCTGGCAGGCATCAGCTTTGTGCATTTCTCGGTGGCCTTAATCCTGCTCGGCCTCGGCTGGAACTTCGGCTTCATCGGCGGCACCACTATGCTAACGTCAACCTACCAGCCCGCCGAACGCGCCAAAGTCCAAGCCGTCAACAACTTCGGCGTCTCCCTCATGGTCGCCATTGCGTCAGCCAGCAGCGGCCAAATGCTAAGCCACTTCGGCTGGGCCAGCGTGGCGCTAACGGTGATGCCGATAGCAGCAGTCATGTTGGCCATCATCCTGCTGCGCTCCAAAACCGCCCATCCAGCACAATAACGCCGCCCCTCCAAATCTCTCCCCTCGCGGAACCGTTGCATAATTCAATTTTTGCCGATGATTTGGGAATGCGGCGCTGATAGGGGCTTGTTTGTGGTCTTTGATTTGTGGTTTTACTTGTTTTTG
>JAYTUV010000047.1:0-29977 GCA_043744395.1 Aestuariivirga sp.
CAATGACAATCCGGTCTTCAAGTGAGAAGTGATTGTATTTTTGTTCCATAGCAACACCTTATCAGAGTGTTGCACTTCGTTTGTGAGTCTAGGGAACCCCGCTTACTTGAACTTCGCGGTTTTCGACCAGATCAATCTGATTTTTGACGATTCCGTCAAAAGTCAGATTGATCTAAGCTTGATTCAGCGCTATATTCGTGTGTATATAGCGAAGTTATAATTCGTGGATCTCGCTTATGCTCAAACGCCGCAGTATTCTCACCGCCTGCTTCATCGCTTTGTTGAGCACCACAAGTTTTGCCGCCGAAAAAATCAACGTTTTTGCCGCCGCAAGTTTGAAGAATGTTCTAGATACGGTCAACACGGCTTGGAAAGCCGATACCACCAAAGAAGTCGTTTTGACCTATGCCGCCAGTAACGCCCTTGCCAAGCAAATTGAGGCTGGAGCGCCTGCGGATATTTTTGTTTCGGCTGATTTGACGTGGATGAAATATCTGACTGACAAGAGTTTGATCGCCAAAGGCAGTGACATTCAATTGCTCGGAAATGAGATTGTTCTCATTGCGCCGAAAGACTCCAAAATCGACTTGAAGATTGAAAACGGATTTAAACTTGCCGATGCAGTGGGCAGTGGAAAACTGGCTATGGCCAATGTGGATTCAGTCCCAGCAGGAAAATATGGCAAGGCAGCGTTGGAAAAACTTGGAGTGTGGGCTGCGGTTGAGGGCAAAGTAGCGCAAGCCGAAAACGTTCGCGCAGCATTGAAACTTGTCGCTTTAGGCGAGGCACCTTTAGGCATTGTTTATGCCACTGATGCAAACACGGATGCGACTGTTAAAGTGGTCGGCACATTCCCGTCAGATTCACATGCGCCGATTATTTATCCAGCTGGTGTTGTGGCCGCATCTAAAAATCCAGATGCCGCTGAATTTCTAAAATATCTGCAATCCGACAAAGCCGCGGCGATTTTTGAAGCGCAGGGTTTTGTGGTTTTGAAGCCTTAGATTTTGGCAGACTGGATCACTTTAAGTGCAGAAGAATGGACAGCGGTTGCGCTTAGCCTGAAAGTTGCTTTTTGGGCGATGGTATTCAGCTTGCCGCTGGGCATCATAACAGCGATGGTGCTGGCGCGTGGCCGATTTTGGGGGAAATCCCTACTCAATGGTATCGTGCATTTGCCTTTAGTTATGCCACCTGTGGTGACGGGCTATTTGTTGCTTTTGTCATTTGGAAAACAAGGTGCCATAGGCAAATTTCTTGATACCTACTTAGGACTCACATTTTCATTCCGTTGGACTGGCGCTGCATTGGCTTGCGGCGTAATGGGTTTTCCTTTGATGGTACGGGCCATCAAACTTTCCATTGATGCCGTTGACCGAAAGCTGGAAGCAGCAGCCAGCACACTTGGTGCCAATCGGTTCTGGGTTTTGATGACGATCACACTGCCGCTGGCCCTGCCTGGCATATTGGCTGGCATGGTTTTATCCTTCGCCAAGGGCATGGGGGAATTTGGGGCGACGATCACCTTTGTATCCAACATTCCTGGTGAAACGCAAACACTGCCATCGCTTATTCATAATTTTCTGCAAGTACCAGGCGGTGACTTTGGTGCGGCAAGATTGACGATTATTTCGATTTTGATTTCGCTTACGGCACTTATGGTTTCAGAATATTTGGCCAAGCGCATTGATCACCGGATAGACTTCTCATGAGCTTGGAAGTTCGCCTCGAGCACCGATTGGGTGAAACGCTCATTGATGTTGAATTTCAGGCAACCAGCAGGCTGACGGCGATCTTTGGAAAGTCGGGGTCTGGAAAATCGTCAATAATAAATATGATTGCTGGGTTGGTTAAGCCAACAGAGGGCCGGATTGTTGTTGATAGCCGAGTGCTATTTGATTCCGATTTGGGTGTGAATGTGCCCGTCCATCAACGCCGCATTGGGTATGTGTTTCAAGACGGATTGTTGTTTCCGCATTTTACCGTCGAGCAGAATTTGAATTATGGTCGCAGATTCAATCGTGGAGCCGTGGAACCTGAAGTTATTATTTCGTTGCTGGGTTTGGCAGCATTGTTGAGACGCAAACCGATCAATCTCTCGGGCGGCGAAAAGCAGCGCGTTGCCATCGGACGTGCGCTTATGTCAAACCCCAACTTGATGTTGATGGACGAACCAATGGCATCGCTTGATGAATCGCGGAAGTCGGAAATATTGCCCTATATCGAAACTCTGCGCGATGAGATGAAGCTGCCAATTGTATATGTCAGTCATTCTCTTGAGGAAGTGAAGCGTTTGGCTGGAGATGTGATCCATATCGATAATGGAAGGATCATTGCGCAAGCTGGTTTCAGCCTGCCTGAAACACGCGATTGAATGTCTTAATAAACACTCCTATAGATTGAATTTAATTTCTATGGGGGTAATTTGAGACCAGGGCAGAATTTGGTTCGTCAAGCTACCCCTGTAGAGGCCTACCGTGGGAATAGTGTCTGGCAGTCTCTGAAATCGATTTAAACACCTAGTCTAGGCTTAAACTATCTTTTTGGTTTGCGGTTTGGTTTGGAGATCAATTCGTCGGTATTTTTGAGCAAAACTTGCATCGCCTTGCTCGCCGCATCCCCGTTAGAGGCCATTACTGCCCCTAGGATTCGTTCATGGAGTTTGAGAGCGGTTTTAGGGCTCGGGTCCAGCGTTGTGGTGAAATCGAAGAGATTGCCCAAGGCTTTTTCGATGATGATGCCAAATGGCAACAAGAGTTCATTATTGGCAGCGGCCATCAATGCCTCATGAAATTCGACGTCGGCCTCCACGGTTTCGGCCGTGGTTTTGGCTTTCTTCATCGCTGTGAACGCATCCTGCAATCTGGCGAGCTGCAAAGGGGTGCGTTTGTGCGCCGCCAACAAAGCAACGCCCGGCTCCACAAGTCTTCGTACTTCTTGTGTGGATTGAATAAAGGCATGACGATCAACCGCAGCATGGTGCCATTCCAAAACATCGCGGTCCAAAATATTCCACATTGAGCGCGGCAAAACACGGCTGCCAATTTTCGGGCGTGATTCAATTAAGCCCTTGGCCATCAGGGTTTTCAAAGCCTCGCGAACGACTGTGCGGCTGGCCCCAAATGCTTTACCCCAAGCGGCTTCGTTCGGGAGCAGACTTCCAGGTTGAAATTCGCCGAGCAAAATGCGCTCGCCTATATTTCGGGCAAATTTGACATGAAGGTTGCCTTTTGTTTTGGATTTGAGTTTTGCCATAAGTATCAGATTCCATTTTTTTCTATTGTCATACAAAAAACAATTGCCGATTGGTTCAACTCCAATTATGAGGTAGGGCCAACACAGGCAAGCACCAAGAATAAGTCTTGGGCTGTCTGTTCGTAAAGGGAGGATATCTTATGCTTAATCGTAGACATTTTATCGCTTCGGTTGCTGGCGTTGCTGCTGCTGTTGCCGCCGGCACAGCCGTTGCCGCTGACAAGGGACTGATCGGCATTTCAATGCCAACCAAGTCTTCAACACGTTGGATTTCAGACGGCGAATCCATGGTGAAGGAATTCACTGCAATGGGCTATGGCACTGACCTGCAATATGCTGAAGATGACATTCCAAACCAACTCGCACAAATTGAAAACATGGTCACCAAGGGTGCCAAGGTTTTGATCATTGCGGCAATTGATGGTTCAACCATGTCAGACATTTTGCAAAAGGCACATGATGCTGGCGCAAAGGTGTTTTCATATGACCGTTTGATCACCAAGACTGCCAATGTTGATTATTACACAACATTCGACAATTTTGGCGTTGGCGTTTTGCAAGCCAACTCACTGGTTGCCGGTTTGAAGGAACGCTTTGCTGCTGTGAAGCCATGGAATGTTGAATTGTTTGGTGGTTCGCCAGACGATACCAACGCTGGCTATTTCTACAATGGTGCGATGTCTGTTCTCGATCCCATGATTGCTGCTGGCGACATTAAAATTGTTTCTGGCCAAATGGGCATGGACAAGGTTGGAACTTTGCGTTGGGATGGTGCTGTGGCCCAAGCCCGCATGGATAACCTTCTCTCAGCTAACTACACTGCTGCGAAAGTTCACGGTGTTCTTTCGCCTTATGATGGTTTGTCACGTGGTATTATTTCGTCGCTCAAAGGTGTTGGTTATGCACCAGGCGCTGAAATGCCAATCGTTACAGGCCAAGATGCAGAAATCGCATCGGTTAAGGGCATGAACGCTGGCGAACAATATTCAACCGTGTTCAAAGACACGCGCGAACTCGCAAAAGTGACTGCGAAAATGGTTGACGTTGTTCTCGGTGGCAAAGAGCCAGAAATCAACGACACCAAGACTTATAATAATGGTGTAAAAGTTGTTCCATCTTATTTGCTCACGCCACACTCCGTTGGCAAAGCCGACATTAAGGCTGCCTTGGTTGACTCAGGCTATTACACACAAGACAAAGTCGATAATTAAGATCGTTTCATGGCTCCGCAGCAAAACTGCGGGGCCTATCTATATAGACTTACCCTTTCATCGTCATTCCCGCGAAGGCGGGAAACCAACTTTTGGATGATCACGTTTTCAGAAAGTTGGGTCCCCGCCTTCGCGGGGATGACGGTTTATGGTATGAACAAACAGTGCAAGGATTAACTTGCCATTGAGTTCTGGGGAAACGCCATCATATCATGCAACCTATTCTTGAAATGCGCGGCATTACCAAAACATTTCCGGGTGTGAATGCGCTTTCAAATGTTGACATTAATGTGCGCCCTGCTGAAATTTTGGCCGTGGTCGGCGAAAACGGCGCTGGCAAATCGACGTTGATGAAGGTGCTTTCGGGTGTTTATCCGCACGGCACATATAGCGGTGATATTTACTTTGAAGGATCTGAACGCAAATTCAGCAAAATTTCTGACAGCGAAGATTTAGGGATTATCATCATCCATCAAGAGTTGGCCTTGGTGCCTCTGCTCTCGATTGCTGAAAATATTTTTCTGGGTCATGAAACAGCAACCAATGGCGTGATCAATTGGTTTGAAGCGTTTGCGCGCACCAAAGAACTTTTGAAAAAAGTGGGGCTGAATGAACACCCCAATACGCTGATCACCAATTTGGGCACGGGCAAGCAGCAGCTGGTTGAAATTGCCAAGGCGCTGAATAAAAAAGTTAAGCTGCTGATTTTAGATGAACCGACGTCGAGCTTGAATGAAACGGATTCGAATGCGCTTTTAGCGCTGCTTATGGAATTTCGCGACCAAGGCATTTCCTCAATTATGATTTCGCATAAGCTGAATGAAATTTCCAAAGTGGCAGACCGGATTACGGTTATTCGCGATGGTATGACGGTGGATACGCTGGATTGTCATGCCGAGAAAATTTCTGAAGACCGTATAATTAAGGCCATGGTGGGCCGCGAATTGACGGATCGTTTTCCACCGCGCAATTCAACGATTGGCGAACCAATTTTTGAGGTGAAGAATTGGAGTTGTTATCACCCGCTGCATGCTGAGCGGCAGATGATAAAAAATGTTGATCTTCATGTGAAGCGCGGTGAAGTGGTGGGCATTGCCGGGCTTATGGGTTCTGGCCGAACAGAACTTGCCATGTCTATTTTTGGCCGCGCTTACGGGCAGAAAATTTCAGGTGATATTCGGATCAATGGCAAACCCGTAGATGTCAGCACGATTCCTAAGGCAATGGACGCTGGCCTCGCCTATGCCACGGAAGACCGGAAGACTTATGGGCTGGTTCTGATTGATCACATTAAACACAATATCAGTTTGGCTAATCTCAATGGTGTGGCGAAATATTCTGTTGTTGATGATTTGGTGGAACTGGCAATCGCTAATAAATATCGGCGCGATCTTGGCATACGTTGCTCGTCGGTTTTTCAGACAACAGTCAATCTTTCTGGCGGCAATCAACAAAAAGTGGTGTTGAGTAAATGGCTGTTTTCGGCGCCGGATGTTTTGATTTTGGATGAGCCAACGCGCGGCATTGATGTGGGAGCCAAGTATGAAATTTATGGGATCATCAATCAGTTGGCAGAAGCTGGAAAAGCTGTGATTGTTATTTCTTCGGAGATGGCTGAGTTGCTGGGCGTGGCTGACCGCATTTATGTGATGAATGAAGGAAAGTTCGTCGCTGAAATGCCAGCAAAAGAGGCGAGCCAAGAAAAAATCATGCGCGCCATTATGAAATCATGGGACAAATAAAATGACTGACGTTTCACAAATAAAGCCTGATTTCATGCGCTTCGTGCGCAGCAATATTCGCGATTATGCTTTGTTGCTTTCGTTGTTGGCGATCATGGTGTTTTTCCAATTCAATACCAATGGCACATTGTTCCGCCCGGTGAATATGACCAACATACTTTTGCAGAACAGTTACATCGTTGTGATGGCCTTGGGCATGCTGCTCGTTATTGTGGCTGGGCATATTGATTTGTCAGTCGGATCCGTTTCAGGGTTTGTTGGCGCGGTTGCCGCCGTGTTGATGACGGGCACATCGCCCAATCCTGATCTATTTACGATTCCGAAATTGGATTTCGTTACGTCATCAATCATCTGCTTGGCGGTAGGAGCGGGGATTGGTGCTATTCAAGGCTATTTCATTGCTTACTATAAAATTCCCGCCTTCATCGTGACATTGGCTGGCATGTTGATTTTTAAGGGGCTTGCACTTTCCGTTTTAGGTGGAGCATCCGTTGGGCCATTGCCCCCGACGTTCCAATTGCTAAGCACTGGCTTTCTGACAGACATATTCGGCATTCAACTTTTTGACAAACCTTTCAATTTGCTGGCTTTGGTTATTGGGACTTTGATTACAGCTGTGCTGATCTATTTTAATTTTAAAGAACGCAACAGCCAACTGCAACATGGTTTGGCAGAAGAGCCGGAGTCTATTTTCTATGCTCGCAATCTTTTGATTGCTGTGGCGCTGATTGGCTTCAGTTTCATCATGGGGCAATATAAAGGCCTGCCGAATGTATTGATTGTGATGTTTGCTTTGATCGCGCTGTTTGTGTTTATAACCACGCGTACCACTTTTGGCCGCCGTATTTATGCGATGGGCGGTAATGAAAAAGCGGCGAAGCTTTCAGGCGTAAACACAGAGCGGCTTACATTTTGGATATTCACGATCATGGGTGCGCTGGCTGCTTTGGGTGGTCTCATATTTGCGGCGCGTCTAAATGTGGCCACGCCAAAGGCTGGTGCTGGTTTTGAACTTGAAGTGATTGCCGCCTGTTTCATTGGCGGTGCGGCTGTGACGGGCGGTGTTGGTAAGATTATCGGTGCGGTGATTGGCGCTTTTATCATCGGCGTGATGAACAACGGCATGAGCATTATGGGCATTGGCATTGATTGGCAGTTTGTGATCAAGGGTGCCGTGCTGATGTTTGCGGTGTTCTTGGATGTTTATTACAAGAACAAGGGTTAGCTGACTTGATATCCGAACTCTGCGGATTGCGAGGTTAGCCATTGCCAGAAGCTTTCCGAGAAGCCACGGAAGACTGAAAGCGTGAATTCATCTTTGCCTGTGCGCGTGAGGTGAACCCCCACATGGGCCATTTGCGTGAGTGCGGATTTGCCCAGCGGAAACTCATCAGCATACAGATCAATGGGCGTGCCCTTTGCCAGAACGGCGCGGGCTTTTAGGCCGGAGATGCGGATGGTTACGCGGGCATGGCTTTGATCAGTGACTGAGGCAAGGCCTTCGAGTTTCTTATTTAATTCGCTGTAGTGCGCGGATTCGGATTTGCTCGATGATTGCACAAAAAATTGATCAGGCCCTGACCACAAAACATCGACGGATTTTAATGTGGCCAATGCATCTTTCAACGCTTTGGCTTTTCCTTTGCGGGCGATGACCATGCAAATAGCAAGAGGATGAACCACTAAAAGGCTTACGCCGGGTGCACCTTTGTCTGCGCCGAAGCGGCCTTGGATAGCTACATTTTGCAATGCTGAGGTTCTATGCATGGAGCCTCTCAATCTTGGGATCGAAGTGCATTGGGTCGCAAATCTCAGCGAGATAATGATGACCGCGCAGACCATCGAACACTTTCACGACTTCGCCATGACGGCCGCGGCCATTGGAGAGAAGGGCAAGGCCCAGCCACATGTTAAGCATGGGTGACCACGCAACAGAACATATATAACCTTGGTCATTGGCCATGCTTGGCGCATCGGATTGATTGAGCAAATGCCCGCCTGATCTGATCTTCATCGTCCTATCAACGGGCTTGATACCCACCACACATTGCCGCGCGGGATCAACCATACCTTCGCGCGTGGCCATCATGCGGCCGATGTAATCTTTCTTTGTCGACATCATTTTGCCGAGGCCTAAATCGCCTGCCGTGGTGGTGCCATTCAATTCACCACCAGCCACATGGCCTTTTTCAATGCGCATCATTGAGAGCGCTTCAACGCCATAAGGCACGATGCCGAATTCTGCTCCCGCTTGCATGATGGCACGGGCCACCATATTGCCGTGGTCGGCAGGCACGGCCAATTCGTAAGCGTGCTCACCTGAGAAGGAGATGCGGAAGAGACGTGAGGTGAGGCCGCCAAGAACGGTGATATCTTTGGCCGCGAGATAAGGTGTTGTCTCATCGTTCAGCGAGAAGCCGTCGACAATCTTTTGCAACGTGGCGCGGGACTTGGGGCCAGCGACTGCCATTTGCGCCCATTGCTCGGTGACAGAAACATATTGCACGTCCAGCTCTGGCCACAGGGCTTGATGACAGAATTCGATGTGGCTCATCACACGGGCGGCGTTCGCTGTCGTCGTGGTCATCACATAATGATCATCGGCGAGGCGCGATGTTGTGCCGTCGTCAAACACCACGCCATCTTCGCGCAGCATGAGACCGTAACGGGCTTTGCCGATACTCAGTGTACTGAAGGTGTTGCAATAGAGCCTATCAAGGAATGCGCCTGCGTCTTTGCCTTGGATGTCGATCTTGCCCAAGGTGGACACATCGCAGAGGCCGACATTGGCGCGCGTGGCTTTGACTTCACGCGAGGCGGAGGCCAGCCAATCTTCGCCCGTTTTAGGAAACCAAGACGAGCGCATCCATAATCCGGTTTCGACGAACACTGCGCCCTGCTCCACGCACCAATCATGGAGCGGAGTTTTGCGCACGGGTTGGAAATGATGGCCCGTGAAGGGGCCAGCAAATGCGCCGAACGACACTGGCGTGTACATGGGGCGGAACGTTGTGGTGCCCATTTCGGAAATGGATTTGCCTGCGGTTTCAGCCAAAATGGCGATAGCGTTGACGTTGCCAAGCTTGCCTTGATCGGTAGCCATGCCTGTGGTGGTATAGCGCTTGGCCAATTCTACATGGCCGTAACCTTCACGGGTTGCGAGGGGCAAGTCTTTGGCAGTGGCATCATTTTGATAATCGATGAAGGCTTTGCCTGTGGATTCTTTCACCCACCAGAAGGGTTGAATGGCAAAGGCTTCGTCTTTGCATTTTGGTGCGGGTGGAGCTTTTCCTTTAAGTGTTCCGGCGGCGATGCCTGAGGCCAAACACTCCGACAGCAACATTTTTCCTGCGGCGCTGCCGATTGCCGTGAATTGTGAGCCAACATCGGGTGGCACAAAAGCGGCAATGGATTCATTCCAGATGGGCTTTGCGCCACGGTGGCACATGAGGTTCACGATGGGCGACCAGCCGCCGGACATGGCAACAGCATCGCAATCGAAATGTGAACCATCGGCGAGGTCGATGGATTTTACACCCTTTCCGCCTTTGACATTGATGATCCTGCCGTTGGTGCGGGTGTCGATGACGGCGGCGATGTTTATGCCATGCGCTTTCATATCGGCGGTGGTGCGTTGCGCAGAATTATTATTGGTGAAGACGGCAATCGATTTTCCGGCGGATGCGGCATAGCGATTTGCATAGTGGCGCATGGCGGAGGCCAGCATGACGCCGGGCACATCGTTGCCACCAAAAACCAATGGGCGTTCCTCTGCACCTGCAGCTAGCACAGCGCGTTTGGCATGGATACGCCAATAGCGTTGGCGGGGTTCGAAGGCAGGTGGCACGGCCACATGATCATTCACGCGCTCGAGTGCGCCAAAAATGTTGCCATCAAACCAGCCGAAGATTATTGTGCGCGGCATCAGGGTTACGTTTGGCATTGAGGCAAGTTCGGCGATGATAGTTTGCGCAAAGCTTATGCCGCTCTTGCCGTCAATTTCTTCGTTCTCGAAAAGCAGTGATCCGCCAAGTGCTGATCCCTCATCAGCCAGAATCACGCGTGCGCCTGATCTTGCGGCAGTGCGCGCAGCCATTAGGCCGGATGGGCCGGAGCCTATCACCAAGAGATCGCAATGCGCATAAGATTTTTCGTAGGTGTCGGGATCTGCTTCTTTCGAAGCAGTGCCGAGGCCTGCGGCTTTGCGGATCAAAGGCTCATAAATTTTTTCCCAAAAGCTCTTGGGCCACATGAAGGTTTTATAATAGAAGCCTGCAACGAAGATGGATGAGGCCAATGAATTGATGGCGAGAAAATCATTTTCCAAGGATGGCCATCGGTTTTGGCTGGTGGCTGTTAAACCATCGTAGAGTTCGATCATCGTGGCGCGGGTGTTGGCTTCTTTGCGCGCACCTTCACGCAGTTCCACAAGTGCGTTGGGTTCGGATGCACCAGCCGAAATGACACCGCGCGGACGATGGTATTTGAACGAGCGACCCATAAGGTGCACGCCGCTTGCGATCAATGCAGATGCGAGTGTGTCACCTTGGTGGCCCGTGAATGACTTACCATCGAATTTGAAATTCAGGTCTATTGATCGGTCGATAAGGCCGCCATTTGCTATGCGAAAGCCGCTCATGATTTGGCCTTCATGGTTTTGGCAGCAACGGCGCTGTGAACTTCATGCGTATCGGTGTTGCGGGTGACCACGAGCCAAGCGCGGCAGCCGCCGGAGTGCTGGACATATTCGGAGTAATTGCCCCGCGGGTTATCGCGCAGATAAACGTAGTCCATCCATTGATCCATCGATGATGGCTCTAAGCTTGTGGGGCGCGTGACTGTGGCATCGCCTAAGAATGTGAACTCTTCGACGGGGCGGGTTCCGCAATGGGGGCAAGGGATCAGCATGGCTTCATCATCAATGCAAATTGGGCGTTGCGCCCTGCCCTTTTTCATCAAGCATATAACCACGATGGAAACGGTCAAGGCGATATGCTGTGGCCACTTTATGGGGTTCGTCTTTGGCGATCAGGTGCGCATAGCAGAAGCCTGATGCAGGTGTTGCTTTAAAGCCACCATAGCACCAACCCGCATTTAAATATAATCCGTGTACTGATGTTTTATCGATGATGGGTGAACCATCCATCGACATATCCATGACGCCGCCCCATGAACGCAAAGTGCGAACACGCGAGATGGATGGAATCATGGCGACACCGGCTTCGACCACGTGTTCGACCATCGGTAAATTACCGCGACGGGCGTATGAGTTATAGCCATCGAGATCGCCACCAAACACAAGTCCACCTTTATCAGATTGTGAAACATAGAAATGACCGGCGCCGAAGGTGACGACGCCATCGATGAAGGGTTTCAGCCCCTCTGAGACAAATGCTTGCAACACGTGGCTTTCAATCGGCAGTTTAAGGCCTGCCATTGAAGCGACTTCGGATGAATGACCAGCGGCACAGAGCGCCAGCTTTTTGCACTTGATACTTCCGCGCGATGTTTGCACGCCGACCACTTTGCCATTTTCAATTGTGATGCCTTGAACTTCGCAGCCCTGAATCACATCAACGCCGCGCATATCGGCACCACGCGCAAAGCCCCAAGCCACGGCATCATGGCGCACGGTTCCGCCACGCCGTTGCAGCAAGCCACCTTTGATGGGGAAGCGGGCATTTTCGTAATCAAAATATGGATACATATCGCGCACGGCGTCGGCGTCGAGCAATTCAGCATCAACGCCATCAAGATGCATGGCGTTGCCGCGCCTTGCAAAGGCATCACGCTGGGCGTCAGTGTGGCAAAGATTGAGAACTCCGCGTTGCGAGACCATGGCGTTGAAATTGAAATCTTGTTCCAGCCCTTCCCAAAGTTTCATGGAGAGTTCGTAGAATGGATTATTGCCGGGCAATTGATAGTTTGAGCGGATGATGGTGGTGTTGCGGCCGATGTTGCCGGAGCCGAGATAAGATTTTTCGAGCACGGCGATGTTTTTGAGGCCGTGTTCCTTGGCGAGGTAATAGGCTGTGGCCAATCCGTGTCCGCCGCCGCCTACGATAATGATATCATATTCTGACTTCGGCTCAGGGCTGCGCCATGCGGGCTGCCAATTTTTGTGGCCCGAGAAGGCGTTTTTGAGGAGGGAGAGGAGGGAGTATTTCATTTTCGTCCTCGCCCGCATCGCGGGAGAGGAAAGGGGCCCGTCGCGCAGCGACAGGATAGGTGAGGGAACCGAAGTCCCTCATCAACCCCAATTCTTGGAATTGGGGCCCCCTCTTCTCCCGTTACACGGGAGAAGACGATGCTCATGCAGATTTTTTCCATTAACAATCCAAAGTCGTATCCCGCTCCCACTGCGTGAGATGGCGGGCATATTGGTTCCACTCATTGTGTTTCAACTTTAAATAACCCGCCGATAGCTCTTCACCCAATGCGGCACAAAGTAGCTTGTTCTTTTCGAAATTGCGCAAGGCGTCGAGTAAGTTCAAGGGGAGTTTTTTCAAGTCCTTAACTGTATGGCTTTGGGTGTACATATCGATATCAAGGCGCTTGCCGGGATTGGTTTTGCGTTCGACGCCGTCCATGCCAGCGGCCAGAATTCCGGCAAGCATCAAATAGGGATTTGCTGATGGATCGGGCAAGCGGAATTCAATGCGGCCAGCATCCGGAATACGCACCATATGTGTGCGGTTATTGCCGCCGAAGCTGACGGTGTTGGGTGACCATGTGGCACCAGAGATGGTGCGAGGTGCATTGATGCGCTTGTAAGAATTCACCGTTGGGTTAGTGATGGCCACCAATGCGTCAGCATGTTCAATCAATCCGCCGATGAAGTTATAGGCCAAGGGCGAAAGACCCATTTCATCGGTCGCGTTTTCGAACAGGTTTTTCTTGCCCGCTTTATCCCACACAGAAAGATGGGCGTGGCAACCATTGCCTGAGAGATTTATAAATGGCTTGGGCATGAAGGTTGCGCGAAGCCCATGTTTTTCAGCAATGGCTTTGACCATGAATTTAAAGAAGGCGAGTTGATCGGCGGTGGTCAGCGCATCGCTGAAATTCCAATTGATTTCGAATTGGCCGTTCGCATCCTCGTGATCGTTTTGATATGGCCCCCAGCCGAGCTTGGTCATGATGTCGCAAATCTCTGTGATCACATCGAGGCGGCGCATGATGGCAGATTGATCATAGCAAGGTTTTTCTTGATGGTCTTTATCATCAGACGGCGCTGAACCATCAGAATTGATCAAATGGAATTCGGGTTCGCAACCTGCCATAAGTTTCATGTTTTGCTTGGCAGCGCGTTCCATGCCGCGCTTCAATGCGAGGCGCGGCGCTTGTTCCAGTGGCTTGCCGCTCATGTGAGGGTCGCCCGCCATCCATGCGATTTCGGGCTTCCATGGCAGTTGGATTAAAGTCGATGTATCTGGATAAACCAGAACGTCGGGATGGGCAGGGGTTTGATCGAGCCAGGTTGCGAAGCCTGCAAAGCCTGCGCCAGCTTTTTGCATTTTATTGCCAGCTTCGGCGGGAACCAGCTTGGCGCGTTGGGTGCCGAACAAATCTGTGTAGTTGAAAAGAAAATATTTTACTTTGTTCTTCTTGGCATAGGCCACCAAATCTATCGACATTTTGTTCTCCCTGTGCCCCCATTTTTTCTGGAAGCTTTATTGAATCAATAACTCCAACTAATAATTCGTCATTCCTGCGAAAGCAGAAACCCCGCTAAGCAACAAGTGCTGAGCTTGGATTAAAGCTGGGCCCCAGCTTTCGCTGGGGTGACGGACTGGAGGTGGTAAATTCGTGTTTTCTCAAAACCTAACCTTCCCCGGAATCCAATCTGTGCCTGCCAGCGGCACTTGGGCCATGGCGGCGGCTTCGATTGTTAAGGCGCACAGGTCTTCTGGTTCAAGATTGTGTACATGGGATTTACCGTTAGCTCTGGCTATCGTTTGCGCTTCGAGGGTTAGCACTTTCAAGTAATTATAAAGGCGGCGACCAGCTTTTACGGGATCAAGACGTTTAGATAATTCAGGATCTTGCGTCGTGATGCCAGCGGGGTCGCGGCCTTCATGCCAATCATCGTAAGCGCCTGCTGTGGTTCCTAGCGCGTTATATTCTGCTTCGTAATGTGGATCATTATCGCCCAGTGCCACAAGAGCTGCTGTGCCGATCGACACAGCGTCTGCACCCAGTGCCAAGGCTTTGGCCACGTCTGCGCCATTGCGAATGCCGCCAGAAACGATGAGCTGCACTTTGCGGTGCATATTCAATTCCTGCAGCGCGCGCACAGCAGGGCGGATGCAAGCGAGTGTGGGTTGGCCCACATGTTCGATGAACACTTCTTGGGTTGCCGCTGTGCCACCTTGCATGCCGTCCACCACCACAACGTCTGCGCCCGCCTTTACGGCAAGTGCCACATCATAATAAGGACGCGCGCCGCCGATTTTCACATAGATCGGTTTTTCCCAATTGGTGATTTCGCGCAGTTCCTGAATTTTGATTTCAAGATCATCAGGCCCAGTCCAATCTGGGTGACGGCAGGCCGAGCGTTGGTCAATGCCCTTGGGCAAGCAGCGCATGGCGGCCACACGATCGGAAATCTTTTGACCGAGCAACATCCCACCGCCGCCGGGTTTTGCGCCTTGGCCAATGACGACTTCGATGGCGTCAGCTTTGCGCAAATCATCAGGGTTCATGCCGTAACGTGAGGGCAGATATTGATAGACCAGATGTTTGGATTGACCGCGCTCTTCAGGCGTCATGCCGCCATCACCTGTCGTGGTTGATGTGCCAGCGGCAGATGCGCCCCGGCCCAAGGCTTCCTTGGCGTTTGCTGAAAGTGAGCCGAAGCTCATGCCTGCGATGGTGATTGGGATTTTGAGGTGGATCGGCTTTTTGGCAAAGCGCGTTCCCAGCACAACATCGGTGCCGCATTTTTCACGGTAGCCTTCGAGTGGGTAACGCGAGATCGACGCGCCTAGGAACAGCAGATCATCAAAGTGAGGGAGCTTTCGCTTTGCGCCAGCGCCACGAATATCATAAATGCCAGTTGAAGCGGCACGGCGGATTTCAGCCAAAGTTGCATCATCAAATGTTGCCGACTTGCGCGGCGGCGTGCGAGGTGTGCTTTCCATCTTATCCTCAGTATGCGTCAGCGTGATCAACGCTGAAATTGTAAAGTTTGCGGGCGGAGCCATAACGTTTGAATTCGGATGGCTTTTCTTTGCGCTTGGCGGCTTTGAGCAAGCGCTCTAAATCTGCGATGTGTTCAGCGCGCATTTCCTTTTCGATGCAGTCTGCACCGAGGGATGCGACTTTGCCTTTGACGTAAAGGCGGGCTTCATAAATTGAATCGCCCAAGGCATCGCCAGCGTCACCACACACAACGAGGTTACCGCGCTGGCCCATGAATGCCGACATGTGGCCGACATTGCCGCCGACGACAATATCAATGCCCTTCATTGAAATTCCGCAGCGCGATGAAGCATCGCCATCGATAATCAAAAGCCCGCCATTGCCTGTGGCCCCTGCTGATTCCGATGAATTGCCTTTGACCCACACTTGGCCCGACATCATGTTTTCAGCTGTGCCAACGCCTGCATGGCCATGGATGGTGATTTCAGATTCTTTATTCATGCCGCCGCAGTAAAAACCGACATGGCCATTGATGTCGATTTGCAATGGGCCATCGAGACCGACTGCAATTGAATGCTGACCCATGGGATTGGTGACGACCCAATGTTTTTCATTGGTGTTTTTTGGAAGTGATTGCAGCTTTGAATTAATGCCGCGAATGCCTTCTTTTTTAAGATCAAGTTCGTTCATGCGTGTCCACCCCAGCTATAAACGGTTGCTGGCTCTGGTTCCCAAATTCTAGCCTTATCAGCGCCCGGCAAATGGGCGATGGCGCGATATTCAGTGGCCATTGCTACCCAATCATCGGTTTCGGCCATGACAGCATGTTTGCAGGCGATCGGATCGCGCACCACGGCGAAGCCATCGCCAGTGCCGACGAGGAATGTGAAAAAGCCGTCCAAATCAGTGAGGCTCGATTCCAACGCTTGTTTGAGTGTCGAGCCTGTGCGCAATTTGTGCGTCATGTAAGCGGCCGCTACTTCGGTATCGTTTTCAGTTTGGAATTCCATGCCTTCTTTGCGTAAGGTTTCACGTAGGCGGTTATGGTTTGAAAGCGAGCCGTTGTGGACAAGGCAGAGGTCTGCGCCAGTGGCAAAGGGATGTGAGCCAGCCGTGGTTACAGCACTTTCGGTTGCCATGCGCGTGTGGCCGATGATGTGAGTTCCTTGGGCATTATCCAAATCAAACTTGTCGTAGACATTTGCGGGCAGGCCGGTTTCCTTGAAGATTTCAATCGAGTGGCCGGAGCCGACGATGCGCACGGCGGCATGATGCTGTTTCAACCAAGCGACGGCGGCGGCTTCTTTGGCGCTCGTGACCAAAATAAAGTGGTTGCCAATTTGCTGGCCTGTGGATTTTGTTTTCAGCGCTTTGTTGAGACCTGTGACCAAGCTTTTCCATTTATAGCTGGCATCGTCATGCGCCAGTGAAAATTTGGTTTCGGATTTTTTGCTTGGGTTGCGATAAATTGCAACGCCAGCAGAATCTGGCCCGCGATTGGTCATTTCAATCAGCATGGGCTTGAACATTTTGCCAAGCTTGGATTTGAGCTTGGGGTTCTTCAAATATAGTCCGACAATACCGCACATGGTGGCACCTCTTTGTTATCTACAGCCTAGCAGCGCTGTTTTCAAAATTCAACTAGCAGGAACAATTTTTTCACAAGGGGAATGCTTATTCTTCGCGGCGATAACTGATGATTGAGAGATAGCGGGCCGGAAGTTTGCGCATTTCTTCGGGGCCGTGCGGGGCTTCTGCATCGAAAAACAACGCGTCGCCGGGGTGCATGTCGTATGTTTTCTCGCCATGGCGATAAACAACGTTACCTTCCAACATGAACAAAAATTCCATGCCCGGGTGTTGGAAAGAAGGAAATACATCAGTTTCGGCGGTCAAAGTAATCAAATAGGGTTCGACCATTGTTGGGCCATGTGTGGAGTGGCCGAGCAATTGGTATTGATGCCCTGCCCGCGTACCACGCCGATCAATCGTTAGGCCTTGGCCGGATTTGACGAAAGTTGCATCACGGATTTCTTCGTAGGTTTTGAAAAAGGCGGTGAACGGGACTTGCAGCGATTTGCTGAGAGCTTGAAGTGAAGTGAGCGATGGCGAGGTGGCACCATTTTCGATTTTTGAGAGCATTCCTGCAGACATATCAGCAGCTTTTGCCAGTTCGGAAATGGTCAGGCCCAATTTTTCTCGGTAACGTTTTACTTCACGGCCAATAGCTTCTTCCAGAAAACGTGTTTCGCTATTTGAATTGCGGTGCGGGTTTTGGAATTTTGGTTTCTTTTTATTGTCCGGCATTTATCTCTATCCCCGTTCAGGATTATGTTTCCTGTTGGTTTCCCAATTCGCATTTAAGCCAGCCAAAGACAAGAGTGGTCGCTTTTATGGCTCAATATATAATTGACAACGTTATCAAGACTATTAATGGTCCCAAAGTACTAA
This sequence comes from Aestuariivirga sp., assembly GCA_043744395.1. Taxonomy (GTDB): domain Bacteria; phylum Pseudomonadota; class Alphaproteobacteria; order Rhizobiales; family Aestuariivirgaceae; genus Aestuariivirga. Next base: position 17,804 of record JAYTUV010000047.1, read on the forward strand.
ATGACAACGTTGTCATGGACGGCGTTGCGCAATGGGAGAATGACTGATGGTTACCTTAAGGCAGGTAGCGGAGCGCGCTGGCGTTTCGATTAAAACCGTGTCGCGCATTGTCAACGGCGACCCCGCCGTCAATGTTAAAACCCGTGTTGCAGTTCAGCACCATCTCGAATCTCTCAATTATGTTCCCAATCATGCCGCGAGGATGATGCGCGGCGGCTCTTCATCGGTCTTTGGATTTATGACCGATGCCGTGGCGACCACCCCGTACTCGGTTGACATTGTGCGCGGTGCGCAAGCGGCTTTGAACGAAAACAACCAAACCTTGTTGATCGCTAATACCAATGGTGACGAAAAACTGGAGCGTGAATATTGGCGCATGTTTCGTGCGCACCGGGTTGCTGGTGTGATTTATGCTTCAATGTTCCACCGCCCCCATATTGTTGGGCAACCTGACTTTAAAGATGCCATCGTTCTGGCCAACTGTTTTGCGGCCTATGGAGACAGGCCTTCACTTATTCCTGATGATGAAGGCGGTGGCTACGTGCAAGCAGAACATTTGCTGAAACAGGGGCATCGCCGTATTGGCATTTTGACTTTGATCCCTGATATTGAAGCCACAAGGTTAAGGGGCATTGGCATTCGCCGTGCGTTCCGTGATGCCGGTGTCAGCTTTGATGAAGGTCTTGATCAACGCGGTATGGATGGGCCTGTACATTTCGAACGCATGATTGCGTTTGATGTGGCGCTCAAAATGCTGTCCGTAAAAGATCGTCCGACCGCCATCATCTGTGGCAATGATCAAGTGGCGTTGCAGGTCTATTCAGCAGCGGCTCATCTCAATTTGCATATTTCGCGCGATTTATCGGTTATTGGTTTTGATGACCAAAAAATTATTTCAGAAAATTTACGCCCTTCGTTGACCACCGTGGCCCTGCCCTATTTTGAAATTGGGCGGTTGGCCGTGGAAACGATGCGCGATGCGAAACAACATGAATGGAGTTGGGCTCCAAAAATTCTGGTGCCCTGCCCCCTTGTGGAGCGAGAATCCTGCCGCGCTATCTGATGCGGATAATTGCGCCTGAGATTAATAAATTTTCCTATTCAATAATGATCACTCTGAAATCGTTGACGTTGGTGAGCGTAGGGCCAGTAATCACTTGCGTGTGTACAGCAGCAAAGAAATTATGCGCATCATTGTTGGTGAGTGAGGCCCAAGGATCGATTTTTAACTTGCGCGCTGTTGCCAGTGTTTCGGGGGTGATGAATGCGCCTGCCACTTCTCGAGCACCATCTATGCCATCGGTATCGCCTGCGAGCGCATAGATGTTTTCTGCGCCGTTTAGCTTCAAGGCAAGTGACAACAGGAATTCAACATTGCGCCCACCTGCTCCGTTGCCTTTGACAGTCACGGTGGTTTCGCCACCTGAGATGATGGCACAAGGCGGCTTCAAGGGCTGACCGAATCGCCTTGCTTGCAAAGCAATGCCTGCCAGAACAATCCCCACTTCGCGGGCTTCGCCTTCAATGGCATCGCCCAAAATTATTGGTGCGTAGCCTGCTTGCACGGCAAGTGCTGCTGCGGCTTCAAGGGATTTTTGTGGCGAGGCAATACAGATCGCATTTGCATTTAAGAGTTTCTTTGGAGTCTCATCTGCTGCTTTCGCTAAATGCGCAGTGACAGACGCGGGCACATCAATGTTATATTTCGCTAGGATGGCGCAAGCATCTGCAAAAGTTGTTGCGTCGGCCACTGTTGGGCCTGATGCGACGGATGCCAGATCATCGCCCGGCACATCTGAAATCACCAATGTGTGCACTTGTGCCGGATAGGCGGCAGCGGCCAGTCTTCCGCCCTTAATTTTCGAGAGATGCTTTCGAACGCAATTCATTTCACCGATTGGAGCGCCAGAATTGAGGAGTGCGCGGTTCACGGCGCGTTTTTCTTCAACTGTTACGCCATCCACAGGCAAACTGAGAAGTGCCGACCCACCGCCAGAGATGAGAGCTACGACGAGGTCGTCCTTTGTCAGGCCTCGTACAATTTGCAAAATGCGAGCGGCAGCTTTAGTTCCCGCTTCATCAGGCACGGGATGGGCAGCTTCAACAATTTCAATTTTCTTGCAGGGCACGGCATGGCCATAACGCGTAACAATTAGGCCTTCGACTGGGCCAGTCCAATTCTGTTCAAAAACTTGTGCCATAGCAGCCGAAGCTTTGCCTGCGCCAATGACGATGGTGCGGCCCTTGGGTGGTTTAGGCATGTGATGTGGAATTGAGTTGGAAGGCAGCGCCTGTTTCACGGCCGCATCAAACATCGCCTTCATCAAAGCAATTTGTTTTTCATAAACTTGCATTTTGGCACTGTACTTGATTGGAGAATTTTGACAAGGAAAGGCATGAGTCATTCCATTTCCTATCTTGAAAAACTGGTCGTGTTTCCAACTGTGAGCCGCGATAGCAATCTTGAATTGATTGCCTATGTGCAAAAATTGCTGGATGGCTTTGGCATTTCATCGACGTTGGTGCACAACGAAGAGAAAACAAAAGCTAACCTCTGGGCCACAATTGGACCTTCAAATATTGGCGGCGTCGCTTTGTCTGCACATACCGATGTCGTTCCCGTTGTTGGACAAAATTGGAGTTCCAACCCATTTGTGATGACGAAGCATAGCGGCAATCTTTATGGGCGCGGAACTGCGGATATGAAGGGCTTTATCGCTTGTTGTTTGGCGATGGCCGCAAAAGTCGATCAGAAAAAACTAAAGACACCCATTCATTTTGCATTTTCCTATGATGAAGAAATCGGCTGCATTGGTGTGCGGCGATTATTGGACATGTTGAAGACTCTGCCGTTCCGTCCCCGCTTTTGCATTGTGGGGGAGCCCACCATGTTACAAGTGGTGACGGCGCATAAGGGCAAGTTAGGATTTCGCGCAACGGCACATGGTTTAGAGGCGCATTCGAGTTTGGCTCCGATTGGTGCAAATGCAATCTATATGGTCTGTGATTTGATTGCAGAAATCCGCCGTATTCAAGATGATCTGGCGCAACATGGTGCACGTGATGGCGATTATGAAGTGGCTTACACCACGTTGCATGTGGGCAAGATGGCGGGGGGTGAGGTGATGAACATTGTGCCGAACCATGCCAGCTTTGATTTTGAAATTCGGTATTTACCGCAAGATGACAGCCAAGCGATTGTGGCGCGGATCAAACAGGCAGCGCTTGATGTCGCTAAGCGCTATCAAGGTGTATTTGCCGATGCGCGATTTGTGTTTGCGGATTTGCAAAGCTATCCAGCACTTGATACGCCTGTTGATAGCGAGGTTGTTAATTTCGTCCGTACACTGACGGGTGGAAACTCCACGGGCAAGATTACGTTTGGTACTGAGGGCGGATTATTTCAGAAGGAACTTGGTGTGCCCGCTGTTGTTTGTGGGCCGGGCAATATTGCTGTGGCGCATAAACCCGATGAATATGTTTCTGAAGAGCAGATGAAACTTTGTGACCAGATGCTGGACAAGTTGGTCGAACGGCTTTCTGCTTAAGGATCACCCGGCACGCCGTAACTTGGGGCTTTGGTCGGATCGATGGCGCGTTGCAAATAGGCACTCATTTGCGGTTTATAATCTTCCCAAAGTTTGCGCAATTTTGCGATTGGATTTTCGTCGTTCCAATCCACACGCAAGCTGACAAGTGGGAACGTGTTTTGGTGATAGACGATGAGAGCGGCAGAATGAACGGGGCCTTCTTCACCTCCTGATGCAAGACCCGCTTCAAGTGCCAGCAATAATCTTTCGGCCAGATGCTGAGAAGCATTTTCTGCAAAATTCGTCGTCATTATTTTTGGAAGCAATGCTGATTTCAATAGATTTCCCGCAGCAACGCAATCTTGCTGTTCAGAAACACCATGCGTTCCTAAAATATTTTTACCCGACCAACTGGCAGAATTTCCGACTTTATCGACAGCCGTCAATTGGCGAAAATCGGCGTAAGGATTATTCTTAATTATTGAGTCAATAGAGTCCCTTGCACTCAAACCCTGAGACATCAAATCAAGCAGCGTTGGGCCGAGTTCAGGGTCAGTTATATTTTGTGTTGCCACAGCTCCAATGCCTGCCCTAGCGTGCGGGCACCGAGCACCTACTGCGATAGATGACGTGGTGATGGCCACTCCGAAGGCTCCGGATTTTGCGCAGCGCCCTGCAATAGAAAATGTCATTTCGGATCGGGGATCACGGCGGTGACTTCAATCTCGACCAACCATTCGGGCCGCGCCAAGGCGGTGACCACAAGGCCAGTTGATACAGGAAATACGCCCTTCAACCACTTGCCCATTTCACGGTAAACATCTTGGCGGTAACGAACATCAGTCAAGTAAACAACAACGCGGCAGATGTGATCCATGTGGCCTCCGGATTCCTCCATCAGCATTTTTATATTGGTCATGGCCTTTGCCGTTTGAGCAGTCACATCACCCACATGAAGAGACTCGCGGGTGTCAAGATCTTGCGAAATTTGGCCGCGCACAAAAACCATTGAGCCCCGCGCCACAACGGCTTGACATAAATCATTGTCAAGTTTCTGCTCTGGATAAGTATCCTTCGTATTGAATTTGCGAATGCGCGTGTGTTCCATTTTGATGTCCGATTATGATTTGCTTTGTGCCGCGTGATGATAGGCTTGATATTGCCGTTGATTTGCAATGTGGTCGGCCAAATATCTTGCGTCATACCAAACGCCATAGATAAATGAGGATGCGCGCCGCGAGAGCCATGGCAGACCAATAAAATATATTCCAGGTTCGCTCGATACACCGCGCTGATGTTTTGGCTTCCCCTTTTCGTTAAACGCATCAACCTTGAGCCAACTGTAATCCACCGCATAGCCGGTGGCCCAAACAATTGAGGTGATTCCCGCCTTCGCCAGGTTCAACTCTCGAATGGGGTTGATCAGGCTGTGTGGATCGGCGCTGAAGATGCGTGCTGCTGGTTCTTCCGGCAGATCAATGCCGTTACGAGAAACATATGCGTCGGCTTCATCTAACACCGACAGATAGTTGGCATCACCTGCTGCTATGTTTACGACGAGATCACCCTCAAAAGTCAATACGCCATCTTTGTAATTTTCTGCTCTGCCAAGAAGCGCCATGCCACGTGCTGCAAGTTCGCGAAAATCGACGGTATGCCCAACGTAAGCACCGCTCACCGCGATAGCCACATGTTCCGTTCCCGGATGGGGTGCAGCCAAATCCCATTTGCCGAGAACACCCAGCCACCAACAATAATCGCGGCCACGGTAGGCCCGCGGGGGGCGGTTGTGCCGACCAACCGAAAGAAAGACGGGACGTCCCGAGCGCAGAAGTTCATCGGCGATTTGAACACCTGATGCCCCACCACCCACAACCAGCACGGCGCCTTCGGGCAATTGACCGGGGTTACGATAATCAGCGGAGTGAATTTGGGTAATGCCTGAATCCTTGGGTACGAGTGCAGGCATAATGGGGCGCTGAAATGGGCCAGTTGCGCAAACGACTGTTCGCGCTTCAATTGCACCAGAGGATGTTTCAACACGAAAGCTTGCTTGACCCGAATTTTTTTGTACGTTTTTGACTTCCACGCCGCTGCGAATGGGCGCTTTGATTTGATCTGCGAATTTTTCAAGATATGCGGCAACACCTTCTTTCGGGATAAAGGTATCCGCAACAGCCTCATCAAATGCCATTGTTGGAAAACGGTCATGCCACGCTGGACCATTGGCAACCAGTGAGTCCCATCTTCCTGACCGCCAGCGTTCTGCTATGCGGTTTCGTTCCAAAACCAAATGAGGCACGCCGCAGTTAGAGAGGTGTTCGCTCATGGCTAAACCAGCCTGGCCGCCACCGACAACAAGTGTATCTATTTTTTCAATTGCCATTGCCCGTTCCCTAGAGAGCTTGGTTGACAACCTCGCATAATTTTTGGAACATAAAAATAGAAAATAATTCAACTCTCAAAAATTTAGTGTTGGTCGCCGCAAATCCGTGCAAAAATCAGCTGATCGATTCATTGAGAACGGAAACAAAATGCGCGCAGACACTCCGCCGACCATCCGACTTCAAGACTATAAAGTTGTGCCATACCGGATTGATTCCGTTGAGCTTGATTTTGATATGGCGCCGCATTCGACGCGGGTGACAGCGCGAATAGAAATGCGGCCCAATCCATTGAGCAAAGAAAAATCAGCTCCCATCGTTTTTGACGGTGAGAAGTTGAAATTGATTTCGATTACATTGGACGGACAGCCCTTGTCCGCAAAAGACTACACAGTTTCAAGCGCGCATCTGACGATTTCCAAACTTCCGCAAAAGCCATTCACGCTAGTTATTGTAACTGAATGTGACCCGACGGGAAACACAGCGCTTACAGGCCTGTATATGTCAAACGGTATGTACTGCACGCAGTGCGAGGCACAGGGGTTTCGGCGGATCACTTATTTTTATGATCGGCCTGATGTGATGACGGTTTTCAAAGTGCGTGTCGAAGCGCCGGATTCTCTGCCTGTTTTATTGTCGAACGGCAATCCAGCTTCGCGGGGCGCTGCGGGAAAAGACCGACATTTTGCCGTGTGGGATGACCCGCATCCAAAGCCGAGCTATTTGTTCGCGCTTGTGGCTGGTGATTTAGCACATGTGCCCGGCAATTTTAAAACCATGAATGGCCGCAAAGTTTCGCTTGGCATTTATGTTGAAAAAGGAAAAGAGGGCCGCTGCGCTTGGGCAATGGAAGCGTTGAAAGCTTCGATGCTGTGGGACGAGAAAGCTTTTGGCCTCGAATATGATTTGGATGTTTTCAACATCGTTGCTGTTTCAGATTTCAATATGGGAGCTATGGAAAACAAAGGCCTTAATATTTTCAATGATAAATATATTTTGGCATTGCCTGAAACGGCGACGGACACAGACTTTGTTTTAATTGAAGCCATCATCGCGCATGAATATTTCCATAACTGGACAGGCAACCGCATTACGTGCCGTGATTGGTTCCAGCTTTGTTTGAAAGAGGGATTAACAGTTTTTCGTGACCAAGAATTCACATCAGACATGCGGTCACGCGCGGTCAAGCGTATTGAAGATGTGAAACGATTGCGGGCCAGCCAATTCCCTGAAGATCAAGGGCCGTTGCAACATCCGGTGCGGCCATCATCTTATATCGAGATCAACAATTTCTATACGCCGACAATTTATGAAAAAGGCGCTGAACTTTGCCGCATGATGAAAACGCTGATCGGCGAAAAGGCATTCGCCAAGGCGATGAAACTTTATTTCAAACGCCATGACGGCGAAGCGGCAACGGTCGAAAATTTTGTGGCTTGTATGGCTGATGCATCAAGCCGCGACCTGGCACAATTTTTCCGCTGGTATAATCAAGCTGGCACACCAAAGGTGAATGTGCTCGGAACTTATAACGACAAGAGAAATAGTTATGAACTTGTAGTCTCTCAATCAACTCCACGGCTGAAAGGCCAACCGCGCAAGTTGCCTTTGCATATGCCGATGGTGCTTGGTCTTGTGGGGTCTGGCGGCAAAGATTTAAAGCTTGATTTGAAAGGCCACGGCAAACTCAAATCAGGTGTGATTGAAATCACGAAAGCCAAGCAGAGTTTTAAATTTCTTGATGTGAAAGAAAAGCCAGTGTTATCGGTTAATCGCGGATTTTCTGCTCCAATGGCTTTGAAGAGCAACGTGACCGAAGCCGAACAATTGTTTTTGGTGGGGCACGATTCCGATTCATTCAATCGTTGGGAAGCTGCTCAAACGATTGGTAAGGCGCTCATTATCAAGACAGTAAAAGCCTTGTCTGCTGGTCGGAAAGAACCAAGTGTTTTCGCGCTCGGTGAAGCATTGGGCAAATGTTTGGAGAGTTTAAAACTTGATGATGCTTTCAAAGCACTCATTTTAATATTGCCAAGTGAAGCGGATGTCACGGCGGTCCTCGGCAAAGATGTCGACAGCGATCTCGTCTATCGGGCGCGTGAATCCGTACGCTGCGGAATTGCTAAGCAGTTGCTTGCAAAATTGAAAACTGCATTTATCAATACTTCTGATTCAAGGCCCTATCAGCCAGATACTGCGGGCACAGCGAGGCGGTCATTACGACTGACTTTGTTAGCGATGATTGTTGCGGCTGATGGAGAACTAGGTTTGCAATTGGCAAAGCAAGAATTTGCCATGCCTAATAACATGACCATTGAAATGGGCGCGTTGGTTTGCATTAGATCGCTTCGCAATCCAGAAAGCGATGCCATGCTAGAAAAATTCTATCAACGTCACAAAAAAGATCATTTGATTTTAGACAAGTGGTTTGGATTGAATGCGCTAATCCCGGGTGTTGACGCTTGGCGGCGGATTGAGAAATTATTGACGCATCCTGACTTCAAACTGAGCACGCCAAACCGAGTTTATGCTTTGGTTTCAGGTTTTGCTGGCGGAAATCTTACAGGATTTCACGCTGCCAGTGGCGATGGCTACCGTGTTGTGGCTGATGTCATCATCGCGCTGAATTCTATAAACCCGCAAGTTGCTGCGCGTTTGTCCACAAACTTTCGCAGTTGGCGGCTTTACAATGTTGCGCGCCGCAATCATGCGCAGCGTCAAATGCAACGCATTTTGGCAACACCCGCGCTTTCCAATGATGTCTTCGAGATCATATCAAGAACACTTAAAGCTTGATTGATTTCAAAGCAGCTTTTGCTTGGCAAATCAGATTCAGTGGCGGTAATCCTAATGTTGGGTAAGCCGAGACTGATTCGTTTGTAAACGGCGTTGCAGTTGAAGTCCGGCACTTAAATTCTAGACTGAACTGGGCGCAAATTGGCGAACGCAAATTTAAAGGAACTGTTTTTCCGCGACCGCACTTTGCATTTGCCAATGCCATGGCCCGGTCACGCTGGTTTTTCTGTTTCTGAGCGCACAATGCGCAGGCTTATTACAGCTCTCACTGCATTATTTTTGTTGACCCTTGCTGCTGCTCTTGTGTCTCAACTTTTGTTAAGTCGTACACAACATTTGGCAGATCAGGGCGAATTGTCGCTCTTGCAGGCAGACCGTGTTTCACAAAACATTCGGATCAAACTTTTAGGCGAGGCCGCAACGGCAAAGCCAATCAGCGCAATGTCGCAAGCACTTCTTGAGGAATCCGTGCCTGCAGATGCAGTGGGCGTCAACCGTGTGTTTCTTTTGATTGGCAGCGACGGACACATCATCGGCAGCATGCCCGCCGATACTTCTTACATCGGTGGCACGATTGATAAGGTGATGGGAGCTGGGTTCGTGCTCGACGCTGCTGTCAACAGTGCAACAATGATTTCAACCAAGCTGGCATCGGGCGAGGATGCATTAATGACATTGCGCGATCTTTCACCTTTTCAAGGAAGTTTGCTTGCGTTTCAAAAAAAGCCGGATGTACTTTCGGCGTGGCGCAACGGGGTGATGCAACTCGCAGTTCTGTTTGGCGTTACATTCCTTGTTCTTATGATGCTCTCTGGGGCTTATCATTGGCAGGCAGCAAAGGCCTCTGATGCTGACGAAATGTTGACCGTTGCAACAACGCGATTAGATAAAGCCTTAGATGGCGGTGAATGTGGATTATGGGACTGGAATCTGGCTGAGGGCCATATTTTCTGGTCGCAATCCATGTTTGAAATTTTGGGACTTCCTGCCAAAGGTGAATTTCTGACCTATGGTGAAGTTGCAGAGCGCATTCATCCTGATGATGCAAAACTTGATAATTTGATCGAAGATTTGTTGACAGGTAAACGCAAAGTGTTCGATCAAGAATTTCGCATGCGCCATGATAAAGGCCATTGGGTTTGGCTGCGGGCGCGCGCTGCCCTTGCACCCGGCCATGGTGAAAGCGAGCCGCATTTGGTTGGCATCGTATTTGATATTTCACGTCAAAAGAAACTCGACAAGATGAACCGCGATGCTGAAGTGCGTTTGAAAGATGCTGTCGAGAATATTTCTGAAGCCTTCGTTTTATGGGACACTGAAAGCAAGCTGGTGCTTTGCAATACCAAGTATCAACAATTTCATTCACTTCCTGCAGCGGTCTGCCAACCGGGCACATCTTATGGTGAAGTTGCTGCGGCTTCTAAAGAACCTGTTGTTCGGCAATTTGTTTCCGGCCAAGCGGATGACACTTCGGGTTCACGTTCAATGGAAGTGCAGTTGGCAGACGGACGCTGGTTACAAATCAACGAACGCCGCACCAAGGACGGTGGATTTGTGTCAGTCGGTACAGATATTACTGCGCTGAAACAACATGAAGAACGCTTGATTGATTCCGAACGCAATTTAATGACGACTGTGCGCGACCTGCAAAAGGAACGCCAATTGGCTGAAGAGCAATCGCAGAGATTAGCTGAGCTTGCGGATAAATATGCCAGCGAAAAAACCAGAGCCGAAGAGGCCAACCGATCAAAATCAGAATTTCTGGCGAATATGAGCCACGAGCTGCGCACGCCACTGAACGCTGTGATTGGCTTTAGTGAAATTATGTCTCAAGAAATGTTTGGGCCATTGGGTGCGCCAAAATATGGCGAATATGCTTTGGATATCGGCAAGTCTGGTCAATTTCTTTTGGACGTGATCAACGACATTCTGGATATGTCTAAGATCGAAGCCGGACGCGTAGAACTCGAACCTTCGGATGTCGAACTGCACGGTGTTTTGGAAGATGTGTTGCGATTGGTTGCGACGCGCGCAACCGAAAGCAAAATCAAATTAACTCTTGATCATTCTGAAACCGCTCATCTTTTTGCCGATCGCCGGGCCCTCAAACAAATTTTTATAAACTTGGTATCGAACGCCATCAAATTTACGCCAGAAGGCGGGTCGGTGACCGTCAAAGTAAATCAATCTGAAAACGAGATTTGCGTCCAAATCATCGATACCGGAATCGGAATTCCACAACGCGATATTCAAAAGCTGGGACGGCCCTTTGAACAGGTTGAAAACCAATTTACCAAAAGCAAAGGTGGATCAGGCCTTGGTCTAGCGATTTCAAAATCACTGGTCGATTTGCACGGCGGAAGTTTGAATATTGCTAGCAAAGTTGGTCAGGGAACAACCGTATCAGTCATCCTTCCTAACAAGATGTGTCGGCTTGCGCTTTCAGCATAGTTTATTTTCGCACACGGTGCGCAACACGGTCACGAATAGCTGCGGCTAAGGTTTTGCGCTCGTCGGGCGATAGCTTGTTCACAATGTCCATAACCAAAACCTCACTTTGCGTGGCAAAGCTATTGGGGCCAGAGGTTACTTCATCAACAATCGATTTGGCTTTGGCTTGGTCAAAATCTGTTTGTTCAAGCACCTCGGCAAACTTCAAGCTCGATACATCAGAAGTGACCCGGTTTTGCATATAGTTGTCATTCTTGCTGCGCAACATGTCCATAAATTCGCGCTTTCTTTCGCGCGGCAATTCACCAAAAAATTTGCGCGGCAAAAGTTGTGAATTTTGTTCCGAAAATCCGCCTTGCCCACGCCCACCATGAAACTTGAAACCAATAGCAGCGCCGGCAATCAAGAGATTTGCCATCAAAGACAAAATCAACAATGCAGTCCACCAATGCGAGCGCAACTCCGGCAAAGAGAAACGTCGCTTACTTGGTGCTGGAACTATGGTTGGTTCGCTCATGAAAGGTTGTCCTCGGTCAAATTGTATAGAGTGTCGGGGGTATCGCTTTGTGCAACGCTCTGTTTTGAAATAGATAGATAGTCCAATGCAGTGTCGCTTGAACCAAGCCAAATTCCCAAAATCAGAGATGCGGCAAGTGGCAATGCCGTTATCCAAATTTTTGTTTTGCGCGCCCGTGGAAAAGCAATCACGTTATTTGGAGGAGCGTTGGTTTGCAGTTTCTTCAAAAACCTTGCTTCAAAATCGGCGCTCGGCTGCGGCTTGCTGGCAAATAACAGCAATTGATCCAGTTCAGTATCGCTCAATTCAACATCCTGTTTGTTCGTCTTCATCGCCAATTCCCCTGCGCCAACACTGCTAATAGTTGTTTTCCGTTTGGCCCCAATTTTTCTTTCAGGCTTCTCCTTGCTCGCGCCAACAAAGACTCCAAAGCATCCACACTGATTTCCATGGCAGCGGCGGCAGCAATGTTGGTCATGTGCTCAAAATGAACTAA
>JAYTUV010000048.1:0-29882 GCA_043744395.1 Aestuariivirga sp.
CGGCGCTTGCGCATCGCAGCAAATCAAGGCAAAAGCCCGATTAAGTGGAAACGTGGCCGAGTGGCTGAAGGCAACGGTTTGCTAAATCGTCATACGTCGTAAGGCGTATCGAGGGTTCGAATCCCTCCGTTTCCGCCACCTTCATTTCAGCCTTAAAAAGCGCTAGGCTGTCTTGATGTCCAACCAAATTTTAGTCTGCCCTCAAGTTGGCCAAGTTGCGCTTCAGACGAAGCCCCGGCCCAAAATCGCAGACGGTGAAATTCTCGTGCGCATGGATGCCTGCGGTATTTGCGGAACAGATATAGCCAAGATCTATGATCCCTATTTCAAAAAACCCCAACAGTTAGGCCATGAAGTGGTCGCTACAATCGTCGAGACCAAATCAGATCGGTTCAAACCTGGTCAACGCGTGGCCATCGCACATCATGCGCCAGATTATAATTCGCACTATACAAAACGCGGCTCTGCGCCGATGGATCCGGTGTTCAAATCCAGCAATATTGATCCTGCAGGTTTTGCAGAATTCATTCGCGTCCCAGCGTTGTTGGTGAAACACACGGTCATTCCAATTCCTGATCATGTTCCCTCCAAACGCGCCGTGTTCATGGAACCTTTGGCGTGTTGCCTGCGCGCCTTGGACAGGGTTTCCTTGGTTGAAGGTGACACAGCAGTCATCGTTGGCGCTGGCGCTGTGGGCATTTTGTTCGTGCCATTGCTGCGCGACATATCGGTGAAAACCTTGGTGCTCGACATGCGAGTTGAACGCCTAGAATTGGCGATGGATTGGGGTGCAAAAGGCGGCTGTGTTGTGGGGCAGGGCAACATTGCAGACATTGCGCGCAAAGAAACAGAAGGGCGCGGCGCCGATGTTGTGATTTTAAGCGTAGTGGATGCAAACACGATGAACACCGCAATCGAAACAGTACGCGACGGTGGCACAGTTCTAATTTTTGGTAGTAAACCTAACAATGATGTTACAATTGATTGGTGGGAGATTTGGAGGCGAGAAATTAATCTAATCAGCAGCTATTCCTCCACGCCAGAATTGTTGCCCCGCGCAATGACTCTTCTTGAGCGCAATGATTATCAGTTAGAGAAGTTGGTCAGCCATCAAGCGCCGTTGACCGATGCTGCATACGGCTTTGAATTGGTGCATTCGGGCAAAGCAGGAAAAGTCATAATTACAAATTCCTGATGATCCAACAAAGTGTTGTCAGCGTTCGATAGATATGCTCAAAATCATATCATCAATTTTTATAGCGATGCTCCCAATGACGGCGACAGCCCAAACGCTCTATGATTTTTCGTTACAAGGTATGGACGGAAAGACCATGCCACTCAATCAATTCAGCGGTAAGGTTGTGTTGCTTGTTAACACCGCTTCTGAGTGCGGCTTTACTCCGCAATATGAAGGGCTGGAAAAGCTTTGGGAGAAATATAAAGACAAAGGCTTTGTCATCGTCGGCGTTCCGTCCAATGATTTTGGCGGGCAAGAGCCCGGCAAGGCCACAGAAATTGCCACCTTCTGCAAACTTAATTATGGCGTTACATTTCCATTATCAGACAAGACGGTCGTCAGCGGAAAAGACGAAGCAGAAGTGTATAAATGGGCGGGCTCTCAAGCTGGAATGATTGGCACTCCAAAATGGAATTTTCACAAATACCTGTTCTCTAAAACAGGTCAGTATGTGGACTGGTTTTCCACACCGACGGAACCGATGAGTGAAAAAATTATGACGGCGGTTGAAAAGCAGCTTGCCAAGTAGTGGGGATCGCGTTCTATCGTTTTACAACTTAATTTGGGCGGCGCAGCTTTGATAGGTGTCGGCGGTGCGTATTTGTTGCTCAACAAGCTGGCAGTCCGTAGCTTTTAACGCTTCACTTTTGAACAAAAATCATGTCACTTTCACAGTACGCGAAGCTATGTTGCAACCGCACAGCAGTGTTCTGATGTGCGCACCTCAATTTTCTTGCAATTGTCACCAGCTGTGATCATAAGCACCTCCAAATGAAACTTTGGAGCCGAACATGACTGCTATTCTAGACATTACTGCACGCGAAATTCTCGATAGCCGTGGCAACCCAACTGTTGAAGTTGATGTGACCTTGGAAGACGGCGCATTCGGACGTGCCGCTGTGCCGTCAGGCGCATCAACTGGCGCTCATGAAGCCATGGAACTACGCGATGGTGACAAAGCTCGCTACATGGGCAAAGGCGTTCTCAAAGCCGTGGCCGCCGTCAATGGTGAAATCTATGAAGCCTTGGCCGACATGGAAGGCACAGACCAACTTGCCGTTGATAAAGCCATGATTGAGCTAGATGGTACACCAAACAAAGTGCGCCTTGGGGCTAACGCCATTCTAGGTGTGTCGCTTGCCGTAGCCAAGGCCGCAGCTGAATCATCCGGCCTGCCACTCTATCGTTATGTTGGCGGCGCATCCGCCCGCACACTTCCAGTTCCGATGATGAACATTATCAATGGCGGTGTTCATGCGGATAACCCAATCGATTTTCAGGAATTCATGGTGATGCCCGTCGGCGCATCATCATTCAAAGAAGCTTTGCGTTGCGGTGCTGAAATTTTTCACACATTGAAATCTGCTTTGAAAAAAGCTGGTCACAATACAAACGTAGGTGATGAAGGCGGCTTCGCACCAAACTTACCATCTGCCGAAGCTGCATTGGATTTCGTGATGAAGTCGATAGAGCAGGCAGGCTATAAGCCAGGCAAGGACGTATTCCTCGCTACCGATTGCGCGGCAACTGAGTTCTTCAAAAACGGTGCTTATGTTTACGAAGGTGAGGGCGTTACTCGCTCGATCAAAGAACAAGCTGTATATCTGGCCAAATTGGCAAAGGACTATCCGATCATCTCAATCGAGGATGGACTGTCTGAAGACGATTGGGACGGCTGGAAGCAAGTGACAGATTTGATTGGCGAGACCCATCAACTCGTTGGTGATGATTTGTTCGTGACTAACACGAAGCGTTTGCAAAAAGGCATCAAGGAACACATCGCCAATTCAATCCTCGTAAAAGTCAACCAAATCGGTACGCTGAGCGAAACTTTAGAAGCCGTCGAAATGGCTCACAAAGCTGGCTACACTGCTGTGATGTCACATCGCTCCGGCGAAACCGAAGATGCTACAATTGCTGATTTAGCTGTGGCCACCAATTGCGGCCAGATCAAAACCGGCTCGCTTGCGCGTTCTGATCGATTGGCAAAATATAATCAATTGTTGCGCATCGAAGAAGAGTTGGGCGGTCAAGCGGTTTACGCTGGCCGTTCAATTTTGAAGTCATAAAATGATCGGGGCGCTTTTCTTAAATGGAAAGCGCCCCATTTCAATTCAATGAAGTTGCAACCTCACTCAGCTTCGTTGTCGCCAAAGACCGAGTCAAAGCCAATTCAGCTTCTCTCAAGCGCGGTGCGAGAACTTTGCCCAATTGACAAGCAACAGGGCAGTCAGCTTCAGGATCAACCTTGTGCATCCGAAACACTGTGTCGTGTTCGACAGCTGCATAGACACACGCCAAACTTACATCGCAGGCACTTCGGTTGAGCGCAAAACCACCGGAGCGTCCGGCTGTTGAAACAACGAGGCTCGCTTTTTCCAATTCAGACATCATGCGCCTGATGACAACAGGGTTTGTTCCAACACTTGTTGCAATAGCAGACGAACACATCGGCCCCTTGCCCGCATTTTTTGCGAGGAGGCTTAAGACATGAACGGCTACGACAAATCGGCTGCTGGATAACATAATCATCTCTAAATCGGCGCTCACAGGTAAAAAATCAAGCCCTAAGAGCAATTGCAGGAATTGTTAGCGAAAGTTTAACCAGAATCGAATGATGTAAATCTTATGGTTGCATTCAAGTTCAAAAAATTCGAAATTTTAGTCAGCTTAGGGTGCATCATTATGCTTGGCTATTTTACGTGGCAAGCCGAGCGCGGTGTGCGTGGATTTTCATACAATCAGTCGCTTGTTTCACAAGTTGAGAAACTGACCGCTGATCTTGACACTGCAAGCAGCAAACATAAAATCTTGGAAGAACGCGTTGCTGAACTCAGGCCCAACTCAGTTGACCCCGATCTTCTTGACGAAATGGCACGAAAGACGCTGAACTATGGCCAGCCAAACGAAGTCATCGTGCATTTTCAAAACTGATTCCTTATTGGAATCCGTGAGATAAACTGAAATCAAGTTAATATCTCTTTTTACAAGTATCTACAGCTGTTTACTGCTATTCTGACACCTCAAAACGGGAGAAAGCCGAATGGCCGTCAGCTCAGCATACTTGGCACGCAAAGCTGCCAAAGCAGAAAAATCTGGAAAATCATCCACTAAGGCTGATTTGAAGAATTCTGGTCTTTCTAAAGACGAGGAACTGAAAGCTTATTACGACATGCTTCTTATTCGCCGCTTCGAGGAAAAAGCTGGCCAGCTTTATGGCATGGGTTCGATTGGCGGTTTTTGTCATCTTTATATCGGCCAAGAAGCAGTCGTTGTTGGCATGGAAATGTCGGCGATTAAGGGCGACCAACGCATCACTTCATATCGTGATCACGGCCATATGTTGGCCTGCGGGATGGAAGCCAAAGGCGTTATGGCTGAATTGACAGGAAAACAAGGCGGACTATCCAAAGGCAAGGGCGGCTCGATGCACATGTTCAGCATCGAAAAGCAATTTTACGGCGGCCACGGCATTGTGGCAGCGCAAGTTCCATTGGGGGCAGGGCTCGCCTTTGCCAATAAATATCGCGGCAACAAGAATGTTTCGATGGTCTATTTCGGCGATGGCGCCGCCAACCAAGGCCAAGTCTATGAAACCTTTAACATGGCTTCAATCTGGAAGTTGCCCTGCATATTTGTCATCGAAAATAATCGCTATGCCATGGGCACATCCGCCACCCGTTCAACCGCTGCCTCGGATCATCTGGGTGCTCGCGGCGAAGCATTTGGAATTCCGTCTGAACAAATCGACGGGATGGATGTTCGCGCCGTGAAAGATGCAGCCGACCGCGCCATGGAACATTGCCGTTCGGGCGATGGGCCTTACATATTGGAAATGATGACCTATCGCTATCGTGGCCACTCCATGTCTGATCCTGCGAAATATCGCAGCAAAGAAGAAGTGCAAAAAATGCGCGAGGAACATGACCCGATTGAGCAGGTGAAATCGCGTCTGCTGTCATCCAACCGCGCTTCGGAAGATGATTTGAAAAAGATGGATGCTGATATTCGCGAGATTGTGACGGCAGCGGCAGATTTTGCAGTGGCTGACGCTCAGCCCGATGCATCTGAACTTTATACCGATATTTACAAAGTGGCGTAAGAGTTTCAAACTCGAACAATGACCATCGCCCAAAAAATCCCCGCAACTTATGCCGATATCGAGGCCTTGCCGCCTAATATCGTTGGCGAGATTTTGTTTGGGCAATTGGTGACACATCCAAGACCAACGCCACGGCACGGCGCCGCAGCATCCGTGCTTGGCGGTGTTGTTGGTTCTTCCTACCAGTTTGGCGATAATGGCCCAGGTGGCTGGATTTTTGTAGTTGAACCCGAAATCCATTTTGGACCCCACGTAGTGGTCCCCGATATCGCGGGTTGGCGACGGGAAAACTCTTCCGATATTGCTGAAAAAGCATGGATTGAGACGCCACCGGATTGGCTTTGTGAGGTTCTTTCGCCGTCAACAGAAAAATATGATCGACACGAAAAACAACGCATATACGCAACTTATGAAGTGGGCTATGTTTGGCTCGTTAATCCCACCACAAAACTTCTCGAAGTTTACGAACGGCAAAATCGTAGTTGGTTGCTCACGCATACTTTTGCAGATCAAGAAACCGTTTCAGCACCGCCATTCGAATCTCTTTCCTTCAACCTCGGCCTGCTTTGGCCCTTTGACCAACCTTCTACTTAAAGGCCGTATCCTATGCCAACCATTCTCATGCCCGCTCTGTCGCCCACTATGGAAGAGGGCAAGCTTTCGAAATGGCTTAAAAAAGTCGGTGATCAAGTAAAATCTGGCGATGTTTTGGCCGAGATAGAAACTGACAAAGCCACTATGGAAATTGAAGCCATTGATGAGGGGCTGCTGACTGAGATTATCGTGCCTGAGGGCACTGAGGGTGTGAAAGTGAATGCGCCGATTGCAGTGATAGGTCAGCCCTCTCCTGGCGCAAACGCGCCTGTCTCTCCGGCAAGCGGAGAGACTCGAGACATCCAAGTCTCTCCCCCCGCGGGAGAGACAGTCGTGCGCAGCGCGACAGGAGAGGGCAGTCACCTCCAAGACCCCGAAATCCCCGCTGGAACTGAAATGATCACCATGACTGTGCGCGAAGCTATCCGCGCCGCTATGTCAGAAGAAATGCGCGCTGATAAAGATGTGTTTCTGATCGGCGAAGAAGTGGGCCAATATCAGGGTGCTTATAAAATTTCCCAAGGCATGCTCGACGAGTTTGGTGACCAACGTGTGATTGATACGCCAATTACCGAACACGGTTTTACAGGCATCGCCACGGGTGCTGCTTTTGCGGGCCTCAAACCTATTGTCGAATTCATGACGTTCAACTTTGCCATGCAGGCCATTGACCACATCATCAACTCTGCTGCCAAAACACTTTATATGTCGGGCGGGCAAATGGGTTGCCCCATTGTGTTCCGTGGCCCAAATGGTGCAGCTGCTCGCGTGGGTGCGCAACACAGTCAAGATTATACGGCGTGGTATTCTCAAATCCCTGGCCTCAAAGTGGTGGCGCCTTATTCTGCCGCTGATGCCAAAGGCTTGATGAAAGCCGCAATCAGGGATCCGAACCCTGTAATCTTCCTTGAAAATGAAATTCTTTATGGCAAGTCCTTCGAAGTGCCAAAGCTTGATGATTGGGTTGTGCCCATCGGCAAAGCCCGCATTGCCCGGGCTGGCCATCACGTGACCATCGTATCCTTCAGCATCGGCATGACATATGCGCTTGCTGCTGCTGAAAAGCTTGCCGCTGAGGGCATTGAATGTGAAGTTGTTGATCTGCGCACCATTCGCCCAATGGACATTGAAACTGTGGTTGCAAGTGTGAAGAAAACCAATCGCTGTGTCTGCGTTGAAGAAGGTTTCCCGCGCTTTTCGGTGACGTCCGAAATCGCTGCCGAAATTATGACGCATGCGTTTGATTATCTCGATGCACCTGTCGCCCGCGTTGCTGGCAAAGATGTGCCAATGCCCTATGCTGCAAATCTAGAAAAACTGGCGCTACCCAATGTTGATGACGTTGTGGCCGCCGTAAAAGGAGTTCTCTATGTCTGACGATCACCACCACCACGACCATAGCCACGATGTTCATCCCCATCAATTGCAACCACCCCATGAAGTGTTTCATGATTCTGGCGCTGGTGAAATTGCGCGGGTTTGGATCACCAAGGGCCAGCTCAGCCTGTCGCTTCACGCCATGGCATTTGGCAAACCAGACGTGTGGGGCCATGCATTGGCTGGCATTGCCCAGCAAGTGGCTGGCGCATGCGCTGAAATGGGCCATGGCACAGTTTCCGCCAATCTCGATGCCATTCGCAAAGCTTTGAGCGAAGATCTGGCCAAGGCCGCCGCTCAAAGCTCGGTTCTGAACAACAAATAACGAGAGGCAACACCTATGCCCGTCACCATCTTTATGCCCGCTCTTTCTCCAACCATGGAAAAGGGCAAGCTTGCCAAGTGGCTTAAGAAAGAAGGCGATAAGGTTAAATCAGGTGATGTGCTGGCCGAAATCGAAACTGATAAGGCCACGATGGAAATTGAAGCCATTGATGAAGGCACATTGGGCAAAATTATTGTGGCCGAGGGCACGGAAGATGTGTTGGTGAATGCGCCGATTGCAGTAATTTTGGGCGAAGGTGAGAAGTTGAGTGATGTGTCTTCCTCAAGTCCCCCTCCGGCCGTTCCGGCCACCTCCCCCTCGAAGGGGGAGGATAAGTTAGCGGCTCCTCTCTCATCCTCCCCCAAAATGGGGGAGGTGGCGCAAAGCGCCGGAGGGGGCCGCCTCTTCGCCACGCCGCTCGCCCGCCGCCTTGCTGCACAAAAAAGCATCAGTTTGCAATCCGTTTCCGGTTCAGGCCCGTATGGACGCATAGTTGCGAAGGATATCGAGACGGCGCTTGCTGCTCCCCAGCTTATAGCAAGCGCGCGAGGTGCGGCCACAAATCCGGGGGCGAACGTGGCCGCATCGTCCCCTTCGGACAATTCAGTGTTGAAATTGTTTGCCGAAGGTTCGTTTGATCTTGTGCCGCATGATGGCATGAGAAAGACCATCGCGCGCCGCCTGACGGAATCCAAACAAACTGTTCCTCATTTTTACGTGACGGTGGATATATCGCTGGAGAACCTTTTGGCTTTGCGTGAGCGGCTGAACGCGCAAGCACCGAAAGATAAAGACGGCAAGCCGATTTGGAAAATCTCGGTCAATGATTTCGTCATCAAGGCCATGGCCATGGCACTGATCAAAGTGCCAGACGCGAATGTAAGCTGGACTGAAAACAACATGGTGAAGCACCATCATGCTGACGTAGGTGTGGCCGTGTCGATCCCCGGAGGATTGATCACGCCAATCGTGCGAAAAGCGGAAACCAAGGGGTTGGCGCAAATTTCGATTGAGATGAAGGACTATGCCGCCCGCGCCAAATCTCGCAAGCTGAAGCAAGACGAATATACAGGCGGCTCAACCTCAGTTTCCAATATGGGCATGATGGGCGTGAAAAACTTCCAAGCCATCGTTAACCCGCCCCAAGCGACGATCTTAGCCGTAGGCGCAGGCGAGCGCCGCCCCGTGGTGCGCGGCGATACGATTGTGATTGAGCAAATCATGTCGGTCAATCTATCGACCGATCACCGCGCCGTTGATGGCGCATTGGGTGCAGAGTTCTTAGGCGCGATTAAGATGTATCTCGAAGAGCCGGGATTGATGTTGGTGTGAACATGATTCCTGAGATCCGCGAGTCACAGATTTACGATTATTGGGATAAGCATCTAAAGGGCGGTGTGATGACTTCGGAGTTCGCTATGTTTATGGCGAGAGATGCAGAAACAGCATATATCTCCGGAGCCGATTTGTCCGCGATTTTAGCCGCATGTGCGACAGTCGAAACATATCTTAGAACTGAATTTATCGGTGAAACAAAAGCCAGCGCAACATTTAAAGACCTGATTGACCGATCAGACTTTTCGACTCAATTGAAAGGCGACCTTGAAAAATTAAGAATCTACAGAAATAGGTGGGTTCATGTGCGCTATCCAAGCGACGATGCCAAGCTGTTGCAGCATCCCGGCATCGTACTTTCTGAGATAGCCGAGCATGCTGATTTGGCTGTTAAATGTATGATACAGTCAATTTGCTCAAATCCATGGGTGTAAAATGAAATCCATCCTCGCATTCGGCGACTCGCTCACTTGGGGTTACAACGCCTCCACTGGTATGCGCATGGCGCACGAAGATCGTTGGCCCAATGTTTTGGCGGCAGGCCTCAATAACAAAGCCCGCGTCATCGAAGAGGGCATGAACGGGCGCACCACGGTGTTTGATGATCCGACCACAGAAGAAAATCGCAACGGGGCAGTGGGCCTTCCCATCGCTCTGAAATCGCATCAACCGCTTGATCTGGTCATCATCATGCTCGGCACGAATGATATTAAATATGCCAGCCGTTGCCGCGCCTTTGATGCTTCCATAGGCGTGGAGCGTCTCGTCAATCTCACGCGAAAGCACAATTGGTCTGGCACCTACATCTGCCCACCTATCCTTATTATGTCGCCACCATGCTTGGTGCCCACAAAGAATGAATGGTTCAACGACCTCTGGGGCCATGCGATTGAAGAGTCGAAACTGTTCGCGCATCACTATTCTCGAATTGCGAAAGAATTGGATATCCATTTCTTTGATGCAGGTTCAGTGGCTAAAGCGAGCGACGTAGACGGCGGGCATTTGGATGTGGCAGGCACCAGAGCAATTGGCACAGCACTCGTGCCCGTTGTGAAAAATATATTGGAGATTTGAACATGGCCGATACAAATTTCGACGTTCTCATCATCGGTGCGGGCCCCGGCGGCTATGTGACAGCAATTCGCGCGGCGCAACTGGGTTTCAAAGTGGCCTTGGCTGAGCGCGAACATTTGGGTGGCATCTGCCTCAACTGGGGCTGCATCCCCACCAAAGCGCTGCTGCGCTCGGCCGAAATTTATCACTATATGAACCATGCTGAAAATTATGGTCTTTCGGCCAAAGACATCAGCTTCGATCCTACCAAAGTTGTCGCGCGTTCGCGCGCGGTATCAGGCCGCTTGACCATGGGTGTAAACGGACTTCTCAAGAAAAACAAAGTTCAAATCATTTGGGGCGAGGCAAAAATAACCAAGCCGGGCGAAGTGGTGGTGGCTGATACCAAGAAAGCTATCGTTCAACCGCAAAACCCGCCGCCTAAAGGAACCTTAGGTGCAGGCACATACACCGCCAAACATATCATTCTCGCCACAGGTGCTAGGCCTCGCGTGTTGCCGGGCTTGGAGCACGACGGCAAATTGGTGTGGAGTTATTTTGAGGCCATGGTGCCGAAGGATATTCCGCAAAAGCTTCTTGTCGTCGGCTCCGGCGCTATCGGCATTGAGTTTGCGTCATTCTTTAATGCGATGGGCGCTGATGTAACCGTGGTTGAAATCATGGATCAGATCATGCCTGTGGAAGACACTGAGATTTCCAAAGTTGCGCAAAAGCAACTTGAAAAGCAGGGCATTAAATTCCGCCTTTCTGCGAAGGTGGCCAAGCTTGATAAGAAGACCAACAGCGTGATCGCCACCATTGAAGCGGGCGGCAAAAGCGAGACGATTGAAGTTGACCGCGTGATTGCGGCCACAGGTGTGGTGGGCAATATCGAGAATCTGGGCCTTGAAGCTCTCGGCGTTAAAACCGATCGCGGCTGCGTGGTGATTGATGGCTATGGCCGCACCAATGTGGCAGGCATCTACGCCATTGGTGACGTGGCTGGTCCGCCGATGCTGGCGCACAAAGCTGAGCATGAAGGTGTAATTTGCATTGAAAAGATCAAAGGCCTTGATGCGCATCCGATGAAGAAAGAGCAAATCCCCGGCTGCACCTATTGCCATCCACAAGTGGCCTCTGTGGGCCTGACTGAAGCGAAAGCCAAGGCGGCAGGCTATGAGCTCAAAATTGGTCGCTTCCCGTTCCTCGCAAATGGCAAGGCTATCGCGCTGGGTGAAGACCAAGGGCTGATCAAAACGATTTTCGATGCCAAAACGGGCCGCCTCATCGGCGCACATATGGTGGGCGCCGAAGTCACCGAGTTAATTCAGGGCTTCGTCATCGCCATGGGCCTAGAGACGACCGAAGAAGAACTGATGCACACGGTGTTCCCACATCCAACCCTCTCAGAAATGATGCACGAAAGCGTTCTCGACGCTTACGGCCGCGTCATTCATATGTGAGGCGGCGCACTTGAATCTCAAACGCGCATGGGCCATATCCCGCTCGAACAAGGTGGGGTCAAATATGGACACTAAAAACATCGTCATTGCCGTTGTCATGGGTATTGCTGCCGGTTGGCTGGCCAGTTGGATCGTGGGCGGTTATGGCATTGTGCAATATTTGATTAGCGGTGTGTTGGGCTCTTTTGTAGGCTCCTACGCTTTGAACGCTGCCAAAATCAATCTGGGCATCCGAAATGAAATTGGTCGCGATATTGCGACGGCGACAATTGGCGCGATTATCGTTATGATCATCGCGAGAATATTACATTGAAGGAGACGACATATGGATCAAATAATGCAGTTGGGTTCTGTTGGTATTGGTGGAACCATTCTAATCGGCATCGTCGCTGGTTGGATTGCTGAGAAATTAACCGGATCAAATGTGGGTCTGATTGTGAATTTGATCACCGGTCTCATTGGTTCATGGATTGGATTCTTCATTGCTAGGCAGGCGGGTTTGCAACTTGGTGAAATGTTCCACGGTTGGTTCTGGGGTAATGTGTTGGTCTCAGCCGCTGGTGCAATCCTGTTGCTCATGGTATTGAAGCTTATGCGCGGTCGTCGCGCCTCATAGAAACCGAAATTTCAAGGAACACGATTATGCAAGGTTACGGACTTATCATGACAATCATTCTTGGCGGTATCGCAGGATTGATCGCCGAAAAAATTATGAACTTCAACACTGGCCTCATTCTTAATATTGTTTTGGGCATTGTTGGCGCTGTGGTTGGTAAATTTTTGTTGGGCGTCCTTGGCATTGGCCTTGGCGGCGGCCTCATTATGCAAATCATCGTTGCCGTACTAGGAGCATGCGTTTTAATTTACGCCTACCGCATGCTGGGTTCCAAAAGACTATAACGACAAATGGCCACACTTGTTGACACGTTGAAACCTCGACACCCTGAAAAAGCAAATCGCCCTGAAACTCCACTCCTGCGCAAGCCGGAGTGGATTAGGGTGAAGGCACCCGGTTCTGCTATCTATGCAGAAACACAAAAGATCGTGCGTGAAAACAATCTCGTCACAGTTTGCGAGGAAGCAGGTTGCCCAAACATAGGCGAATGCTGGTCAAAAAAACATGCCACCTTTATGGTGATGGGTGACACATGCACAAGGGCCTGCGCCTTCTGCAATGTTAAAACCGGCATGCCAGAAGCGTTGGATATTGGTGAGCCAGCCCGCGTGGCCGATGCAGTGGCGCGCATGGGGCTTTTGCATTCGGTCATCACTTCGGTTGACCGCGACGACTTGGCAGATGGTGGTGCGTTCCACATCGCCGAAGTCATTCGAGAAATTCGCAAAGCTGCACCAAAAACGACGATTGAAGTTCTCACACCTGACTTTTTGAAGAAAGATGGAGCGTTAGAATTGGTGGTGGAAGCCAAGCCCGACGTATTTAATCACAATCTTGAAACTGTTCCGGGCCTCTACCTCAAAATCCGCCCCGGCGCGCGTTACTTCCATTCGTTGCGATTGCTCGAGCGCGTCAAAGAACTTGATCCGACGATGTTTACCAAATCTGGCATCATGGTTGGCCTTGGTGAAACCCGTGAGCAAGTGATGCAAGTGATGGACGACATGCGCTCTGCTCATATAGATTTCATTACGATTGGCCAATACCTTCAACCGACGCGAAAACATGCCGCGATTGATCGGTTCGTCACACCAGATGAATTCAAGTCATATGAAACACTTGCCTATTCAAAAGGTTTTTTGATGGTATCGTCTTCGCCTTTGACGCGTTCGTCGCACCATGCAGGCGATGACTTTGCCAAACTCCAAGCCGCAAGAGCCAAACAATAATTGCCAAATTTCACAGCTACGCGCCGCGTCAACCTTACCGTTGATCAAGCATTTTTAATCGCAGCAGATGTTGGTTCTTACAAAGATTTTCTGCCTTTGCTGAAACGTTCAGTTGTTAGAGGCGAGCGGAAACGTGAGGGCGACACCGAGACTTTTGATGCTGACTTGCAGGTGGCATTTGAGAAATTGGGACTCCGCGAAACATTTACTAGCAATGTCACAATTGACGCCAGCAATCATTCTGTTACCGCCACATCATCGGACGGCCCAATGAAGGCGCTGAAAGCCGTTTGGCATATTGTTGCCGCTGGCGAAAGCCATTCAAATGTTTCGATAACTGTCGATTACATTATGAAAAATGTGATGCTACAAATGATGGCAGGCGGCTTAACAAATTTTGCCGCACAGAAAATTATGCAAGCGTTTGAAGATCGAGGCAGGGCGCTCTATGGCAATACCTTAAGTTGATCGAGCACGAATTGAAGTGCAACATCACGTGCCTTCTCCCTAATTTCCTCGCGGCTCAAACTACCAAATTTCATTTCACAGTGTATTGTTGAAGCGCTGTTTGCGGCAACTGCAAAATGTACCAATCCGATAGGCTTGTCATCACTACCGCCACCCGGCCCAGCAACACCCGTGACAGCAACAGCAACTTGAGCTTTTGAATAAAGCAAAGCACCCTCAGCCATAGCCTTAGCGACTTGAGAACTCACCGCGCCATGCGTTGCAATTATTGCAGGAACAACACCAAGCATCTCGGCTTTTGACAAATTTGAATAAGTTACAAAACCGCGTTCAAAAACATCAGAGGAACCCGCAATATCAGTGATCGCCACAGCGACCATCCCGCCCGTACAACTTTCAGCAGTTGCCAGTTTCCAATTTCGTTTCCGCAGAGCATCGATGACTGCAACAGCGAAACTCACAATGGCAACCGCACTGTAGCAGTCGCGAAAGCCGCCATACCTTCTTTGCGACCAATCGATCCCATTTTCTCAGTCGTCGTGGCTTTTACTGCTAAGCGGTCTAAAGATAGTTGCAAGATTGGAGCAAGCACAGCTTTCATTGCAGCAATATGCGGGCTAACTTTTGGTGCTTCGGCCAATATTGTAATGTCAACATTCGATAATACACCACTTCGAGCGATCAATAGGTTCATCGCCTTTTTCAAAAAAATTGATGAGGCCGCGTTTTTCCATTGCGCATCTTCAGGTGGAAAGTGCGTGCCAATATCACCCTCGCCAATCGCACCGAGAATAGCATCGGTTAGGGCATGCATTGCCACGTCGGCATCTGAGTGGCCTTTTAGTTTATGGGAGTGTGGAATTTCGACGCCGCATAAAGTAACAAACTTACCTTTTTCAAAAACATGAAAATCAATCCCTTGTCCCACGCGCACATCTGGCCGTTCCGCAAACAGTTTTACATTTAAATCTGCATTGGCCACTTCAACATCAGCTTTTGTCGTCAATTTTTTGTTCCGCTGTTCACCTGCAACAATTCGAACTTCAATTCCAGAAAATTCTGCGACAGCCGCGTCATCGGTCAATCCGTTCTGTTCTTCGCGCGCTGCATTGCGGTGTGCATCTAATATTTTGGAAAATGAAAAACCTTGCGGCGTCTGTACAAACCACATTGCTGAACGGTCGACCGTTTTTGTGATAACGCCTCCGGGGGCAAATTTCATTGTGTCAGCCACAGGCAACCCCGGGATAACGGCATCAGCATGTTCAAGTGCTACAATCACTTGGCTGATCAAATCTGCAGAAATGAAAGGCCGCGCAGCATCATGCACCAGCACTTTTGAGGACTGAGCAGAAACACACGCTTCAATCCCAAGCCTGCATGATTCTTGCCGTGTGGTTCCGCCAAGCGTGAAAGGTGGTACGGCCAGATCCTTGGTTGCGGCCTTAAACATATCTTCGTGGCCTGCGCCAATAACACATTGCACATGCGAAATGGCAGGGTGATCCAGAAATGCCTTCAGCGTCCACCAAATCACCGGCTTACCACCGATCAATTGGTATTGTTTGGGTATTTCGCCCCCGACGCGCAGGCCATTTCCGCCCGCAACAATCACTGCTGCCACTGTCATGCAATCGCCTTAATCTATTCATGTGCAAATGAGAATGCCGAACAGCATTTTGTCCTTGACCTTGTTGCATTGCAGCGTAAAATGGCTAGAAATTAGACTGTATTTGGAATTGCTTAAATTATGGGCATAAAAATTGGAACTATTGAAACACGCAATAACGTGTTTCTAGCCCCAATGTCGGGAATTACAGATGAGCCATTTCGTTCAATTGCGCATGACGCAGGGGCGGGGTTGGTTGTTTCTGAAATGGTAGCAAGCGAAGAGCTCGTTCGCGAGCGTCCAGACATGATGCGCAGGGCCAGAGGCAATAACAAACTCTCGCCATTTGTTATGCAGTTGGCGGGGCGCGAAGCGAAATGGATGAGCGAGGGCGCGCGTGTTGCGCAGGATTTGGGTGCGGATATCATTGATATCAATATGGGTTGCCCTGCACGCCAAGTGACAGGCGGGCTATCTGGGTCGGCGCTTATGCGCGATTTGAATCATGCCCTTACTTTGATTGAAGCCACAGTTGCCGCGGCAAAAGTTCCAGTCACGCTCAAAATGCGATTAGGCTGGGATGAAAAAATGCTCAACGCCCCAGAATTGGCAAAAAGAGCAGAGGCAGCGGGGATAGCACTTATAACTGTCCACGGTCGCACACGCTGCCAGTTCTATACGGGTCGTGCCGATTGGAAAGCGATCAGGGCAGTGCGTGACACTATTAAAATTCCGCTGATTGCGAACGGCGACGGACAGTCTGCTGAAGACGCCCGCGCTATGATTGCGGCATCTGGCGCAGATGGCATCATGATCGGTCGCGGCAGCTATGGCAGGCCTTGGTGGCCCGGTGTCATTGCCGAGCACTTAAAACAAGGTTCAGGTGAACCTGAGCCATCGCTTGAACTTGAACAAAAATATTTGTTGGCACAGCACGGAGCCACATTGTCGCTTTATGGGGCCGTTCTGGGAAACAGAACTTTCCGAAAGCATCTTGGTTGGACGCTTTCAAGATTACACCAGCGCCAATTAATTACACAGGAAACCGCTGAATATTTGAGGTCAACATTGTTGCGTGAAAACGATAATCAAAAGGTCAAAGACGGCATAAATTTACTATATTCAGAACAATTGAGCATCGCGGCATGACCATCGATAGTTTGCCCAGCATGCGTGTGATTTTTGACACCTTGCCTAATCCACTTTTGATACTTGATGCGAATGACCAAATTTGCATGGTCAATGCTGCGACAGAAGATTTCTTTCAGGGCAGCATGGCAATTCTGCAACGCCAAAAACTGAACGACATTATTCCGTTTGCAAGTCCTGTTTTAGAAGCGGTTGACCAAGTGCGTAAATTTGGCGGTGTCGTGAATGAATATGCAATTGGCGTTGGCACGCCACGTTGGGGCGGAGAGCGGATTGTTGATTTACAAACAACACTCATCGCAGACGACCAAGGCTTTGTAATGGTCATGTTGTTGCGCAGGTCTATGGCGCACAAAATGGATTCACAGCTTTTCCACCAAGGCGCTGCACGCGCTGTTTCAAGCATGGCCGCGATGATGGCGCACGAGATAAAAAATCCTCTTTCAGGGATAAGAGGAGCGGCGCAGTTGCTCGAACCCGCGCTGGATGATGCAGATCGGCCACTTGCGCGTTTGATTTGCGATGAGACTGACCGGATACGCGATTTAGTTGATCAGATGGAGGTGTTTTCGGACGAGCGCCCGCTCGTGCGCCAACCAATTAACATTCATGTAGTGCTCGACCGCGTCAAGAAATTGATAGAGGCCAGTTCGCAAGATGGGATGATTATTAAAGAAGAATATGATCCGTCGTTGCCTGCTGTAAATGGCAATCACGATCAACTGGTTCAAGTCTTCCTCAATCTTGCAAAAAACGCCGCCGAAGCATTGCAACACCAGGAAAATCTGCGTGAGATAACTTTCACTACCGCTTTTAAACCCGGCATGAAGCTTTCAGTTCCAGGTTCGCCCGAACGCGTCTCTCTGCCACTTGAAGTCTGTGTTATCGATACAGGCCCCGGGATTTCCGAAGACTTGCGTCCTCATATTTTTGATCCCTTCGTTACAAGCAAACCACATGGGCGCGGGCTGGGGCTTGCCCTTGTTGCAAAAATTGTGGCCGATCACGGCGGGGTGGTGGAATGCCTTCCGCGCGATCAAGGTACCAAATTTCGCGTTCTCTTGCCATTGCTGCGGGCTGAACCAATTACTGCCAAGGAAACAAAGCCGTGAATGTAAAAACCGTATTATTGGCCGACGATGATAGCGCTATCCGAACTGTGCTGACACAAGCTTTGAACCGAGCAGGCTATACGGTGCGATCAACTTCCACAGCCAGTGTGTTGTGGCGGTGGGTTGTTGAAGGGCAGGGCGATATTATTGTGACTGACGTTGTTTTGCCCGACGAAAACATTTTTGATGTGTTGCCAAGAATTAAAAAGGCGCGCCCCAAAATGCCTATCATCGTGATGAGCGCCCAAAACACGATCATGACAGCTATCCGAGCAACAGAGCTTGGGGCCTATGATTATCTGCCAAAACCATTTGATTTAAATACGCTCGTTCAAACGGTCGGTCGCGCAGCAGATCAATCTGTCAAGGCCACTATTCGTGCACCGGAACCGAGTGAAAATTTGCCCATCATTGGGCGATCAGCGGCCATGCAGGAAATCTACCGCATGATCGCAAGGCTAACCCAAACAGATTTAACCGTAACAATCATCGGCGAGAGCGGCACTGGCAAGGAGCTCGTTGCTCGTGCCCTGCACGACTACAGTCGGCGCCGGAAGGGGCCATTTGTTGCTGTGAACATGGCCGCTATTCCGCGTGAGCTTATTGAGTCGGAACTATTTGGCCATGAGAAAGGATCTTTTACGGGTGCTAATGCCCGCATGGCTGGCCGCTTTGAACAGGCTGAAGGCGGAAGCCTGTTCCTTGATGAGATTGGCGATATGCCGCTAGAGGCTCAAACGAGGTTGCTGCGCGTTCTGCAGCAAGGAGAATACACGAGTGTCGGCGGCAATGCGCCAATCAAAACCAATGTCCGTATCATCGCTGCCACCCACCGAGATTTACGGTATTTAATAACACAGGGCCTGTTCCGGGAAGATCTGTTCTTCCGGCTTAGCGTGGTGCCCTTGCGCCTGCCTCCATTGCGCGACCGCGTTGAGGACATTCCTGACTTGATCCGTCACTTCCTTGAAACTGCGACACAAGAAGGACTACCTCACAAAGATATGTCGCCAACCGCAATGGAATTGTTCAAAAGCCAGCGCTGGCCGGGAAATGTGCGCGAACTTGAAAATCTTATTAAGCGCCTAATGGCCATGGAAGTTGATGATACAATTTCATTTGAATCAGTGCAGCGCGAACTCACCAATAATCAATTGATCGTCTCTCCAAATATCGAGCAGAGCCAACCTGATCGATTGTCAGATTTTATGGAGCAATATCTTGCGAAATATCTGGCCGGATTTGGCGACGGCTTGCCGCCCGAAGGGCTATATGAGCGGATGTTGGCCGAGATTGAACCTCCGCTTTTAAGAGCTGTGCTCGTGGCGACGAGGGGCAATCAATTGAAAGCTGCGGATGTTTTAGGCATTAATCGCAATACACTTCGTGCCAAGTTAAAAGAACGTAATATCAAATCGATGCGCGGCATTCTGTAGGAGTTACGTTATCGTAATTTGACGACCGTCACCAAATTGCCACCATGACTGTTGAATTAGGGTCACAGTTTAAGGCATAGTCGGGCAATGTTGAAGACTTCAGAGAGACTCATAACGACACGGTTGCGTGGACTTGCTGGCTGGGCTGCTTTGGGTTTGGTTGTGCTTGGCACTCTCACCGGTTTTTCTACATTTTTGATCCTAACCGCGACCACGCCAATTCAACCAACTCGCGAACTCATTACATATCTGCTTTGGGCAAATTTTGCACTCGCGCTGCCTATGGTCATCATGATCGCGTTCCAAATATTCCATATTTATTTGGAATATCGACGGGGAACAGCAGGCACAGGATTGCACATCAGGCTCATTTCACTTTTCAGTTTGATGGCTTTGGTGCCAACTATACTTGTCGCATTGTTTGCAACTGTCACTCTCAATCGAGGATTGGACACGTGGTTCTCGGATCGCACGCGCGCTATTGTTGAAACGGCCTCCACAGTTGCCGATGCTTATTTGACAAATGCCTCGGAAGCCACGCGTACCGACACAGCCAATATTGCATCCGATCTGGTTCAACAACTCGCTGACTTTAACAATGATCGCCCTACTTTTTTAAGGCGCGTTGCAAGGCACGCGGCTCTGCGCAATCTTGCGGCAATCTATGTTTTCAACACCACTACTAAAGAAATACAGGCCAACGTTACCGCCGATGAACGCATAAAATTTATTGCTCCCCCTAAAGATGCAGTCGAAAAAGCCGACAAAGGTGATCTCGTTGTATTGCCGCCGGGTCGAGGTGGAAACCTCATTCGTGCGATGATAAAATTACAAGGATACCCATCACATTATCTTTATGTTTATCGGATTGTTTCTCCGGTCGTTATTGAACAACTCACAAAAACAAGAGATGCCAAAGCTGAGTATGACGAGTTATTGCAATTGCGCGTGGGGGCGCAGCTGACATTTGGAATGGTCTATGCTCTGGTGGCGCTGGTTTTTGTGATTGCATCAATTTGGGCTGGAATGTGGTTTGCAGATCGGTTAGTTGCTCCAATCGTTCGACTGTTGTCAGCCTCCCGTGAAGTGGCCAAAGGCGATTTCAATGCCAAGGTAAATGTCATCGACGGCCCCGGCGATTTGATGACGCTATCGCGCACTTTCAACATGATGACTGATCAAATCAAGTTTCATCAAGACCAATTGGTCGAAACCAACGAACAACTCGACGGACGCCGCCGCTTTACTGAAGCCATGCTATCAGGGGTGAGCGCGGGCGTAATCGGCATTGATCATGATAATAGAATTTCACTCATTAATCGTTCAGCATTGATTCTATTGGGCCGCCCCGAAGCTGAATTTTTGGGCCAACCGATTGAAGTAAAATTGCCAGACATGGCGCCGGTCTATTCGCTTGCATTGTCGCGCCCTTCCGGAGCCGCAGAAGGCCAAGTCGATATGAAAATCAATGGCCAAGATATTAGTTTCATCGTGCGTATTACAACCGAACGCGGCGATGAAGCCGAACATGGTTTTGTTCTCACTTTTGACGATATCACGCAATTGGTTTCCGCTCAGCGCAATTCAGCATGGTCAGATATTGCGCGCCGCATTGCCCATGAAATCAAAAACCCGCTGACGCCGATCCAGCTATCAGCTGAGCGCTTAAAACGGAAATACCTGAAGGAAATCAAGACCGACAAACATGTGTTTGAACAATGCACCGACACCATTATTCGTCAGGTTGGTGATCTTGGTCGGATTGTCGATGAGTTCTCGTCCTTTGCAAGAATGCCTTCTGCCGTTCCTGAACCAAATAATTTGAACGATGTTGTGCGAGACGCAACTGTGTTGCAGCGCGTTTCCTCAGGCGACACCAGCATTAACCTAGACTTGTCTGACCATCCTTTGAACTTTGCGTTTGATCGCCGATTATTGACCCAAGCCATCACAAACCTTGTCAAAAATGCACAGGAAGCAATTGAAGCGCGCGGAACTGGGGCGGCGACGGGTAAAATTATTGTTGAAACAGGCATGGATCACGAAATCCCCTTTGTTTCGGTGACCGACAATGGCATTGGACTGCCCCAAGAAAATCGAAACCGTTTGGCTGAACCCTATATGACGACGCGAGAAAAGGGCACGGGTCTCGGCCTCGCAATCGTCAAGCGCATCATGGAAGAACACGGTGGGCGACTTCGCCTGGAGGACGCTCCAGGCGGGCAGGGTGCTATGGTAACGCTTTTTTTTGCTCCACTTTATTTAACTGAACAGATTGCATAACTGGAACATCATGGCAGCAGACATTCTTATCATTGACGACGAGGCAGACATCCGCGAGTTGGTCGCTGGAATATTGCAAGACGAGGGTTATGAAACGCGGCTTGCCCATAACTCAGATGCGGCACTAGCGGAAATTGCTCAACGCAAACCATCGATGATAATATTGGACATCTGGCTGCAGGGATCAAAACTTGATGGACTTGATCTGTTACTAGAGATCAAGAAATTGCATCCAACACTCCCCATTGTTATCATTTCTGGTCATGGCAATATCGAGACGGCGGTCGCTGCAATTAAACGCGGTGCCTATGAGTATATTGAAAAGCCTTTCAATGCTGATCGTTTGATACTTGTTGTTGGTCGGGCGTTGGAAACATCGCGCCTTATCCGCGAAAACAGCGATCTGAAAGGCCGCTCCGGTTTGGATATGGAGTTGATTGGCAATTCCGCAGCTATGCGCCAGTTGCGCCAATTGATGAAGAAAATAGCACCTACAAACAGCCGTGTGTTGATTACGGGGCCAATGGGTTCTGGCAAAGAAATGACGGCGCGCGCGCTACATGCAATGTCTCAACGCTCGAACGGTGCATTTGTAGTTATGAGTGCGGCGACCATGGCACCTGACCGGATGGAGGAAGAACTCTTTGGCGTTGAGGCAAAAGCCGGCGAGTCGCTTCGAATTGGTGCATTAGAGGAATCCCACGGCGGAACACTTTACATCGATGAAATTGCCGACATGCCGCTGGAAACGCAGGGCAAGGTTTTGCGTGTGCTGGTGGATCAGACCTTTCAACGCGTGGGCGGCACCAAAAAGGTTAAGGTTGATGTTCGCATTATCACGTCGACGGCAAGGGACTTGCCTCAACTGATTTCCGAACAGCGATTTAGGGAGGATCTTTATCACCGGCTTGGCGTTGTTCCCATTCGTGTGTCGGGACTTCAGGATCGTCGCGAAGACATTCCAGAGCTTATCGAATATTTTTCAAAATCCTATTCAAGTGCAGCCGGACAGCCGCTGAAGAAATTTTCGGACGATGCTATCACAATGCTGCAAACGCGGGAATGGCCGGGCAATGTGCGCGAATTGCGAAATAACATTGAACGCGTGATGATTGTGACGTCCGGTGAAATTGGCGATGAAATCACGCCAATGCATCTGAACAGCGACCAGACGGCAACAACATCACCAACGAATATCGGCGGGGATCAACTGCTTGGAATGCCACTCCGCGAAGCGCGCGATGCATTTGAGCGGGATTACATCACCGCTCAACTTTCGCGATTTGGTGGAAACATCTCACGCACAGCGACATTTATCGGGATGGAACGCTCGGCTTTGCACCGTAAAATTAAGATGTTGGGAATAACCAGCAAAGATAATGATGAAAGTTGAGCAAAGCATGCTTTTGCCACAATAAGTTCTATGGTATGAATGTCGAAATCGCTACGACACCCAAAAACAAAACAAGATGTGGAACATATCATGGCGCAAGAAAAACAACAAAATCTGCAAGACACTTTCCTCAATTACCTTCGCAAGACCAAAATGCCGGTTACGGTGTTTTTGGTGAATGGTGTTAAACTTCAGGGCATTATCACTTGGTTTGATAATTTTTCCATGCTGCTGCGCCGCGATGGTGTTTCGCAGCTGGTCTATAAACATGCGATTTCAACAATCATGCCAGGCGGGCCGATCACCCTGTTTGACGATGAGGCCCAAGGCGCGTGACGATTAAAAAACACGTTAAGGCGGGCGGTGGTGTTGATTTGCAAATGGAAGGACCAGTGGCCACAAGGGCCATTGTTCTGCATGTTGAGCGCAAATCCCGCAGCCTGGTAAATTCATTCGACCGTGATGCAAAAAGCAAGCTCGACGAGGCCATTGGCTTGGCCGAGGCGATTGATCTTGAAATTGCTGACACGGTTATTGCACCTTTGTTGAAGCCAAACCCTGCGCTCTATATCGGCAGCGGCAAGGCTAAAGAGATTGCCAAGCTGGTTGCAGAAACTGAAGTTGAACTCGTGGTCGTTAACGCTCAACTTTCGCCTATTCAACAGCGCAACCTTGAGACGGAATGGGGCTGCAAGGTTCTTGACCGCACAGGCTTGATCCTCGAAATTTTTGGTCGCCGCGCCACTACCAAAGAAGGCATTTTGCAGGTTGAATTGGCGCATCTGAATTACCAAAAGTCACGGCTTGTGAGATCATGGACTCACTTGGAACGGCAGCGCGGCGGCTTTGGCTTTTTAGGTGGCCCTGGTGAAAGCCAATTGGAAATGGACAAGCGCTTGATCCAAGAGCGCGTGACCAAGATTGAGGGCGAGCTTGAGACTGTGGTCAAGACGCGCGATCTGCACCGCAAAGGCAGGGAGCGTATTCCTTATCCTATCGTGGCGCTGGTGGGTTATACTAATGCCGGCAAGTCCACGCTGTTCAACAAGCTGACCGATGCAAATGTTCTGGCCAAAGATTTGCTGTTTGCAACACTCGACCCGACGATGCGCAACATCACGCTGCCCAGTGGGCGCAAGATTATTTTATCCGACACGGTGGGCTTCATTTCAGAATTGCCAACTAAACTGATCGCTTCGTTCCGCGCTACACTTGAAGAGGTTTTGGCAGCAGATGTTATTTTGCATGTGCGCGACATTAGCCACAAAGAGACCGAGGCGCAGGCGCAGGATGTGAAGCTGGTGCTTGAGGAATTGGGGATCGACGAACTTCGTCGCAGCGCCATCATTGAAGTGTGGAACAAGTCTGACCTGTTGGATGAGACTGAGCTTGCTAACCGCAAAGCCATTTCGCATCGCCGCGAAGATGTGGTGCTGGTGTCATCGCTTAACGGCGAGGGCGTTGACCGATTGTTGAACGCTGTGGAAAACCGTCTTGGCAAGTCCTCAACGCTTTATAACATCACAATTGATCCATCAGACGGGAAGGGCCTCGCTTGGCTTTATCAACGCGGTGAAGTGTTTGAAACCAAGAGCTTCGAAGATGGCCGCACGTTGCTGACGGTGCGTTTGGATGATGATACCGCAGGGCAGGCGGAAGCCAAGTTTGGCAAGATGATGAAGGAAAAGCGCTAAGACACAGCTTCGCTCTGAATGAAACGGTAATGCCGTTTCTGAGGATTAAGTGAAGGGTTGCGCGGGCGCAAACAAACTCGAATATGCCGGTTGAGTGGTTCGGCTGGTTGAGTGTTTGGGAACACCCACGCTTTTGAGGCGTTTTTTGCTGGTGTCGAACGAGTGCCTCTGGAACTGGTCGGTCGTTAACCGAAGCTGAAAGTCAAGCAAGGTCACTTACCCACTAGGGCTATCAGGGCTTTTACACCCTAACTATTTCAATCATCAGCCTTGTAAGCTTGAGATACGTTATCCCAACCCACCAAGCGCCTCATCTTTCCCAATTAAAGCCACCGTCATGAGCAGTAACCCCTTCGAAGGAAGACGGAACATGACTATAACAAAAGTAAATGCCTATCAAGGATAAAATAGCAAATACAGGAAAATAAATTTATGCACCATCCCACCCCTGCTTTAGGGGAGGGTGTCACGCCGATTGGCGTGGCGGGAGGGGGCTGTTTTGTATGTTTTCAGCGCCCGCCTGTCACGCAAGATGCGTGACTGTTCACCCCTGTAGTAGGGGTGGAATGAGACTGGTTGGATCTAAGCGTGGACATAGAGCCCTCATCCGGCTTTGCCACCTTCTCCCAAGCCAGATCGCGCGGGAGAAGGCATTTGGATCAAACACCGAACTCAATGATTATCGCCTTCGCCCGTTTGCCACTTGGCAAATGGGAGAAGATGCCGACAGGCGGATGAGGGCTTCTTTCGACGCTTCCAAAATTTGTGTTGATGCTAGATCAATCTGACTTTTGACAGAATCGTCAAAAATAAGATAATTGATTTAAAACAATAACTTAAGGAGCTTTTTATGTTTCCATGAAACATCAAAACGCCCTAGAGCAGGGCAAGATGAATTACCCTTAAAGCCCACGCTCGAATTCCTTAGCTTGGTTCCACAGCTCATCCATTTCCGCGAGGTTCGAATCCTTTGGTTCGCGGCCGCGCTTTTCCAGTTCGGCTTCAATGTAGCCAAAGCGCCGTGTGAACTTTTCGTTGGTGGCGCGGAGTGCGGCTTCGGGGTCTATGCCTATATGTCTTGCCACATTGGCCAGAGCGAACAGCACATCACCGAACTCGCCCGCTTTATCTGCGTCAGCGGCGATGCGGAGTTCGGCGATTTCTTCGGTGATCTTGTCATAGACGTTTTCCACTGATGGCCAATCGAAGCCGACTTTGGCGGCCTTCGCTTGCAGCTTCACAGCACGCGTTAGTCCGGGCAGGGCGATGGGAACTGAGGCGAGCAGGCCTTGCTTGGGTTGGCCTTGCCGTTCTTTGGCTTTGTTGGCCTCCCAAAAACCTCGTGTCACCCCTGCAGCTTTTGCTTCATCATCACCAAACACATGCGGATGGCGGCGGATCATTTTGGTGACGACGGACTCAATCACATCATCAAACGTAAAGCTGCCCTCCTCGGCGGCCAATTGCGCGTGGTAAATGGGTTGCAGCAGCAGATCGCCAAGCTCGTCGCACAGGTCGGCCTTGTTGCCGCGCTCTATGGCATCAGCCACCTCGTAGGCCTCTTCAATTGTGTATGGCGCGATGGAGGCGAAGTTTTGCTCCAGGTCCCATGGGCAGCCTGTGACGGGGGTGCGGAGGGCGGCCATGATTGTACGTAAAGTTGCAATGTTTCGAGGGTCCATTTTTGTGGGATCAGGCATTTTGAATTATCCAAGTTGAGTTATAAATTTCCAGATAAACCTATGGTAGCACGTTAACTTTCCACTAACCATAAGCGACCAGAAGCAACTGTAAATTGGTTCAAGTCGCAATGTGTAGGGTTTTGGAAAAATTATTTCGGCATACGAAAAGACTGGTGCTTCTTGTGCTTGGCTTGATTTGTTTTGCCGTTATTTCAAAAGCGCAAGCAGCGACCTGCGCGCCAGCAACATCGCAAGGGTCTGCGCCTGCATCATGGCAGACCTATTGCTGGATCGACATGAGTGCATATAACAACGCGGCAGTGTTTGGCGCTGGCCAGACATTTGCGGTTACGCTTTCTGACGGCTCGGTTTTATCGTTTTTGTTAACTGGCAACACGCCCGGAACGACGGCTATTGTGGCCAAACCCGCACCCGCTTGGTCGGGCGCTGCAACGGGCAACACCGCATTCTTAGGAATTCCCGGCAACCCAATTTTATACACGACTGTTGGCGGCACAGTGAACCTGACGATGTCAAACATCATATTGACGCCGCCTGGTGGCGTGGTTGCATCCGGTCAATTTAAGTTTGTTGTGGCCGATGCGGAATCCACCAACGGTGGCGAGAGCCTGACGTTTGTAACCAATGGTGGGGCTTGGACGGTTGTCGATCAAGTCGATCCGATATCGGGCACGATTTATCCGACCATCACGGGCGCTGGCACATCAACTTTCAAAGAGACTGGAGTGGCAGGCACAGTGGGGGCCTATATCGTTGGCAGCTTAAGCCCCACGATTGTGAATGTGCAGCTGGTTGCTGGTGGTTTGCAGGGCGTGATGCTGGCTTTGCAATATTCCACCATTTCTGCAAACAAAGTGATCGTGAGTGGGCGGGCCAACAGTGCAGACCAGTTCACCTATGGCGCACAGGCAACAAGCAATGCGGCAGTGCTTTCAACGGCAACATCCTCGGGGGCAGGGCTTGGGCCATTTACTGCTGCGGTGGCAACCTTGTCATCAGGTGTGGGCGTTACTGTGAACGAAAAAATGGCCGCCGGCAGCGTTAGCAATTTGGCGCAATATACGACGAACATGAATTGCGTAAATGGGTTTGCGGGTTCTCCAACACCTCTGCCGAGCAACCAGCCCGTCACCAGCTATAATTTTGGTTCCACCTCTTATGGTGATGCGATTGCGTGCACGTTCACCAACACCCCAAAAGCTGCAACCGTGGCGTTGCAGAAGATTGCGACAGCTGCCATTGGCGGGCCGTTTACTTTCACGGCAACCAATTTGGCATCGAACCCAACGGCCATTACGACGACGGCGGCCAACACAGCAACGCCGTCTTCTCCTGCGGCAATCAATGTGACTGCTTATAATACTGCCGTCACGATCACTGAAACGCCCGCTGCAAATTTTAGTGCGACGGCCGCCACATGTACGGATGCCAATTCTGCAATTACGGGAAATCCAGCCAGCTTTGGTTCGCTTGCTGGCAATGTGTTGACGATTCCTGCGGCCAATGTTTTGGCTGCGGCGCAGATTACCTGCACGATGACCAACACGGTCAACACGGCCAGTGTGGCCACTGTTGCGGTACAAAAGATAACGTTGGGCGCAGCAGGGGGGCCATTTACATTTACAGCCACGAACCTTGCTTCGAACCCAGCTCCGATAACCACCGCGAGCACTTCCACAGCTTATCCCACAGTTGCAGCTCCCATTTTAGCCAACGCCACGGGCACGACAGTTACAATTACCGAACCTGCGGTTGTCAATTTTACGCTCACAGCGGCCAGTTGCACAGATGCGAATGCTGTGGCATCGGGAAATCCTGCGGGGAGTTTTGGAACGTTTGCTGGCACAGTGCTGACCATTCCTGCTGCGAACATACGCGCCAAGGCGCAAATTAACTGCACCATTACGAACACAGTCAATCCCGCCATTCCTGTCGTTGCAATCCAAAAAGTGACCACGGGTATTATAGGCGGGCCTTTCAGTTTCACGGCGACAAACCTAACGGGCCTTCCTCCGAATATTACAACCGCGACTGCCGGAACTGCGGCTCCCGTTACGCCCATCCACAACACCGTATCAAACAGCGCTAATCCGGTGACTTTGACTGAAGCGGCCAACACCAACTTCACCTTGTCGAGCGGGGCTTGCACCGACACGAACGCGGGAACAACTGGCAATCCGGCAAGTTTTGGCACATTGGCGGGAAGCACCATCACGGTTCCTGCGGTTAACTTGAAACTGTTTGCAAAGATTATTTGTACGTTCACAAATGCGCCAAAGCCGCCGACACTGGCTTTGCAAAAAATCACCTCAGGCTCATTTGGTGGGCCATTTACATTTACGGCTACAAATTTGGCTGGAGGATTGGCCAACATCACAACCACTGCCGCGGCGACTGCAGCACCCGTGGCCCCAACAGCAATTCAAGTAAGTGCGGCGAACACGCAAGTGCAAATCACCGAGGCAGTCAATGCAAGCTTCAACGCAACGTCGGCCAGTTGCACGGATGCAAACGCCAGCTTTACAGGCAACCCTGCAAGCTTTGGCAGCCTTGCAAGCAATATGTTGACCGTGCCTGCCTCCAATGTTTTGCCTGCTGCTCAAATCAATTGTACGATCACAAATACACCCAAGCCAGCAACCGTAACCGTGCAAAAAATCACAACGGGTGGGCTAGGGGGGCCGTTTAGCTTTTCGGTTTCAAATCTGGCTTCGGCTCCGACCGCAATCACCACTTCGACGATTGGAACCGCAGCTCCCTCAACACCTGCGGCCGCTAACGTGAGCACCTTAAATTCAATCGTTCAGATTTCTGAGGGTGCCAATTCATTTTTCACAATTGCGGGTGCTACATGTACTGATGCAAACTCAGCCGTGACGGGAAACCCGAGCACATTTGGCACTTTGACTGGCCAGTTAATTGCCATACCTGCCGCCAATATATTACCTGCAGCCCAGATCAATTGCACATTCACCAATGCTGGCAATGCGCCCACGATCAGCCTTCAAAAGGCATTGGCGGCTTCGGGGCGATTGGCAGCGGCGGATCAGTTTTCTTTGAGTGTGACGGGCACAGGCGCACCAGCAGCCGTGACAACAACGGGAGCAGGTGCTGCCATCACGTCAGCGGCACTCAGCTTCACGGGCACGGTCAATGCCGCTTACGCACTTAACGAAGCAATGGCTGCAGGATCTGCTTCACTGATTGGCGGGTATTCAAAAACAATCGTCTGCAGCAATGGCAATCCAACGGGCACGAATGTGGCAACTATAACTTCGCTGCCGATCAGCTTCACGGCCAAGGGCGGCGATGCTGTGAGCTGCACCATCACCAACAATGGCACGCCGACGCCAAGCCTCTCTATTACAAAGAGTTACTCCACATCCACGACTCCAGTGGTGTTGGGGCAGGTCATCACCTACAGTTACGTGGTGTCGAACATTGGCAATGTTGCCATGCAGAATGTGAAAGTCAGTGATTTGCACGGCACGCCAGCTGTGTTGGTTCCGATTGGAGCAATTGGCATCAAGAATGAAACACTGACCACGCCAGGCCCGCTGGGAGCGGCAGCATCACCAGACGGAACTGCGAATGACGGCATATGGACAACATTGGCGCCCGGTGCAGCGGTCACGTTTACCTATGTCTATACCGTGACGCAGGCAGAGATTGATCGCGGCTGAGGGAGCATATGCATCACATCC
>JAYTUV010000049.1:0-8134 GCA_043744395.1 Aestuariivirga sp.
GACAATCTCAAGGGCGGTTTGTTCGGCGCTGGGTGATTTGAGCATCCCACTTTGAATCACAAACCTCCAGCTTACGCCAGAGGTTTGTCAGCAGTCTGAGCCCCGCTCAATGCGGGGCTTTTTTATGACTTGCTGAGAACATAGACATCGAAGCCATATTTAGTTGATGTGAGTTTATAATTTTTCCAGATGGCCGCAAATCTTGGGTCATTTGCCCAGAACTTAAGATATTCGAAATGACCGCTTTGAACGAATATCTGGGTGTTCGTATTGTCGATCATAACGATTTCAGGTTTGAATGTTTCCAAGTCTGTCACCGTCCAATCAAGCGCCTTCTGCACCACGTCATCTTTTGGAAGTTCGCCGCCACTCCATTTTTGATCGACATAGGGTGTGAGCCACTGGGTGGGCAGGCGGGAGGCCCAAATGAGATTACGTTTTTGGACATATGGAAATGAGTCTGTCATGCGCGTTGATGCGACGAACAGAGATTTGGCTTCAGGCGCACTCGTCTTCATAATGAAGTCCATGGCTTCCAGATCAATAGAAGATGTCTGCGGCTGAGATAACAACAAAACTGCGGGAATGGCCATCACACCAAATGCATGAACTGAAATCTTGCGATCAATCTGCCACAGCTGGATGGCACCAAATGCTGCTGCAAAACATGCAAGAATGTCGGCTGGCATAATTTGATAAGCGAAACCTTTCATTTGGATGAAAAAGGAAAGTGCAAAACCAATTGCTGTTGCCAAAAAGCCGTCAAGAAAAAACGTATTCGCTTTCAGAAGTGACAATCGGTAACGGATGGCACCCCCGATAACCAATGCAGGA
This sequence comes from Aestuariivirga sp., assembly GCA_043744395.1. Lineage (GTDB taxonomy): Bacteria > Pseudomonadota > Alphaproteobacteria > Rhizobiales > Aestuariivirgaceae > Aestuariivirga. Next base: position 835 of record JAYTUV010000049.1, read on the forward strand.
AGTGTGAAACGCGCATCAAATAGGCTGACGAAAAACGGGTAGCCAAAGAAAGGCACATAGGCTTTGGTGCCGATGCCCAACATTTCTGTGAAAAATGCGGGCGCATAAATGAATATTGATAGTGCATACAGAACCGCAAATACCCCTGCTCCCCAATTTTCGAATGCGAATATTTCGGTGAATTTGCGGCGGTGCAAATAGATCACGATTTCAAGCAAAGCCGGAGCAACGATGGCTTGTGGCTTTATGCAAATGGCAGCACCTGCAAAGACACCGACTAAAATGCGCTCCCAGATTTTAACCTGAGATTGCTTTGGATTGGCCAAGCGCAGGAAGACCCAAGGTAAGAAAAACAGAACCATAAAGTGTTCACGCTCGGCAAAGAAAATCATGGGCATGAACAAAATGCCCAGCGCTAGAAAAGCAACCATCAATAGTCGGGCACCGTCGGTGATCTGATTGTTCAGCTTCAGGTATCGATTGCACATGGCCAGCATTGCAGCACTTGCCAAAAGTATAATGATGACGATGGTGGCTGATTGATCAAAATTAAATTTTTCGGCAAACCAGACAATGGGGACCATCATCCACATGCCCAAGGGAGGATTCACCTCAAAAATATCGACATAAAGGACTTTGCCTTTAAGCAATTGGTCAGCGACGTGCATAAACCAAGCGCAGTCTTGAACAAGTTCGGCCTGGAATCGCAAATAAAACTGGAAAGCAAACAAAGCGGCGATAGCACTCAGACATATAAAGCGTTGCAATTTGTGAGACCCTTCTTACGGCTTGGCCAATACATAGACGTCAAAGCCATATTTTTTTGTTTTCAGTTGATAGTTTTTCCATATGTCTGCGAATCTGGGATCTGTGCTCCAGAACTTTAAATAATCAAATGGACCGGCTGGATCGTGAATTTGCCTTTCGGGCCGAACGATAAAAACAACGTCCGGTTTGAAATTAGCCAAATCTGTAACAGTCACTTCAACTGCGCGGTTTCGAATTGGATCATTACCCGCTGTGGCTGCCTCACCATTTTCAACAACATATGGAACGAGCAATTGATAGGGAAGTCTTGATGCCCATTGAAAATGTTTTTTGATGACAAAGGGGAAAGCATGATCGATGCGGGTTGATGCAATAAAAATCGATTTTGCTTCGGGGGCTTCAGCTGTCAGCGCGTCACCAAACATCGGATCAATGTTGTCGTAGGACTGCGGCTGCTGATAGACAAATGCCACAGTTAAAACGGCAAAAGCCATGAATGCGAAATTTAATTTTTTGGAGTCGAATAGGATCGATATTGCGGCCCAACTGCAAGCCATGAATATCAAAATATTGGCTGGCATGCATTGATAGAAAAACCCTTTGCCTTGGATAAAGTAGGATAGCAGGAAGCCGATTGAAGCAGCCAACACGACATCAAACAAAATAGTATTCTGGTGAAAAGCCGCCATAATGCGGCGCAGACAGATTGCGACAAGGAACATGGCAAGTGCCCATGCGACCATGTAAAAAATTGCAAAGGCGGATTCACCGCCATATGGCAAATAGGCTTTGGTCGCCAAACCAATTATTTCGGTGATGTAGATAGGGGTGAAAACATAAATTGCAGCAGCATAGGACAATGCAAAAAATACTGCTCCAATGTTTTCTGTCGATATGAGCCTTGTAAAATTCCGGTTTTGGTAAAGCAAAACGAGCTCTACGAATAACGGCGCGCCAATGGCTTGCGGCTTAAGGCAAATGGCGGCGCCCGCGCATATGCCGACTATGAATCGTTCGGCGCCTCCGACTTTGCTTTCGGATTTTTCAATGAGACGCAGAAACAACCAAGGTAAAAATAATAACACCAGAAAATGTTCACGCTCAGCAAAATCCTCTGTCGGCAGAAATAAAAGCGCTGCAGCAATGGAAATGACGAAATAAGCGCGTTTATTTTCAGGTACTAGTCCACTGATGCGAAGATATCGGTTTATGAAAGTCAGACTTAGCGCAATCAACGCGAATACACATAACCACATTGCGACAATGGAGCTTATCGAAACCATGTTTGCGATCCACACGATCGGCACAGTGAGCCAGATGCCGAGAGGCGGATTTACTTCGATGAAGTCTTGATAAAGGGTTTTGCCTTGCAACAAGCCGTCTGCAACATAAAGATACCACGCCGCATCCGAAACCAGTTCGGAGCGAAAGCGAATGAAGATCTGGGCGGCAAAAAGCACTGCAACAATCGCCACAATTTTTACAGACTTCATGGCGGCTGTCCCGAACTTAAGTGGCCTGTTTCATCGGCCTGAAGATTTTGGTTCTGCTCAGCCAATAGCTGACTGCAGGGACAATTGACACCACTGGCAACATGCTAAGCCACATTGGAAAGCCCATAATCTCAACTGTTGTATAAACCAGAGCCTGACTTAAACAAAAGCACGAACCACTGAGCGCAATGAAGCGTGGAAAGGTGTGGGCCGCTGTGCCGTTCTGGTTGAATGTCCAAAGCCAGTTGCCGAGATAAGATGGGCTTGAAGCAACGAGAAATGCAATGAAGTTTGAGCGCATGGGCGAGAGGCCGACAACGTCGTGCATATAAAGTGCAGTCAAAACATGTACCAAAGTTGCCGTTATCCCTACAACTCCAAATTTGAATATTTGAGCAATGTTTGTCTGATTGACTTTGGCCATTGCCGGAACAAATTTTGACCATTTAGGATCGTTGGATTTTTCATTTGTTTCAGCGGCCGGAGTTGTTGGGGCCGCTTCAGCTACGGCAAGCAAAGACACGCCAAATGGAATGTTTAAGCGACCCACCCAATTGCTTTCAAAGCCAAAAACGCTTTTCAACACGCCATTGATAAAGTTTGATGGCATAGCATCATCGGCGGTTTCTTTGACGCCCAGAGCTTTGCGCAGCATGCGCAAGCCAGCAATGGCAGGGAACAGCAGCGTATTGAAATAGCTGATACGAATTGGGCGCATTCCAGCTTCGAGCAAAGTTTCATTCAACGATGTTTTCGTGTAGCGGCGAAAATGGTGATGGGTTTCATCATGCTTGCTCCAAAGCCAAGGCATGGCCGGAACCGTCATGATAAAGCGGCCACCGGGAGCCAATTGCTTAGCCAAACTTGCAAGGCTTTTCACATCATGTTCAACGTGTTCGATAACGTCGAAAGCCACAACCACATCAAAACTTTCAGCTCGATAGGGAATATCATCTGGCAACATGCCGCGCTTGATGTCCATTGGCAATTTTCTTTTGGCAATGGCGCGGGCTTCGTCATCAAGTTCGAAGGCTTCGAGCTTTCCAAATTTCGCCAGCATTTGCAAATTGCCGCCAGTGCCGCAACCTGCTTCCATCACCCGCAGATCAGCCTTTTTAGGCGCGAACCTTGCGATGACGCTTTTTAAGATCTTGCGGCGCGCTGCGAACCACCAATGTTGACCTTCGAGTTGATCGAGGCGGTGATAGACGGTTCGTTCCATTTGTTATCCCCTTGAAATTCAATCCCGCGCGTTTCACTCACCAAATAGAGCGGACGATTACGCACTTCCGAATAGATACGCCCAACATATTCGCCCAAAATGCCCGTGGCCATGATATTGAGCGAACCCAAAAACAGAACCGCGCACATCATTGACGCATAGCCTGGAACGTCAACGCCAAAGATGATGGTGTGCGCCACAAGCCAAGTTGCATAGAAACATGCGAACACGCCCATTGCGCCACCGAAATAAGTCCAAATACGTAAAGGAACTGTTGACGAACCGGTAATTCCGTCAATGGCAAAATTCCACAGTTTCCAATAGCGCCACTTTGTTGTTCCAGCAGCACGCGCCTCACGACGATATTCAATGCCAACTTGCTTGAAGCCAACCCAAGCGAACATACCCTTCATGAAGCGGGTTTTTTCTGGCATGTGCTTTACCGCTTCAACCACGCGGCGGTCCATCAAACGAAAATCGCCAGTGTTGTCAGGAATGCGCACTTCGGCAATCCAGTTGTACATGCGGTAAAATAAGCCAGCCGTTAAACGCTTTGTCGCATCATCTGTGTCACGGAAACCACGGCGCGCATAGACCACGTCATAGCCTTCACGCCACTTTGCGACCATTTGTCCGATGAGTTCTGGCGGATCTTGCAAGTCAGCATCAATTGGAATGACTGCTTTACCACGGCAATAATCAAGACCAGCTGAGAGCGCTGTATCTTTGCCGAAATTGCGCGAAAGGCTGAGCACTTTAATGCGCGGGTCGCGGGCATGATGTTGCATCAGGCTGAACATTGTGCGGTCTGAGCTGCCGTCATCAACGCAGACAATTTCATAATTATCAGTGATTTTTTCTAAAACTGGTGTGAGGCGATTGAAGAATAAGTCAGTGCCCTCTTCTTCATTGTACATCGGAACAACAATAGACAAAAGCGGTGTGAGCTGATCACTGGCGCGACGGCTAGGCGTTGACATTGTTGAACTCCACTTGACGCTTACTCAATCCGAATGAATTTAGCGGGAGCCAGTTAAGATTTGGTGCAACGCGTTGCTAAAGCTCAACACAGTTTGGTTAATGCCTGCTAACGCGCCTAGTTGAGTAAAACTCACCGTAAAGACGATTGCGGCGCGAGGAAATTGGCTTTAGGTTTTGATTAACGATTTCAAACGAGGAATAAGATGAAGACGAGTGCACGAGTTGTGGTGATTGGTGGCGGTGTTGTGGGCTGCTCGGTGCTTTATCACCTAACCAAGGCGGGCTGGAAAGATGTGGTTCTGGTTGAGCGCGATATTCTGACCTCTGGTTCAACTTGGCATGCCGCTGGCGGATTTCATACGCTGAATGGCGATCCCAATGTGGCCAAGCTACAGGGCTATACGATTGCGCTCTATGATGAACTGGAGAAGATTTCTGGTCAATCTTGCGGACTTCATCGTTCTGGCGGTTTGTTTTTGGCCGACACCAAAGAGCGCATGGAATGGTTGAAGATGGCCCATGCGCGGGCGCGCTATCTTAATCTCGAAACCGAATTATTATCCCTCAGTGATGCCAAGAAGCTGAACCCCCTGTTTGATGAAAAGCAGTTTTATGGCGCAATGCTGGATGCGGCGGATGGCAATCTTGATCCAGAAGGCACAACCCATGCCTATGCTAAATCAGCACGTATTGGTGGCGCGGAAATCTATCAAGGCACACGGGTGCAAGAGCTTAACCACCGCCCTGATGGATCATGGGACGTCATCACTGACAAGGGCAACATTCATGCTGAGCATGTGGTGAACTGCGGTGGGCTTTGGGCAAGAGAAGTGGGCCGTATGGTCGGGATTGAACTTCCCGTGTTGGCCATGGAGCACATGTATCTGGTGACTGATGAAGTGCCGGAAGTGGTGGCCTATAACAAAGAACACGGCAAAGAAATTTCACATATTATCGATTTCAAATCTGAAATTTACATGCGCCAAGAACGTGGCGGACTTGTGCTTGGAACATATGAGCAAGATTGCAGACCGTGGCAGCCGAAACAAACGCCTTGGGAATTTGGCCGAGAATTGCTGCAACCGGACCTCGACCGGATCGCACCAAATTTAGAAATGGGTTACAAGCATTTTCCGGCATTGGCGCGAGCTGGCATTAAAAAAGTTATCAATGGGCCATTTACGTTTACGCCAGATGGCAATCCGCTGGTTGGGCCTGTGCAAGGCGTTAAAAATTTCTGGTGCGCTTGCGGCGTAATGGCGGGCTTTAGCCAGGGTGGCGGCGTTGGTCTGGCACTCTCACAATGGATGGTGAACAATGATCCGGGCTTTGATGTTTGGGCCATGGACGTTTCTCGCTTTGGCGAATGGGCGACGCGCAGTTACACCAATGAAAAAGTGCGCGAAAATTATTCAAAGCGTTTTTCTATTCGCTTTCCGAATGAAGAGTTGCCCGCAGCACGGCCACAACAAACGACCGCGCTTTATGATGTTTTGCTCGCGCAAGGCGCTGTAATGGGCGATAGCTGGGGCATGGAAACGCCCCTGTGGTATGCGCCAAAAGGTGTGACGCCGAAGGATATTGTTTCGTTCCATCGCTCCAATGATTTTGTACATGTGAAGGCCGAAGTTTTTGGCACTCGCAATGGTGTGGGCGTGACCGAGATTGCGAACTTTGCAAAATATAAATTCACTGGCGTCGGTGCTGAGGCTTTTCTCTCGCATATTTTGACGAACAAAATGCCAAAGATTGGTCGCATGATCCTTTCGCCAATGCTCAACCCTGCTGGCAAATTGATTGGCGATTTCACCTTGGCCAAGGCTGCTGATGATGTGTTTTATATGTGGGGTTCTTCGCAGGCGCAGAAGTATCACATGCGCTGGTTTGAACAGCATTTACCCACTGACGGCAGCGTGATAATAGAACGTCTTGATATGAATCTCGTTGGACTTTCCATCGCTGGACCAAAATCACGCGATGTGTTGCAGGCTTTGACTGACGAAGATGTTTCGAATACTGGTTTCAAATTTATGGACCACCGGAAAATGGACGTGGCCAATGTTTCAGCACTCGTCAACCGCGTAACCTATACGGGCGACTTGGGTTATGAAATCTGGGTACGGCCAGAATATCAGCGCAGACTTTATGATGGCATTATGAAAGCCGGCAAGGCACACGGCATCGTGCATTTTGGTATGCGTGCTCTGCTGACGATGCGATTGGAAAAAAACTTTCCCACATGGTACCGCGAGCTTCGACCAATTTACGGTGGTTTTGAAGCGGATATGGGCCGCTTTATTGATCTCACCAAAAATGATTTTATTGGGCGGGATGCTGCTGCGGAAGAGAAAAAAACGGGCGGTAAATTGCGCCGTGTTTCAATGGTGGTCGAAGCGGGTGACGCTGATGTTCTGGGCGATGAACCCATTTGGCATAAGGGCAAAGTTGTAGGTTGGGTCACATCTGGCGGCTTTGCGCACACGGTCAACAAATCAATGGCGCAAGGTTATGTGCCGAAAGAACTGGTAGATGAGACTGGTTTTGAAATTGAGATCATCGGAGAAATGAAAAAGGCTTCAATTGTGCATGAACCGCTGTTTGATCCAAAGGGCGAGCGGATGCGGAGCTAAGCGCACCGCCCATAAAATCCAGTCTGATCTTCCTTGGTAAAAACCACGCCCGGTTTGTCAAAATAACTGAAGACTGCGATCATTCGTTCACGGTTGCCTTTTATAGTCGAAACTTTGTGGGCCGTGTTCTTGCCGCGGAACACATTCAGGGTTCCTGCGCTTAGCTTTAATGTTTTAATTTGATCATCTTGGCCACGAAGAAGTTT
>JAYTUV010000050.1:0-8129 GCA_043744395.1 Aestuariivirga sp.
CCAATTGTTGTGTGGTTGGTGATGGTGCGTGAAAGATAGGAGCCGAGCTGCACGCCCAAAATCGCGTGCGTTTGCTCTGGAACTTGCGGTTCTGGAATGACTATTGCTTCCGTCAGCCCCCATTTTTCTTCCAATGCGCGCTCAAGTTCGACACATTTTGAAAGCTTGGTCGTAACCAGGATTTGTACAGTGCCATCTTGCCTTGCAGCCGCAATGATGCGCAGCACGAGCGAACGGCTAAGTCCGGACTGCAAAACGATTTCGTCCTGGGTCAGGCCCTCTACAAAATAAAGCCATGCCACACGTGTCTTGATATGTTCTGAGAGTTCAACAACAGACATGACGCAGACTTTTCATGGCACGCGGCCTCATTCAGCCGCGCGCTGAGTTCAACTATGTAATATTGAGGATGCGGCGCGCATCGGCTTGCGTCGCAATTGGCCGTCCTACTTCCCGGGCGATAGCTTGGGCTTCTTGAAGAAGTTCAAGGTTTGTAGGATTGCGGTTTGGGCTGTACTGCAATTCAAGGCCAGTTTTAATGTGGCCGCCAAGCTCAATGACGCGCTTCATCAGCGGGCGATAATCATAATCGCCTTCACCCCAGATTGAGATGAACCAAGGCAACTTATGCTTGGCCTCATCAATCATGCTCAAATAATAATAGAGCGCTTCAAGCGACGGCTCCATGCCGCAAGTGCCGATGGGCTTTGTCGACGTCAGGCCATATTTTCCGACGAAGTAGAAATCCCAGTTGGTGCCTTTGGAGAACATTCCGCGGTCAACATAGTGACGCGCAACGCGCAAGTGGCCGGGCTCATAAACACCCCAGATCATGGCAATGTCGCGCTTGCGGCAGAATTCTACCTGCTTGGCAACTTGCGTCAGATCCCAGCCATAGGCGCGGCCAACTGAATTGCCTTGCGCGTCTTCGTCAATCACGAACTGGTCGATGCCGGTGTCCACCACGGCAATCTGCACATTGGCATGTTTGTTGAGGTAATCGACATGCTCAAGTCCGCAATGTTCCGGCTTGACCAAGATGTTGTTGCACGTGGTCGGATACCAGATCATGTCTGGACGCGCCTTTAAAATGCGGCCCCAAACCTTCATGTAATCATCAAAGGCTTCTTTGCCTTGCAGGTCAAAGTTTGAATTGTGATCGTGAATAGCGGAGGCACCCGCATCCCAACAACGAATAGCATCTTCATAAAGCTCGTCATCGCTGATCGGCGTATTCGGATTCATCTGCTTTGTGCGCACGCCATTCTGATGAGATTCGATCAAAACTGGATCATCCCAATGGGGCTTCATATCTGCATATTTATCGAGTGCGGTGGCCACGTGTGTTTCTCCCATTTTTATTTTTTCTAAGTTTTCAGCAAACTCATCAGAAAATGAACAAAAGTCAATCCAATAAATAAAAAATCAATCAAAAAAAGTAGGTGTCTTTCACCGATAGAGCTTCTTTGGTAGAATTACGTCTGTTTTTCGGTCGCTTCGAAATGCGACAGCACCGCAGAGATGAACAAGTCTAATTTTGTATTGACAAACATACATAGTCGTTGCACAAATATTCAAAATAAAAAACGAATGTCCGCTGGGAGGGTTCCGATGGCCGAGATTTTTGATCATAGCGGCAATGCTGTAAAACACGGTCGCGCCCGCGTGAATGGCATCCGCATGCATTATGTAACTGCTGGCAAGGGTGAACCACTGTTGCTTTTGCACGGAACGCCGAAAACAAATTTCTATTGGGCCAAACTGTTTCCATTGCTCACTGAACATTTCACTGTGGTGGCGCCCGATCTTAGAGGCTTTGGCTATACCGACAAGCCACCTGCCGAAGAAGGTTATGACTCGCTCACAAACGCCAAAGACATGGCAGAGCTGATGACATTTTTGGGTCATGATACTTTCCATTTGCACGGTGAAGACCGCGGTGCTGAATTTGCCTATGCGCTGGCTGCCACCGAACGTAAGCGCGTTAAGACACTTTCATTTTGTGAAATGCTGCTCTCGGGCGAAGGCCTAGAAGAATGGTCGCAATTTACGCCAGACAATATATCTGCGCAATATCGCCAGCAAGGTGTTTGGGTCTGGCATATTCCGTTTTTCTGGATCCCACATTTGCCCGAAATGTTGATCACTGGAAAAGAGCGTGAGTTTTGGGAATTCTGGATCAAGGCTGAAACTTGGAACCCGAATGCTATTTCAGACGAAGCTATCTCAGAATGGATTGCGCGTCTTGCAGCCCCCGGCGGCTTGCGTGGTTGCCTTGAAACATATCGCGCGGGCTTAAAGAATGCGCGCATCAACAAAGAACTGAAAAAGACTAAACTCACGCTTCCCATCATGACAGTGGGTGCGCCTGAATTCTTTGGGCCGCTGGTCGAAGACCAAATGCGCAAAGTTTCAAATGGGGTTGAGCGCGCGGAGATTTTTCAGGAATGCGGCCACAGCCTCGCGTGGGAAGCAGAACAGCGACTTGCAACAATGCTTCGCGAATTCATGCTGAAGCGTTGATTTTCTTGTCGTTATTAAACCTAAACATCAAACAGGAGTAGGAAACATGAAACAGAACAGACGCAATATTATGAAGGGCATGGCTTTCGTTTTAGCATGCTCAACACTTTCAATCAGTGCTTTTGCTGCTGACAACATTGCAGCAGACATCAAGCAGCCGCTTTGGTATCAACCGCCATCGGCCAAGACCCTTGAACTTGCTAAAATTGACGATCTTTCCAATACTGTGGTGAGCGATGGTCAACGCGGCGAAGTGGGCGTGCTGGGTTCATCGATCCAAATCACTGATGAACAAGCCGCCAAGATCAAGGCCGGAAATTTCACCGTCGGACTTTCTATGGGCTGGCTGGGCGATGACTGGGCTTCTGAACAGCTCATCGGCCTCAAAGAAACTTTCGCAAAGTATAATGTTAAAGTTGTTGCAGAAACCAATGCTGATTGGGATGACGCGCGCCAAATTTCGGATCTTGATACGATTGCTGTTTTAAAACCAAGCCTCGTTGTATCCATTCCGCTCAACGGTCAAACAACAGCATCTGCATTCAAGAAGCTCGCTGCTGCTGGTTCCAAGGTCGTATTCATCGATCAAGCTGTTGATGGTATGAACCCTGGTAAAGACTATGTGTCTATCGTGTCATCTGACAATCTTGCACTCGGCATGTATATAGCTGACGAGCTTGCAAAGGCGATTGGCGGCAAGGGCGACGTTGCGGCAATGTATTTTGCGAATGATTTCTATGTGACCAACTTGCGTTACATTGGCTTCGTTGCTCGTCTGATGGCAAAATATCCCGACGTTAAGTTGGTGGCTGCTGCTGGTCACGACAACCCAAACAAGGGTCAAGAAGTGGCTCAAGCCGTTCTTGCACGTTACCCCAATCTGAAAGGCATGTATGCTTCGTGGAGCATTCCAGCCATGGGTGCTGAAGTTGCTGCCAAGACAGCAGGTCTAGCCCCAGCAAACTTCAAGATTGCTAACGAAAATTTTGACCAGATCGTTGCAGCAAATATGGCCAAGAATGGCTTCATCGCAGGCATCTCTTCGCAACGCCCTTATGATCAAGGTGTTGCCGAAGCCAAGGTTGGTTTGCTTGCGTTGATTGGCGAACAGACACCTCCATATGTTGTGGTGCCACCGCTTGCCGTTAACCGCGCGAACTTGGCTGAATCTTACAAAACAATTTACCGCAAAGAGCTGCCAGCAGAAATGGCAGCTGATTTGAAGAAGTAATTGTGCAAAACTGGCCAGCGTACATATGCGCTGGCCAAATCTATTTCCCGGACAAGTTCGTAGTGAGAAGATGACAATCACAAATGCTCTTGAGATGCGCGACGTCAACAAAACATTCGCTGGCATCCCCGTTCTAAAGCAAGTGTCTTTTTCTCTGCGGAAAGGCGAAGTACACGCATTGATGGGTGGCAATGGCGCTGGCAAATCTACGCTGATGAAAGTTCTCACCGGCATTTACAGCCGGGACAATGGCTCTATTCTGATCGATGGCAAAGAACACGCAATCGTTACGCCGCGCGAAGCCGAAGCCGCTGGTGTGGCAATGATCTTTCAAGAACTCAGCCTGGTGCCCACACTTACAGTGGCACAAAATATTTTCCTCAACCGCGAGCCACGCAAAGGCTTTTTGTTGAGCGACCGTGAAACTATAAAGCGCTCACGGGTTATTTTAAAGGATCTGGGTGAAGATATTGATCCCAATGTTCGGGTTGAAGATCTCAGCACGGGTGCCAAGCAGATGGTCGAGATCGCCAAGGCACTGTCCAAGAACGCGCAAATTTTGGTGATGGACGAACCAACGTCGTCGCTCTCCGATCATGAGACAGAAACACTGTTCCGCATCGTTCGACGTTTGCGCGAAAGCGGAATTTCGATTGTCTATATTTCTCACCGCATGTCGGAGATTTTTGAAATCTGTGACCGCGTGACGGTGATGCGCGACGGTAAAATTGTTCTGACCGATGAGTGCAAGGCCGTTTCCATGCAGAACCTCGTGGACGCCATGCTGGGTTCTGGAACCGGTGCCACACTACAATGGCGTGAACGCGCTGTGCCAGCACGGGCCGAGACGTTGCTCGAAGTGAAAAACATTTCAAAGGCTGGTGAGTTCAACAATGTGTCTTTTTCCATCAAGGCTGGCGAAATTGTTGGACTTGCTGGGTTAATGGGCTCCGGTCGGACAGAAATTGCTAAAGCGATATTTGGCGTTAGCCCCCCAGACTCGGGTGAAATTCGCTTCGAGGGAAAGTCTATTCGCACGACCCAAGAAGCGATGGCAGTAGGCGTAGCCCTCGTGCCTGAAGATCGGCGCATCCAGGGGCTCGTGCTTGATCATAGTATTACTGAAAATTTTATGCTGCCAAATTTGTCTCAATTTCAGAAGGGTCCTTTTGTTGCCGAAAGCGGCGCTGCAAAAAAGGTGTCTGAATTTATCACGTGGCTGAAAATTAAAGCTGAGGGTGCCGAGCAGATCGTCAATCGTCTTTCAGGTGGCAACCAGCAAAAAGTTGTTCTGTCCAAGTGGTTTGTGCGTAACCCAAAACTGCTGATCCTTGATGAGCCTACAGTTGGTGTCGACATCGGCGCTAAATCAGATATCGTTGAAACTGTGCGCAGCCTTGCTGATAAAGGCACCGCCTTTCTGGTGATTTCGTCTGAGTTTGAGGAACTGCTGGCTATGAGTGACCGCGTTCTGGTTCTGCACGACGGCAAACTTGTGAATGAGCTTGACCGCCACAACATCGCTTCTGAAGAGGTTTTACACCATGCAGTCCAAGGTTGAATCAGGCGCAAGCTTGCCGGTTGTCACGCCTATCAAGAGGCCATCGACATTCCAATGGCGCGATTTCGTGGTCTATATTTTCTTTGCGATTGTGCTTGTGTTTTTCGCATTCACGATTGGTGACAAAGGATTTTTGACCGTCGCCAACCTGTTCAACATCACTCGCACCACATCGATGATTGCCATCATGGCGATTGCAATGACCTTCGTCATTGCAGCTGGTGAACTTGATTTATCGATTGGATCATCAGCAGCATTAGCAGCGCTTGTTGCCGCACTTACCATGCAGGCCGGTTACGGTATGCCCATCGCACTTATTTTTGCGGTGATCAGCGGGCTTGCGGTTGGCGGTCTCAACAGTTTCTTCGTAACCATCGTAGGCATTCCGTCGTTTCTTGTTACGCTTGGCTCTATGCAACTGATCCGCGGCCTCGACATGCGGCTGACCTATACAAAGCCGGTGCCTATCGCCAGCGACATCTTCAACACTATTTTTGGTGGCGGCACCTTGGGCATATTTCCTTCTTTATTTCTCTGGTCGATTGTGGTCGTGATCATTGGCCACATTGTTTTGCGCTATACGGCTTTTGGTCGTCAGGTGCTGGCAACTGGCGGCAATCCTGTGGCGGCGCGCTATTCAGGCGTTCCAACCAAACGTATCAAAACCTATTGCTTTCTTATCAGCGGCGTGGCGGGCGCTTTGGCTGGTCTTCTCTATTCCGGCATGATGCAGACGGCACGATATACTTTCGGCGGCGGTGCAGAGCTTGCAGCAATTGCGGCTGTCATTCTTGGTGGTACAAGTCTCTTCGGCGGAAAAGCCACGATCATCGGCACATTTGTGGGCGCATTGCTGATCGGCACCATCAACAACGGGTTGATCATCATGGGTTTGGATGTCAGCGAACAAAACATGATTGCAGGCGGTCTTATCATACTTGCAGTTGCTTTTGGCCGGCGTCCAACTAAGGCCTGACACACAAGAAGTTACCAATAAAATTTGAATTATTTAACAGAGTTTTGAAATGCCAGAAAAATTAATTGATAAAACGAAATCACACTACTCCGTTCTCATCATTGGCGCAGGCATTAATGGCTGCGGCACGTTTCGTGACCTTTGCTTGCAAGGTGTTGATTGTGTTTTAATTGACCGCGTGGATGTGTGCAGTGGGGCTAGTGCTGCACCATCGCGTTTGATTCATGGCGGTATCAAATATCTTGAGACCAATGAATTCCGGCTGGTGCGCGAGTCCGCCATGGAGCGAAACCGCCTGCTGAATAATGCTCCACATTATGTGAAAGCGCTAGAAGTTGTGTTTCCAGTCAACTCTTGGTTTGCAGGATTGAAAGATGGATTTCTGGGCTATCTTGGTTTTAAAGCGCGCATCAAAGAGCGCGGCGCTTTGCTTATTGAAATCGGTCTGCGCATTTATGATTTTTATAATCGCAAGGTGAAGGCCCTTCCCGATCACCGATTTTTTGGCAAGAACAGACTGCGCGAGGAATTTCCGGCAATCACGAAACAGGCTGTGGCGGCAGGACTTTATTACGAAGGCCGGGTTACCCATGCCGAGCGTTTGGGTTTGGAACTTGTGCTCGATGGCCTTGCGGCGCAACCAAAGAGTTCGCTTCGCACCTATACCGAAGTGCTTGAGCAGCCAAAACAAGGAAATTTTACACTTAAAGATCTTGTTACGGGAGAGACTGACGTGATCACAGCGGACGTTGTGATCAATGCTAGTGGCGCTTGGATCGACAAGGTGAATGACGGTCTTGGTATTGCTTCCAGCTATATGGGCGGCTCACGGGGTGCGCATGTTATCGTGAAGCATGAAGGCCTGCTAGAAGCAACCCAAGGCCGCATGATGTATTTCGGCTGCAAGGATGGGCGTTTTAATTTGCTCTATCCGTTTTTTGGTAACGTGCTTGTAGGCTCCACCGATCTGGCTCAGAAAGATCCTGACCTTGCGCATTGCAGTGCTGAGGAAACGGATTATCTTTTGGCAGCTGTTAGCGAAATTTTCCCAGATATCAAACTCACACGCGATGATGTGATCTTGACGTATTCGGGCGTTCGGCCCCTGCCCCGAGCCAATGGCAAAGACATTGGTGATGTCTCGCGCGATCACAGCATCGGCCGTGACACATTGCCGGGTACAAATGTTCCCGTCTTATCACTGATTGGCGGTAAATGGACGACGTTCCGCGCATTTTCTGAACAATCATGTGATGCGGTGCTAACGTTGCTTGGCAAAGCACGCACGGTTTCGACAGTTGAAATGCCTATTGGTGGCGGACGCGATTATCCTCGCGATGACAACAGCCGCAACGCAATGGTCAACAAAATTGGAAAACGCGGCGACGAGCTTTTAAATCGCTATGGCACCAAAGCACTGGCCGTTCAGGAATTTGCGGCAACAGCTCAAGACCGTCCGTTGTCATCATTACCCAGCTATAGCTCTGGAGAGATTGCCTATATCTGCGCCAACGAAAACGTGCGCCATCTCGCAGACTTGCTTTTGCGCCGCACAGCAATCACGATGGAAGGCTTGCTCACACCAGAGACAATTCAAGAAACATCAAAAATTGCTGCCGCAGAGTTGGGCTGGAACAAATCTCGCACCTTATCTGAGATTGAACACGCAACGGCCGAACTTGCTCGCCGCAGTGTTAAGAATGTGAGGTCTGATGCAGTGCGGAGCTGACCGACGCTATTAAGGCTGATGTCACTTTGGCATAGTTTAGAGATGGTTGCAGTTCTGTTAAAGCCCCGTAGGTTTTGGGATCAAAGTTCAGGCCCATCGCAAGGTATGC
>JAYTUV010000051.1:0-2106 GCA_043744395.1 Aestuariivirga sp.
CGGTTTCAACCCCTTAATTTTCAAGCTGATGCCGGCAATTTCTTCTCGGCTTTTTCGGAGTCACGATCAGCATAAATCAAAAGCGGCTTGGCTTCACCGTCCACAACCTCTTTCGAGATCACCACTTCTTCAACGCCGTCCATGCCGGGCAGATCATACATGGTATCCAATAAAATTGTTTCCATGATAGAGCGCAAACCACGCGCACCGGTCTTGCGGTCAATTGCTTTGCGCGCGATGGATTTCAGCGCTTCATCAGCAAGGGTCAGCTTAACGCCTTCCATTTCAAACAAGCGCTGATATTGCTTGACGATGGCGTTCTTTGGCCCTGTCAAAATTTCAACAAGTGCCACCTCATCCAAATCTTCCAGCGTGGCCACAACCGGCAAGCGGCCCACAAATTCGGGGATCAAACCAAACTTCAACAAATCTTCTGGCTCAAGCTCGCGAAGCACTGCCCCCATACGCCGATCATCAGGCCCACGCACCGTCGCTGCAAAGCCCATGCCTGTGCCCTTAGAGCGCATCGAAATAATCCGCTCAAGGCCCGCAAAAGCGCCACCACAAATGAACAGAATGTTTGAGGTATCAACCTGCAAGAATTCTTGTTGTGGATGTTTGCGTCCGCCTTGTGGCGGAACGGATGCAACCGTACCTTCCATGATCTTCAGCAATGCCTGTTGCACGCCCTCGCCCGACACGTCGCGGGTGATCGATGGGTTGTCAGACTTGCGGCTGATCTTATCAATTTCGTCGATGTAAACAATGCCGCGTTGGGCGCGTTCAACATTATAGTCGGCCGCTTGCAACAATTTGAGAATGATGTTTTCAACGTCTTCGCCCACATAGCCTGCTTCGGTTAATGTGGTGGCGTCAGACATTGTGAAAGGCACATCAAGAATGCGCGCCAAAGTTTGTGCCAGCAAGGTTTTGCCAGAGCCAGTTGGGCCCACCAGCAAGATGTTTGATTTTGCTAATTCCACATCGCCATTTTTGGTGGCGTGGTTCAGGCGCTTATAGTGATTGTGCACAGCCACAGACAAAACACGCTTGGCGTGATCTTGGCCGATCACATAATCATCCAAAACTTTACGAATTTCTTTTGGCGTCGGAACACCATCTTTTGATTTGGTGAGAGAGGATTTGTTTTCTTCGCGGATAATATCCATGCAAAGCTCAACACATTCATCACAAATGAACACAGTCGGCCCAGCAATCAGCTTGCGCACTTCGTGTTGGCTTTTGCCACAGAAGGAGCAATAGAGCGTATTCTTGCTATCTGTTACGGGTGTTTTGCTCAATCTATTCTCCTAATCTTAGCGCAGACTCGAAATCATCTTACGGAGCTGAATATAGCCCGGTTTTCCGACTCAAAGCCAGCTTGCGCCTCGATTGTTAATCATTCGTTGTAATTGGGGCGACACAGAGATTGGCACTTTTTGCACCAATCTCTGAAGATAATGACTTAACTATTTGGAATCACTCAATTCTGGGCGCTTTTCGAGAACTTTATCGATCAAGCCAAAGGCGACAGCTTGTTCAGCGTCCAAGAAATTGTCACGCTCCAAAGCGTTCTCAATTTCCTTATATGTGCGGCCCGTATGCTTCACATAGATTTCGTTCAAGCGTTTCTTCAGCGATTCCACATTGCGGGCATGGATCATAATATCTGTCACTTGACCCGAATATCCGCCAGATGGCTGATGCACCATCACTGACGAATGTGGCAAAGCAAAGCGCATGCCCTTCTCGCCGGCGCACAGCAGAAGCGATCCCATCGACGCCGCCTGCCCCATCACAGTTGTTGAAATCAGCGGGCGAATAAAATGCATCGTATCATAAATCGCCAAGCCAGCCGTCACCACGCCGCCGGGTGAATTGATATACATCGCGATTTCTTTCTTTGGGTTTTCGGCCTCAAGAAAAAGAAGTTGCATGCAGATGGACGCCGAAACTTGGTCATCAATCGGGCCATTAATAAAAATAATCCGCTCGCGCAAAAGCCGCGACGGCAAATCATAAACTCGCTCGCCGCGGCTTTCCTGTTGAATAACAGAAGGCCAGAACGATGCGTGCGGAGCGTTAGAAATAGGATCAAACATGGAG
>JAYTUV010000052.1:0-7979 GCA_043744395.1 Aestuariivirga sp.
CGTACTTTTTCGTACTTTTATGTCTGATTGACGCTACTTTTGGCTGTAAATAGAGTAGTTACAGGCATTTAGATGTGATAGTTGATATCATATGCTTATACGCCATATCAAAATCGAGAATTACCGTTCCATCAAATCGGTAGATATAACCCCAGATGATATTGTGGCTCTGGTTGGGCCAAACAATGCTGGCAAAACCAATATTCTTTGTGCCTTAAATTTTGTATTGGGGGAGCGTTATCCTGGAGAAGCTTTGTACGATGGTAAACTTGGAGCTACCAGCGATCGTCACCGAAGAAAATGTGCCTACCTAAGCAAATGTGTTTTTATAGCTAATAGGGCGATACATAATTGGGGAGCGTACCGATGCCGTACCTTATCCTACTCAGGAGTCTCGCCTTATCTAATAAACTCAGGATTTTTGCGGATAACAGCTCAGCTATAATATGAGGGCTTGAGCATTACGAATGCGGTGCTCTACCAACTGAGCTAAAGCGGCCGAAATTCCATTTTTGTTGGATAGTCGGTTTCCAAAGCGATTTCAACTATAGTCCTTCAACGCCAGGATCATCCGGTGGTCGCTGTGTTTCGACTTTAACTGCTTTAGTTTTGACGGTTTCCAGCAACGTTTCGTTGGAGTCTTCGGGTTGCCATATCAGTCCTGACGGTTGTTCAAAGGGAGGCTTCCACTCACAGGCAATGATTTCACCCGTGACTGGAGATAAAGGTGTCCAACGCGATGAGGCCACGCCATCGGAAACCCAAATCGGATCACGAGGCGCGTGAAGCGCGCGGGCGAGCCACTCACGCGAACGACCCTTATCACCCTGCGCATCTTCAATTTGCGCCATCAAAGCGCAAATACGAGCTTGTGGTTGTCCAACACTATGATTTTCGAGGGCTAACCGCGCCACATCCCAACGCTTTGCAGCAACAGCCGCGCGCGCCATCGCAAATCCGGCTTCAATACTGCTGTTTGCATCGCCGACAAGGTCCCGCACACGTTCAAATTTTTCTTCAGGGGTATTATCTGGCTTGGCATTTGCGGCGATGTCTGCCAAATCGGGATGCTGCGATAAAGCCCACGTGTCTCGCAAAACTTTGAGCGCCTTGCGAGGGTTTCTCTCCGCAACGTAGGTCCGAGCGAGAACCAGCGTGGCGGGAACCAAGCTTGCATCGTGACGATGCGCTTCTAGGGCAAAAGTCTGCGCCCGATCACGATCTTTGTCTTCTATGTCCAACGCTTGCGCTGTCAAAAGTATGG
Source organism: Aestuariivirga sp. (assembly GCA_043744395.1). GTDB lineage: Bacteria > Pseudomonadota > Alphaproteobacteria > Rhizobiales > Aestuariivirgaceae > Aestuariivirga. The sequence goes on from JAYTUV010000052.1 coordinate 1,265, forward strand.
CCTGTTTTTTGGCCCCTTCAACACGCGGCAAAAGTCCGGACTTTGCTTGTTGTGCTATTGTTGCAGCAGCCGCAGCCCAATCTTTTGCCATAGTTTGCACTTGCAGAATTGCAGTTGAAGCCCAAGGCAAACGCGCATTTTTGGCCAATGCGCGTTCAGCAATTTGGCGTGCTGCCATCCAATCACCCGCTTGTTTTGCCTCGGCAAACAATCCGCGTAAACCCAGCAATTCAGTGTCGGGTGATTTTGTCATATCTTCAAAGGCGCGTTTCACGCCCTCGTGGTCGCCTTTCAGTTGAGCTGCTTGAGCTGTGAGCAAAGTGACCAGGGGTTCACTCTTCAAAGTCTCGCCCGCAATGCTTGCATGGCGCGCTGCCGCCTGTGCGTCTCCGGCACCCGCTGCAATGATGCCGCGCGAAAGTGATTCATATGCTTTGCGGTGCTTGCGAAATCGCAGAGATTCTCGAACAGTTTTTGGGCTGCTCCAGATTTTACTGAGGAAGCGCCAAATAAAATAGGCAAGCCCTAAGGCTAACAACAGACCAACGGTTCCAACTAAAATTGAAACTTGAATTTCACGTAATGGCGATTTAATCACAATTTTTTCGGGGCGGTCAGCAAGCCAAGCAAAGGCAATGGCTGCAGCCACGATCAAAGCAAATCGCCAAATGAGTTTTATCATCAACTACCCCCGGGCCGCAATTTCGCGCGATATGGCGCTGCCAACTTTCTCCAAGGCTTGATTAACACTTAACCGCTTTGCCGCCATGATGCGCCAATCTTGCAGGGGCTTTGGCAATGATTCAAGATTTTGTTCTAGAAGTTTCAATGATTCACCAATTCGACCTTGCTCTGCCAAACCACTGCATTGCATGGCCAATTCTTGCCAATCAACCGCATCGACGGTTTTAACCGTGACCAAACCTGACATGATTGAAGATGCTTGGACCCACCAACTATTGTCAACAGCTGCGGGCTTCGATTCTGGCTTGGGAGAAAGCTCAGTCGCTATAATTTTTAAACTTTGGGCTAACTGCTGCTGTGTGGCGACACCTTTTTCTGCGTTGGCATTCAGAATGTCCAACCCTTCGGCAGCAGGAATTATCTGACGTAAAACTAGAATTTCATTGGTGAAGGCAGCTCCCGAGGCTGACTTCTCGCTTAAGTCAGCAAGCGCTTTTGAAAGTTGGGCAACATTCACTTTCGCAGATGAAGTGTTGAGTTGAGTATTACTTAAGTCTTTTTCCAGTTTGTCGACGCGGGTCAACAAAGCAGAGCTTTCCGCTGGAGAATTGCCGATGGGTGCTGAAGCAATTTTAGACTTGAGATCATCAATGATTGCAGTTGCTGCTCCCAGAGATTTTTCCACTGCAAGCAACTTTGTTTGACCTGCAACACTTTCAGTCTTCGTCGCAATTGCCACTTTTCGCGCTTCTTCGGCTGCGGTTTGAGCAGCACCTAACTGCGACCTGATTTCATCAGTTAAGCCCACCACTGCATCAATCTTTTCACCAGCTAATTTGTTTGCGGCCTCGAGAGCGTCGATCCTCGCGTTCATCGATTGAATTTGGTTTGACGGAAAATAGTTTGACAACACATCCTTATAGAACCAGCCACCGAGTGCAACACTGCCCAATAAAGCGAGGATGCCCAAACCGTAAACGCCATATCTGCGGCGGGTTTTAGGAGGCGAAGAAGGGATAGGATCGCTTTCAGTCACCGCCTCAGAAGTAATGTCGATGATGTCTGATATGTTTTCGTTTTGGGTCATGCCCACCACCTATTCTGCTTTGGTGTTTCAATCAAGCAGCGTCAACAATGATGGCTCATTGGGTTCTGCCGCGATGGCTCTGGGCCAGCTTTGTGGCAGATTTGCTGCAACATTTGCTGATAAACAAATATGTTTGATTGCTTGTGCTGATGCTTCAAGATTTAAGCTTCCGATTTGTTGAACCCAAAGTTTAGCACTCCGCGGGGAATAGAGAACGACGGCATTTGCAGTTTCGATCTGATGGTCACGACCCTCTAGTTGAGCCGGCACAGCATCATAGGTGATCACCCGGTCAATATCGAAGCCTGTTTGACTTAAGCGACCCTCCAAATCACCCGATGTTTCAGAGCCGGAGAGATAAAGTATTGGACCGTTTTCCGCTTTCAAATGATCAATGATATATGTGTGCAAACCCAAAACATCGCCACCCTTGGCCACAGCATTTAAGAATCCTTTGTCTGACGCCATCTTTAGCGATTGCGGCCCAACAGCGAGGAGAGGGATTTCTTTTATCGTTTCAATGTTGCTCAGAACCCGAACAGCATTTGCACTAGTGAGGCAGACTACTTGATAGGGGCGACTTGGAATTTCGACATTTGAACGCGCCACAATTTTAAGAAGTGATAATAGAATGGGTTGATGCCCCAGTGAGATGAGTTTTTCAGAAAGCGGGCCTGCATCTTCCTCAGGTCTTGTTATGATAATCTTCATGGGTTGGCGAACAACTTTGGGCCAAGAAGTTTGATATTTTTTCTTAGAGTCATAATTTGCCAAGTTTAGGGTGTGGGTGCTAGAGCGGCAAGACCTTAGAGCACAAGACCCTGAACTAGCAAAGAACAAATGGCAACACTCTACACAACACTACTGGGCATTGAGACATCCTGCGACGAGACTGCAGCTGCTGTCGTGAGGCGGTTTGCGGACGGACGCGGCGCAATGCTGAGCAGTGTGGTTTTATCGCAGTTGAAAGATCATGCGCCCTTTGGCGGCGTCGTGCCAGAAATTGCGGCTCGTGTGCATGTGACACATCTTGATCGTTTAGTTAGTCAGGCCATGACCGAGGCTGGAGTTGAATTTAAAGATTTGAATGGTGTCGGCGCTACGGCTGGCCCGGGTTTGTTGGGTGGGTTATTGGTGGGGCTAACCGCAGGTAAAGCTATTTCAATGGCGTGGGATATTCCGTTTCTAGCGATCAACCATCTTGAGGGCCATGCTTTAACACCACGGCTATTGGCACCTTGTGCGTTTCCATATCTGCTGTTGTTGATTTCCGGTGGCCACACACAGTTTCAGCTGGTGGAAGGTGTTGGACACTACAAGCGATTGGGCACAACGATTGATGATGCTTTGGGTGAAGCGTTTGACAAAGTGGCCAAACTATTAGGCCTCGGTTATCCGGGTGGTCCAAGGGTTGAATCTTATGCAAAGCGCGGCGACGCAAAAAGGTTTGATTTTCCGCGCCCATTAAAGGGCAGGGCTGATTGCAATTTTTCTTTTTCGGGGCTTAAGACAGCGGTGCGCGAAGTGGTGCATGGTTTGGGCGAACTAACTGAACAAGATGTCGCTGATGTTTGTGCCTCTTTTGAATTGGCGGTTGCAGAAACTCTTGCTGATCGTTTGAAACGCGCCTTTCAGCGGTTTCGTCTGACGCACCCTGATGTGGTGAATCCCACTCTCGTTGTGGCAGGTGGCGTGGCTGCGAATCAGAACTTGCGGAATGTGTTTGAGACTATTTCAACCCAACATGGCTTCACCCTGAATGTGCCACCATTTAATCTTTGCACAGATAATGCCGCAATGATTGCATGGGCGGGGGCTGAACGGCTGGCACTGGGTTTAACCGATAATATTGATTTTGCTGCAAGACCGCGCTGGCCTTTGGACACGGTTTCAGCGCCTGTTTATGGTTCAGGGCGCCTTGGGGCTAAGGCATGAGCAAGCATATCGTCGTTTTGGGTAATGGTGCTTGGGGCAGAGCGCTGGCGCAGGTTGCTGGTCAAGCAGGTAACGTCGTTTCAATATGGTCGCGCACGAACCCCGTTATCTTAAGTAAATTAAATGCTGCTATACTGGCTGTTCCTGCGCAAGCCGTAAGATCAGTTGTAACTTCAGGCATTGATTTGCCTCCTGTCATTATTTCAGCAGCAAAAGGCATTGAACGCGACACAGGTTTGACCATGGCGGATGTTGTGAAAGCGGTGCTGCCGCGCGCAGAATTTTACGCGTTATCAGGCCCAAGTTTTGCGGCGGATGTTTCAGCAAGGCTACCAACAGCTGTGACATTAGCAGGGCCGAGCATTGAACAAGCAGCACATTGGGCCAAGGTTTTGAGCCTTCCGCACTTTAGGGTCTATGCTTCTGATGATGTGACGGGTGTTGAAATCGGCGGAGCCATGAAAAATGTGTTGGCGATTGCTTGCGGCATAGCTGATGCGCAAGGTTTGGGTGAAAGTGCGAGGGCCAGTTTAATCACACGCGGCTTTGCGGAATTATCTCGTTATGGGGCAAAGCTTGGGGCCAAACCTGAGACCTTGACGGGGCTTTCAGGGCTGGGCGATTTGTTGCTCACCTGTGGCAGCATAAAATCGCGGAATTATCTATTTGGGCTAAATATCGGCATGGGTTCGAGTGTCTTGCAAGCCTTGGAACAATCACGCGGTGTTGTTGAAGGTGTTTATACGGCCTCAATAGCGTCCAAATTAGCGCATCAACATAATGTTGAAATGCCGATTGTGGATGCTGTTGCAGCCATCATTGACGGACGTTCAAATCCACGCGATGAGATAACCAGACTTTTAAGCCGCCCCGTCGGCGCTGAACTGAAACAGGAAAAATAATATGCTTTATGCTCTGCTGTGCACGGATAAACTGGATAGCCTTGATCTGCGCCTCAAAGTGCGACCAGAGCATTTGGCTTATTTAAATGGGCCTTCCGTGGCCTTGAAAGCAGCTGGGCCATTTTTGGATGACGCAGGCAACCCAACGGGCAGCTTGGTCATTGTTGAGGCAGCGGATATGGCAGCGGCTAAAATGGTGGCGGCCAATGATCCATATAACATTGCAGGGCTGTTTGCTTCAGTCGAAATAAAAGCTTGGCGTTGGGCTTTGAAAAATCCGGATCAAGCGTAGTGGCCTATTGGCTTTTTAAATCTGAGCCTGATGTTTTCTCTTTTGACCAGTTGATGGCCAAAGGAGCCAAGGGCGACGAATGGACAGGCATTCGCAATTATCAAGCGCGCAATAATATGCGGTTGATGAAGATGGGTGATCACGGTTTTTTCTATCATTCCAATATCGGCAAAGCGGTGGTTGGGATTGCTGAAGTTTGCAAGCTCATCCATCCCGATTCCACGGCTGAAATTCCGGCTTGGGAATGCGTCGATATTCGCGCGGTGAAAGTTTTGCCTCGTCACATCACCCTTGATGAAATCAAAACCGTGAAGGCCTTGAGCGACATGGTGTTGGTGAAAAATTCGCGGCTTTCTGTGCAACCAGTTCTTGATTCTGAATGGAAAGTTATCTGTGAATTGGGCGGTCTCAAGTTGTGACCATGGATCACGCTGCCTTTGTGCGTGCGAACACTTCAATTTTATCTCCGCCGCTGGTTCCTGAATTGAATTTGTATCTGGCTCATGAAGCTTTGCCGATTTGGCAGAAAACCGAGGATGAGCTGGGCGAAATTGGCCTGCCGCCACCATTTTGGGCATTTGCTTGGGCCGGTGGTCAAGCACTATCGCGCTATATTTTAGATACGCCTAAGACGGTATTGGGCAAGCATGTGGTCGAGTTGGCATCAGGATCTGGGATGGTCGGAATTGCCGCGATGAAGGCGGGTGCAGCGTCAGTTTTGTCGGCTGATATTGATTTGTTTTCTGTCGCCGCGATTCAAGTGAATGCGGAATTGAACAAAGTAACATTATCGATCACATCTGAAGATTTGTTGACACAACCCGTTCCTGAGGCTGATCTCATTTTGGTTGGCGATCTATTTTATGAAAAGGGTGTTGCAACGCGTTGTCTGTCTTGGCTGGAGCAGGCGCAAGCCAAAGTCATTGATGTTTTGATTGGCGACCCTGGCCGCAGTTATTTACCGAAAGATCGCTTGATCAAAGTTGCGGAGTATTCAGTGCCCGTGTCGCGCGATTTGGAAGACACTGAGATAAAACGCACAGCGGTTTGGCGCTTGGTTTAGATCGGATGTGATTCCGGATTGACCGCCGGCGATATGACTTCTTTATGCTCAGTGTTATTGAACCACAGCGCCACCATCAATATGGCAAGTGACACCCAAAGCCAAATATCCGTGCCGCCCCCGAAGAACAATGCGCCGATGATAACAGCTGCTGGCGTGGAAACATAGGTTGCTTGCACGGTGTAAACCGCGCCTTTTTGCGTGATGAGTGCGAAATAGACCACGCGTTCAACCACCCACATCAGCGTGATCAATAATAAAGGCCAATGCTGCGTGAATGTGGGTGTGCCAGTGGCGGCGAAGGGCTGGAACCACAACAGAAAAGGCAGGATGAGAAGGCCAGACCAAATGCTTTCATAGGCACCTGCTTGAATTGTGTCAGCGCCTTTGGGCCAAGCGCGTGCGGCGAAGGCATTATAAGCGCAATACAAAAGTGGAATTGAAATTGAATAGACCAATGGCCAAGAAATTGATCCTGTGAATGTGCCTTGGCGCGAGAGGATCAACACGAGCGTTGATAGAAACCCTAAAAATATCGCCGCTAATTTACGGGGGCTCGAATTTTCATGCCGCGCTATCAGCGCTAAGATGTAATTGAAGAATGGCGACATCGTGATGATAATGGCGAGTTCTGTTGGCGGCACAAATCCAGCGAGATAGAGATTTAGTCCGAATGGAATGTTCATCAAAGCCGCACAACCAAAACCATAAATGATCAAGCGTTTATCAATCCCACTGATGCCAGTACGATA
>JAYTUV010000053.1:0-2065 GCA_043744395.1 Aestuariivirga sp.
GCATCTGGCAAAGAATGGCTAGGCATGCTTGGCATGCACGGCACATATGAAGCCAACATGGCGATGCATGATTGCGACGTGATGATCAATGTGGGCGCAAGGTTTGATGACCGCATCACGGGCAGGCTTGATGCTTTTGCGCCAAACTCCAAAAAAATCCACATCGACATTGATCCGTCATCAATCAACAAAGTGGTGCGCGTGGCAGTGCCCGTGATCGCCGATGTAGCTGCCGCATTGGAGGCGATGATCGCGAGTTGGAAAACACACAAACACGAACTGGATCACAAAGCCATGTCTTCATGGAAAGCTGAAATCAAGAAATGGCGTGCAGTTGATTGCCTGAAATATCGCGGCAGTAAAGACGTGATCATGCCGCAATATGCAGTTGAGCGTTTGTATGAACTCACCAAGGACATGGACACTTATATCACCACCGAAGTGGGCCAGCACCAAATGTGGGCAGCGCAGTTTTATCGCTTTGAAGAACCAAACCGTTGGATGACTTCTGGCGGACTTGGCACCATGGGATATGGCCTTCCAGCTGCTGTTGGTGTGCAAGCGGCCCATCCCAAATCATTGGTGATTGATATTGCGGGCGATGCCTCGGTGCAGATGACCATCCAAGAGTTCTCGACCGCTATTCAATATAAATTGCCAATCAAGATTTTCATTTTGAACAATCAATATATGGGCATGGTGCGCCAGTGGCAGCAATTGCTCCATGGTAACCGCCTCAGCGAAAGTTATTCCGAAGCTTTGCCAGATTTTGTGAAACTGGCGGAAGCTTATGGTGGCGTTGGTATGCGTTGCGAAAAGCCGGGCGAACTTGATGATGCGATTAAAGCTATGATCGCCTCGCCCCATCCGGTGATTTTTGATTGCCGCGTGGCGAATTTAGCAAACTGCTTCCCAATGATTCCATCTGGCAAGGCGCATAATGAAATGCTGTTAGGTGCGGATGTGACCGATGAAGAAGTGGGCAGCGCCATTGATGCCAAGGGCAAAGCTTTAGTTTAACGAGTGGCGCGCAAAAGTTGAAGACTTTTGCGAACCAGCCACGCGAACTTGATAAAGGACAACGATGATGAACGCACATAAAGAAGCATCCGGCTCCGCCTACTTCATCGACACGAAGAAGTTAGACGTGAACACCCACACCCTAGCAGTGGTCGCCGAAAACCAACCCGGCGTGCTGGCCCGTATCATCGGATTATTTGCAGGGCGCGGCTATAACATTGACTCGCTCACAGTCAGTGAAACCGAACATGAAAAACATGTATCGCGTTTCACAATCGTGACCAGTGGAACGGCACCTGTGGTGGCCCAAATCAAAGCTCAGCTTGAGCGCATGGTGCTGGTTCATTCAGTAGCCGACCTAACATTACAAGGCAACTTCCTCGCACGCGAACTTGCAATGGTAAAAGTATCTGGCGAAGGCGACAAACGCGTCGAAGCTTTGCGTCTGGCTGATGCTTTCCGCGCAAGAGTAGTCGATGCCTCAACCGATAGTTTTGTGTTCGAACTGACAGGCAAGCCCGATAAGATCGATCAGTTTATCTCACTCATGGTTCCATTAGGCTTGGTCGAAGTTTCCCGCACAGGTGTGGCCGCGATTTCACGCGGGTTGGAAGCGATGAAGGTATAACAAACATTAACTTGTTGTTAACCTTTTAAAGCGCCAAATTGGACATGGCAAATGATCTGCCGATTCGAATCTTCAGGGCATTTGCCTGCATCTGAACCGAGCGAAAGGATTGTGCCATGTCACAGAAGTCGACACAAACACCGATCATAAATACGCTTGACGAAATTGAGTTGGAAGAACGCAAGCGCGTGATCGCCCATCAAATTTGGGAAGAAGAGGGCCGCCCCGAAGGCCAAGCTGAACAACACTGGGAAAAGGCCTGTTTGGTTGTTATGACCATTGCCGAACAACCAAAAGCCGATGCACCAAAATGGCTGAAGCCAAAAGCCGAAATGGTTGCGACGATTGAAAATGCTGAATCGCCGAAATCAAATAATATAGCGCCGATGCCAGTTAGCGAAATCCATAAACATCCAG
>JAYTUV010000054.1:0-70772 GCA_043744395.1 Aestuariivirga sp.
AATTCGAACCAGAAGTCAGCTCAAGTCTTGGGGCAACCGTCTGATAATGAAACTGTCATTCAACAACTCAGAGACTTGCACTCGGCGGTTGTGCGCACAAAAATGCAGAGTATAAAATCGCTCATAAGTTAACTGGTTGTGCCGTCGGCTAATGTGACTGTCTAGCTATTGAGAGCAAACAACACGATTGGGTCAACAGTAATGTCAGACTCGGGCACGACCCCTAAGTTTCGGATAATTGACTTTACAGGTTCGTTTTCGCTTACCCTGATGATACATGTCGGCGTGGATAAAAGGCCTTGAGGCGAACGAGTCAGTGTACAACCTGAACAATAATTTTTCTCAATCAAACTTGATTTCGGAATAGTTATTAGGCTCAGTTGAAAGGGTGAGTATCGATTTGTCCCTAAGAAATAGATTTCAGATTGATTGCAAAATACCGTTCCGCCATGTCGCCCCTTTGCAAAAGACTTTGTTGACCGATCGGCCAGCGTAAAGCTGGTGAGACGAATGAAGGACATGAAACGCCCTTGGCTTTTTAAATACAACAAGCTTCGAACAAGAAAGCCCGGCGTGTTTGGCATTGGAAAATAACAGTAATAGGCGCCTTCGTGCATAAGGTCTGTGCTGAAATCAAAATTCTTAATTGAGCCAACTAAGAAACCAAACGGGCCGTTTGCAATTGATTTGAAGCCTGTGCCCGCATCACCAACGGGAGGCCCGCCCTTTTCAGAATTTAAAAACAAAGACTGTTCACTGATTTCGAAAAAACTACAAATGCGGCGCAGCGTTATGGAATTTGGAATTGAGGTTCCGGCAAGATATTTATTGAATTGCTGGCGGTTAATTCCAATTGCGCTGCAGACTTCTGAAATAGTACGAAATTGCGCACATTCGCGCCGCAGATTTTCAGCAAAATTTTGATGTACAGTCATTCTGATTAGTAGCCCCTACTGCACTGTAACAAATAGGGGAGATTATTCAATAGTGGAAAGGCGCGCACAGAATTGACCCCAGTTTAGAATTCTGCACCCATCGCCGTTGTGATCGTTCTCATGTCAACTTCCGAAACTTCAAACAGGCCAAAACGGAATTGATAACCCCAATTTTATTTTCCTTTGGTGAACTCAAGTTTTTGAAGAAGAGGTTCAATTGCAGCGTCGTGATTTTTGAGCCAGTTCACGTTGTGTCTAAAGGGTTTGAAGCCCACTCGCATGTCCCCTTGGTAAGGTGTTTCTGAAATAATTCGGCCAAGGCCAGTGAAAGCGCGGAGTTTCTCAACACCGCCATGGGCTTTTAGAGGCGAATAATAGATTATGATGTCGCCTTTTTTGATACGCTTCAACGGGTCAGCTTTGCCGTGGTTCACCTGCATGAAGCCGCCAGCTTTACCGCGCGCCAGATGATCAGCTGATGCGACCGCAATCCAATATTTTGTCATTTCTTTCTCCTGCTTTAGAATTACAATATTCTATTGTCAGGAGCTGTCAGCTGTCGGTCAAACGCTCTCAATTTTCCATTCATGTTCGATTTTTGCTGTGTGCTCAAACATTTTTGAGGCTGAGCAATATTTATCAGCAGACAATTTTATAGCGCGCTCGACGGCAGCGGGTTTCAGGTCGTGACCCTTAAGCGAGTAAATCATTTTCACATGGGTGAAGACTTTGGGGTCTTCGCCAGCACGTTCGGCTTCTAATTCAACTTCGCAGGCGGTGACTTTTTCGCGGGATTTTTCGAGGATCATGACCACGTCAAAAGCGGTGCAGCCACCGAGGCCAAGTAACATCATTTCCATCGGGCGAAAGCCGGTGTTGCGACCGCCAGATTCAGGAGCGCCGTCCATAACCACAGAATGACCCGAACCTGATTCACCCACGAAGGCGCGGCCATTGAGCCATGTTATTTTTGCTTTCATTATTCGCCTGCCTTGTCTTGTATATGAACTTCGACTTCGGTTTCACCTGCGGTTTCGAATTTTAGTGTAATTGAAATTCGGTCTCCTGCAACAAGTGGTTTTGTGAGGCCCTTCAGCCTGATGTGTTTTGCGGTGGGGCGCATAGGGAAAGGCTTATTTGGTTCCAGTGCGAAGCCTGCTTCTGCGGGCCGTGCGTAATTACTATTTATGCGCAGCTCTACCGATTTTGCAAGTTCGCATGTTGCAGAAACGAGCGCATCAGTTGCACTGCCACTGTTAAACAGTGGCATAAAAATTTGAGTTTCATCATCTTTGGACGGCACGCCCCATGCATGGCCGATGGCTATGTTGCCGAGCTTATAAGAGTGAGCGTATGCAAAGCTTGGCATTGCGGCAAGTAACAGGAATGAACGGCGTTGCATGGTTGCTATTTGGGCCGCTGGAATTTTTCTGTCGCCATGATAAAGTGCCGCATGGTTAAAGTCCATTTCACATCAAATCTGCGCCGTCATGTCGATTGTCCGACAATTGAGTGCGCTGGCTCAAGCGTAAGCGAAGTGCTGGCTGAGGTGTTTAAGCTGAACATGCGGCTCGAAACCTATGTGCTTGATGATCAGCGGGCCGTTCGCAAACATATGCGGATTTTGGTGGATGGTGTGGCGGTGCGGGATTTGACTGGACTATCGGATGTTGTTCGGGCCGACAGCGAAGTTTGGGTGATGCAGGCTTTATCAGGAGGGTGACATGACAAAACGAATATTGGTTTCAACGCGCAAAGGGTTGTTTGAGCTGGGCCGAGGGCGCGGCGGGTGGACGATTAAAAGCGATAGTTTTGTTGGCGATAATGTGACCCTGACACTGCATGACCCAAGTGACGGCACAGATTATGCCGCGCTGAATCATGGGCATTTTGGAATCAAAATGCACAGGCGCGATAAGGGCAAGAAGACTTGGAAGGAAATTGCCTCTCCCAAATATCCAACAAAGCCCGAAGGGCTGGATGATAGGGATGGTTGGGGCAAGCCTGTCAATTGGACAACGCAATTGATCTGGGCGCTGGAGACAGGTGGGCCGAAACAAAAGGGTGTGATTTGGTGTGGGACAATGCCTGGCGGGTTATTTCGTTCCAACGATCGTGGTGACTCATGGGAGTTGATGGAAAGTCTGTGGCGGCATCCGGACCGTAATAAATGGCTTGGTGGTGGGGCAGATATTCCGGGCATTCATTCGATCTGTGTTGATCCGCGTGATGCAAACACAGTGCGTGTTGCAGTTTCTTGTGGCGGGGTTTGGGTGACGCACGATGCCGGAAAAACTTGGGCACAATCCGCCCATGGCATGAAATTTGATAATGGCCCTTCAAGCGAAGTTGAAAGCCCTGATGGCCAAGACCCACATATGATGGTGCAAAGTGCGGCTGATCCTAAAAAGTTTTGGGTGCAACACCATGCTGGCATTTTTAAATCTGTAAATGACGGCAAGCAGTGGACACGGGTGAAAGCCAAACCCTCAAGCTTTGGTTTTGGCGTGGTGGTGCATCCAAATGATGCCGACACAGCTTGGTTCGTTCCGGGGATCAAGGATGAAAAGCGCATTCCGGTTGATGGGGCATTGGTGGTCACGCGGACACGCGATGGGGGCAAGACTTTCAAGAGTTTGAAAAAGGGATTGCCCCAGAAACATGCTTATGACGTTGTGTTTCGTCATGCACTTGCTATTGATGACACGGGGAGCATGTTGGCGATGGGATCAACCACCGGCAATGTGTGGGTGAGCGAGGATCAAGGCGATAGTTGGCAGCAAGTGAGCAGCACATTGCCGCAAGTCTATGCCGTGCGTTTTACTTAATTCAACAGGCAGTTTGGAATGGATCAATCTCCTACAAACCCCAGTAAACGCACGATGGTGCTTGTTGCTGTTGGGCTGGTGATCACAGGGTTGTTCTTATTCTTGAACGGATTAGGATTAGTCAATGCCGACTGGCTTCGGCCCAATCCACTGACACCACATTGGGTTCTATCGATAATTGGCGCTCTTATATTTCTGAGTGGAATCCTCGCCGCTGGAAAGGTTGTGCCGCTTCCGGTACGATCAGTTAATGTTATCGGCTATAGTGTGATTGCTCTTGCAATGATCGTAGCCCATTGGTTGGTGTTTTTTTCTGTTGGCGGGAGCTGCGAATTAGTGGCCGGGGAAATATTTTTTGTTCTCAACATTCTTATTTGCCGCGGGCTTGCCGGAGTGATTTTGGCGGTGTTTGATCTCGTATTTGTTGTGCTGGCAATTACTTCAATTTGGCGGAATAGAAAACCTTAATTCAACCACCAGATACTGGCGTTTAGCAGTGTCGCAAAGCTGACCCACGCCAGATAAGGCGCTAGCAACCAACCTGCTGGCCTCGCAATTTTGAAAAAGGCGCGCATGGTGAGAACGATCATGATCCACATGGCGATGATATCGATCAAGGCCAGTCCTGGCATGTGCAGGCCAAAAAACAGCAGCGGCCAGAGAAAGTTTAAAACCAGTTGGATGAAGAAGAGATTGAGCGCTGGTTTTGACTGCGCACCCTCAAGCCATACCCGCCATGCGGCCACGGCCATCATGATATAAAGCAATGTCCACACGGGTGCGAAGACCCATGACGGAGGATTGAAGAAAGGCTTTTTGAGCGTGGGAAACCAATCTACAACTGCGCCTGCGGTTGCAACACCGCCAACAATTCCAACCCCGAGGCAAAGAATGATAAACCCTGCCAATACCAACCATTTATTCATTTCAAGCTCTCACAGCATTCCATTATTTGCACCAAGCGAGCCGAGGAACATGATGGCTCCCATGAAGGCCACCACAGCACCACCGCCCAGCCGCAGCAGATTTACGATGACGCTCAGTCTTCGGTTGTCGCCCTTCGCCAGTTTCATCGCTAAATCTTTTCCGTAGACGGTGATTGTCGCGATCAACGACACTGTAAGAAACACGCCAAAGCCCATGGCCAAAGTTGAAGCAATTCCGGCCCAATAGAGTCCCAGAGTATTGGCGGTGAGGAGGACCAATATTGCGCCAGTGCAAGGCCTCAGACCGATAGCCAATGAGAGGGATAAGGCTTTGGTGAGTGACCAGTCACCGCGTAAATCTTTTGGTTCGGGCGCATGATTATGGCCGCAATGTTCATCGTGCACATGCGTTTCATCATGATGTGGAGTAACGATTTCAAAGTTGAATGCGCTGCTGGTGGTTTGAGCCACAGGTTTAGCTTTGCGGAACCAGCCGCGTGTTGCGGTGTAAATTAAATAGAGGCCAAGCGCGCAGATCATCGCGTAAGATGCGGATTCCAAATAGGCTGTGACATCGCGCACGACGCCACCAACACTGGCGACGATTAGATATAATCCGCTGACTAAAATGATCGCGGTGAGAGCTTGGAACATAGAGCTAAAGAAAGCGACGAGAAGTCCGCGTTTCAAATCATTCTCTGTGGCCAATAGCCAAGATGAAATGACGACTTTTCCATGGCCGGGGCCAGCCGCGTGGAATACACCATAGGCAAACCCCAGTGTCAGCAGCGTCCAAGCCGCAGCGCCGGATGCACCGGTCTTTAAATCGTGCAATGCGGTGTTCATGGTGCCGTAATAGATTTGTTGATTGTCGCGGGCCCAGAGGACTGGATTTTCCATAAAGGGCGTGGTGATGATGTTGCCACTGGCATCATGCTTGCGCACTAGAAGTTGGCTGTTTCTAATGTTGGTGTTTGGGGCGACTGTGGTTTGGGCTTGTGCAAATGAAAACGCGAGTCCAAAAAATATGATCAGTACGCAGATTATTTTTGACATGACACCACAACCGCCTGAGCAAACATGGAGCCGAAATCTTCGCCGTTTTCGGGTTTCCAATCTTTACCCTTGGTCGACAGCATCGACTGGGTGGCGGCGAGTTGATCATCGCTTGGGACTGGCTTTACGATCATTTCACAACCTTTGGGCACTTCACCTTCGGTTCCCACTGGATCGGTTTTGGCATAGTCAAAAGCAATGAAAAATTCCGGGTCGTAAACTTTTAAAGTGATCGGGCCTTGGCTTGGATCATAAGGTTCCTTCAAAGGCACCTCGAAGTGCAAGTGTAATTTTCCATTGTAGGTCTGGCCCGCGCGAATGGGTGCGCCGATTTCGAGCTTTTTGCCTTCAGTTCGGAAATAAGTGAAATAGTTATAATCTTTTAAAGCTTCGAGATTTTCTTTGGTGAGGGGCACTAACTCGTCTTGGCTGTATTCGCCGTCTCCATTGGTATCCATGCCGTCTAACGCTTCCTTGGCGTATGTGTCGTCAAACGTCCATTCCACGTCGACACCACGCACTTTGCCATCGGAAGTGAAAACTAAATCACTGTGCATACTCACCCAGACATGGGGGTGGGCGAAGGCAATGCTGGGCCACATTGAAATTAAAGCGATAACAGATGTTTTAACGATTTTGCGCAATGCAGACCCACCGATTCAGTTACCTGAATGATGGCGCATTGCGGCAAAAACATGAAGCGGTTTTAACTTAAACAATTTGCCAGGTTAACGGCAATATGGCGCAGTAAATCGCCGTAAGCTTTGGGGCCGGGGGGAATGTCTGCGCCTATTGGATCAAGAACGCCCGATTTGGCTTTGGTGCCTTCTATGACGGTTTGAACCGCAGCATCGCTGAATTGAGGTTCGCGGAACACGCAGGCGGCGTTGCTGGATGTGATTTTGGTGTTAATTTCAGAGAGGCGCTGAGCCGAAGGTGGGGTGGCTGCAAAATCTGAAATGCTTCCAACCGCGCCGACGCCAAACCGTTTTTCGAAATATTGATAGGCGTCATGAAACACGATGAAGGGTTTGTGTCCGACTGGGGACAGTTTGGATTTGATTTCAGCCTCCAACGCATCAAGGCCCGCCAGTGTTTTGGCTGCATTGACATCATAGGTTTTGGCGTTGGCGACGTCTGCTTTATCTAGCTCTGCATTTATTGTTTGCACCATTAGTTTGGCATTTTCAGTGTCGAGCCAGATATGGGGATCCGTTGATTGTGGTGTTGGAGGTGGCTCATCGCCATCAACTTCCCACGTGCCGCCCTGTCTTATGGTATGAAGGTTTAATCCTTTGATTTCATTCATTTTGATAAAGGCTTTGCCGCCCACAGTATCTGTGCCGCTGATTTCACCCAACTTGGCTTCCAAATTATTGCCGATCATGAAAACCGCATCGGCGTGTTCCATATCGGCGATTTGTTGTGGCGTGAAACTGCTATTGTGTTCGGAGTTTTGACCCGACATCAAAAGTTCTGGCGTGGCCACACCTTCCATGACACTGGACACCAGGCTGTGCAGGGGCACAATGGTCGTTACAATCTTGGGCGCTGCCTCAGCAGATGTTGCCAGTGAAGTTGCACAAAGTAGGGTCAGCATTAAATGTCGCATTTGGAACTCCGGTTTGATATGTTATAACATAACATATCACTTTGATTGCACTGTCAAGTGAACAATGCGTCGATGACGTGACTTGCATGTAAGTTCCCGCAATGCCAGTTAGGTGGTCATGGCTCTAGATGTTTCATATGGCGCGGCGGCGATTGCAGGAGTGATTAGTTTTCTTTCTCCTTGCGTGCTGCCTTTGGTTCCGCCCTATTTGGTTTTTATCAGCGGGACCTCACTCGATGATTTAAAAAATGCGCAGAGTGCTGACCGTTCGAAGAATTACCGCAACGTCATTTTAGCGGCGGTGTTTTTTGTTTTAGGTCTGAGCACTGTGTTTGTTTCACTCGGCGCTTCTGCTTCTTATTTTGGGCAACTGCTGCGGGCTTATTTGCCGCTGCTGGCCCAGCTGGCTGGCGTGTTCATTATCATTATGGGTTTAAATTTTTTGGGCGTGTTTAAACTTTCATTTTTGTCGCGAGAAGTGAGGTATCATCAAGACGCAAAGCCAATTGGTTTGATTGGCGCTTATGGCATAGGCGCTGCTTTTGCGTTTGGTTGGACACCCTGCATTGGGCCTGTGCTCGCAGCGATCCTTTCAATTGCCGCCAGCACAGAAAGTGTTTTCAAAGGCGCTTCGCTTTTGTTTGTATATTCGCTGGGCCTTGGCATTCCGTTTTTGATTGCAGCGGCCAGCATCAATGTGTTTCTCAACTTCTTTACGAAGTTCAAATCGAAATTAGGGGTTGTTGAAAAAGTGATGGGGGCAGCGCTGGTGGTCACTGGCGTGATGTTCCTGACGGGTTGGATGCAGAATGTTTCTTATTGGTTGATTGAAACATTTCCGGGGCTTGCTTCTATCGGTTGATTTACCCACAAGGTGCTGCTTGTTTTTATGAGTTTGCAGGGTAGTGTGCGAGAATGAGCGACGAGCTTTTCAAAAAATTAGAAGGTGTCCAAGCCTGTGTTTTCGATGCTTATGGCACGTTGTTTAATGTGGCATCTCCAGTCGAAAAATTAGCCAGCACAATTGGTGAGAAAGCTTCTGATGTGGCCAAGCTCTGGCGGCAGAAGCAGCTTGAATATACGTGGTTGCGAAGTTTGATTGGTGTGCATGCGGATTTCTGGACGGTGACGCGCGATGCATTGGATTACACTTTAGAGGTTCATGCGATTTCGGAACCTGGCCTCGCTGATGAATTGATGACGCTATATTTGAAGCTAGATGCTTACGAAGAGGTGGCGGCCGCGCTTTCGGCTTTGCGCGGCAAAGGCAAACGCTGCGCCATTTTATCCAATGGCAGCCCTTCGATGTTAGATTCCGCAGTGCGCCATGCTGGCATTGAGAAAATCTTTGAGCATGTGTTGTCGGTGGAGGATGTTGGGATTTATAAGCCAAGCAGAAGGGTTTACCGTTTGGCGATGCAGAAGCTACAAATTGCGGATGCGCCTTCAATTTGCTTTGTGTCAGCGAATGCTTGGGATGCGCAAGCGGCGGCTCAATTTGGATTTCAGGCCGTGCGCGTCATGCGAACACCCGGGTTCAACGACAGAATTCCGGGGCGACCTGCGGCTGTGATAGATTCATTGAGCAAGTTAGTAGAGCTGGTTTAGTCGTTTATCCCGCCCCTACTTGGGGGGAGGGTGTCACGCGCTTGCGTGACGGGAGGGGTCTGTCACTCGAACCCCTCCTGTTCGCAAGGGCGAACTGTCCTCCCCTAAAGTAGGGGAGGAATAATTATGCGCTGCGCCGCGTTCCTACAAAAGTTTCGCTGCGCTGTCTGGCATGGGCGCGCACTGCATCGCCAAATGCATTAAACAATTTCACTGAATCCGGATTGTTTGCAGCTTTGTATTCAGGATGCCACTGCGCTCCGAAAGCGAAAGATTTTGCACCCTTCACGGAAACAGCTTCAATTATGCCATCTGGTGCCGTCGCCTCGATGTTCAGGCCTGCACCCAAAGATTTAACACCCTGACGGTGGATTGAGTTCACTTGGGTTTTGGATTTGCCAATAATCCTCTCAAGCATTCCGCCTTTAGCAATAGTCACGTCATGCTTTGGGCCATAGCGCACATCTATATCATCGGAAGGCGCAGCGCGGTGATCAATGCGACCTTCTTTATTTTGCAGTTCGGTTTCAAGGCTGCCGCCCATCACCACATTGAGCTCCTGAAAACCACGGCAAATGCAAAGCAGGGGAATGCCGCGATCAATGCAGGCGCGGATCAGCTTCAGCGTGGTGTTATCGCGGTGGTGATCATAGGGCTCATGATCAGTCGATGGCTTTTCGCCATAATGCGGGGGATGCACGTTTGAGACAGCCCCTGTCATAAGGATGCCGTCGAAATGATTGAGAAGTTCATCAAGATTCAAAGGGTCGATCATTGATGGGATCATGACGGGCAAAACTTTGGCGACTTCGGCCAAGGCCGTCACATATTTGTCGCCCAGCGAATGATACATAAAGCCGTGGTTTTCATAGGTGTCGGCGGGAAGGCCTACCAAAGGCAAAGCGGTCATTTTGAAACTTTCAAATTAGGTGCAGAGCGTACCTGTAGATTACGCCAAGAAAAGCTGCCAAGGCCAGCGTTTTCGGAATGCCGATATGAAACCGCAACAAGGCAAAGCCTGAAATTACGGCAAGGGCCAGTGCTGCATTGTCGAGATTTTTGAAATCTGGATGCCAAATGGGGACGAGCCCTTGGGCGCGCACCACAGTTCCAAAAAGTACATGAAGTCCAAACCAAATTGCCAGATTGAGAATAACACCCGTTACGGCAGCTGTGATGCGCGACAAGGCGGATGAAAGGCGGGGCATGGAGCGCAAGAATTGCACATAGGGAGCACCGGCAAAAATCCACAGGAAACAGGGCACGAAGGTCATCCATAAATAAATCAGGCTTGCGAACAATCCAGCCCAGAGACCTGTTTGTTTTGCAGCGGCTGTGAAAGCCACGAATTGTCCAACCAAGATCAATGGGCCGGGGGTGGTTTCGGCCAAGCCCAGACCATCCATCATTTCTCCAGTGGTTAGCCAATTATATTGCTCGACCACAGTCTGGCCCATGTAGCTGAGAACAGCATATGCGCCTCCGAAAGTGACTATTGAGAGTTTAGAAAAGAAGAGCGCGAGGCCCGTGTAAACATGAGCTGGGCCATAGATTTGGTGGATGAACGCCAGAGGCACAAGCCAAATGGCCAGCCAGATCACCATTGTTTTGAGTATGGATTTGAACGGTGGAAGTTTGACTGGTGGAAACGTGGTCGTGTTACTGGCCGTAAAAAGACCAATGATCGCGGCCGCCAAAACTACGATTGGAAAGGGCAGATCAAAACAAAATAGCGCAACGAACGACGCAGCGGCTAAGCCCCAATCCAAATTGGTTTTGAGTGCCCGTTTGGCAACGCGCAGCAAGGCTTCGAGAACGATCACCAGAACCGCAGCTTTGACACCCCAGAACAGGCCCTCGATGAAGCCCAACTTTCCAAACAGGGCGTAAAGAATTGAAAGCGCCAAAATGACCAATGCGCCGGGGATAACAAACAGCAACCCCGCCATTAAGCCACCGCGAAGCCCGTGCAATTTCCAGCCGATGTAGGTGGCCAATTGCATGGCTTCAGGGCCAGGAAGCAGCATGCAGAAATTTAGCGCATGGAGAAATTCTTGTTCCTCAATCCATTGTCGCTCATCAATCACCTCGCGGTGGATCAATGCGATTTGCCCGGCAGGCCCGCCGAAAGAAAGCAGGCCGATGCGCGCAAAGACTTTTGTGGCTTCTTGAAATGTGGCTGCCGTCATGCGGCAGGCGCCCAATTGTGGGTTTCGTCCGTGGCATCGCGTGCCCAACGATATAGGGCATCGTAAACCGCCATAGCTGCTTCGAGTTGATCGAGGTCATCGACATATTGCCGCGATAGACCCAGCGAAATTGCGAGGAGACCTGCTGCTTCTTTTGATGTTTCGAGCCTATCAGTATCAGCAGCACGAATGATCTCTGCCATTCGATTCAGCGTAGGCGTGTTCAAGTTGAACTCTTCGATCATCGTATCAAAAGTGCAACCATCGCCGCGATGTGTCCAAAAACCTGTTGGCATGTCGAAAGATGTTGCGCCAAATCTGTCGCCGACTGCCTCCACTTGATCGGGCTGAACAAACATGAACTGAGCATTTTCATTAACAAACCGCTTGATCAGCCACGGGCAGGCGATGCGGTCTATCTTGGGGCGATGTCTGGTGACCCACAGGTCGCTTTTGGCAACATGAATGGCAGGCAGAAGAATTTGCCCATCATCTTTCCATGCTTCAAAACCCCCTTCGAGTGAAACGGCATCATGGCCGAAATTTCGCAACAAGGCGGCTGTACCATGGCTCAATTTGGCTCCACGGTGGCAAACCACAACGATCGGTCGCCTTTCCAATTCAGTTTGCCACTCGTTTATATTGCGATAATCGCGCCGCTTTGATGCAGGCAGCAATCTTGGATCAGCACCGAAGTCTTCATCAATGCGCACGTCAATGATAACAGGTGCGGTTGGTAGACCGATAAGCTTGGATAATTTTTGAATTGAAATTACATTGGGGCCAGCCATGAAGTTCTCCATTGAATATTTTAAAGAACGGATCATTTGGCTGGCGCCTTGAGGGGCGATCTGCAAACCCCTGTAGCGATTCATAACTCTGGAGGTTATAATGTCAAGCTGACCTTTGCCGCGCAATATGCCCAAGCACGTTGCTTGCAATGCGAGCAGCTGTAAAGGCGGATGTTCCATTTAAGTCGCGCTTGGGCACGAATTCGACCATGGCGAAGCCTGCAACTTTAGCTTTGGCGGCGACTCCTGCAATGAGGTCGGTGACTTGCAAATAGCTCAGGCCTCCGGGCGATGGATAAGCGACGGCGGGCATGACGCTGGAATCAAGCACATCAAGATCCAGCGAGATCAGGCAAGAGGATTCTGGCTCGATGTGTTCAAGAATTTGAGCTATGCCTGCATGATGAATTTGGCGACTGGTGATAATGTGAGCGCCCCAATCTCTTGCGGTTTGCACTTCCGCTTCGCGGGCGCTGCCAAGCCCGCGCGCACCAGCCTGTACAATGCGCCAGATGTGAGGCTGTTCAGAAGCGCGGCGCATAGTGGACGAGAAGCCGTGTTTTTCATTGTTGCGTTCGTCGCGCCAGTCAATATGCGCATCAATCTGCAGGATTGTGAGCGGCGGGCCACCGGAGAAGGCTTGAATAAAAGGAATGGGCGTTGAGTCGTCTCCGCCGAACATCATAGGCACAGCGCCTTCTTTCAGGATGGCCCGTGTTGCGTCTTCAATTTTTTTGCGGTTGCCACGCCCGTCGATGGGTTTGGTCACAAGGTTGCCAAGATCGACAGCTTTGAAATTTGCGTTTGGCAAAAGTGGGCCGCCCAAATCAAAATCCCAATGTTGCACCCAAGCGTCATCTTCCTTCAGCGCGAGGCGAAAGCTGTCTGCAGATTTGGCGTGAACACGGTTATCTATGCCGCGGTAAGGTGTGCCGTGTGGTGCGCCAAATATTGCAGCCTGAGTGTTCTTCGCGCTGCGTGCGCTGGTTGTGCCAAAGAAAGGTGGAATTTTGCGAGTGGTTACCATGTGCAGTTTCTAGCGTGAATGGCAGCTAGATCAATCTGACTTTTGACGGAATCATCAAAAGTCAGGAAAATTGATCGACAATAAAGACTTAGAGCGAGAATGACTTTTCCATGAAAAGTCATTGCGAACTCGGTGTTGACTCCCGCGCAGGCGGGAATCCATTATAATCCACAGTCGGCCCTTCAATGGATTCCCGCCTGCGCGGAATGACGATGTTGTTAGACTATTTGAAACTGGAAAAACTAAATGACTTACGACCCCAATAACATCTTCGCCAAAATCCTGCGCGGTGAAATCCCTTGTCATAAAATTTATGAAGACGAACACACACTGGCCTTCATGGATGTAATGCCACAAGTCGACGGCCATTGTCTCGTCATGCCTAAAAAGCCATCGCGCGGATTATTAGATGCCGATCCAAACGTGCTGGCCCATCTCATGACAACGGTTCAAAAAGTTGCGACCGCCGCGAAAAAAGCATTCAACGCCGACGGTATCCAAATTCGCCAATACAATGAGGAAGCAGGCGGGCAGACTGTGTTTCATTTGCATGTCCACATAATGCCGATCAAATCGGGAGTGCCATTGAAACCGCATACGGGCACAATGGCGGACAATACAGTATTGGCCAAACACGCAAGCTTAATCCAATCATTGCTTAAATAAAAATGGCGGAGATTTCACTCCGCCAAGTTTTCGATCAGTGAATTAAATTAGTTCATCGCAACCTTGGCAACATTTACGCCAAGTTCGTAAACCAATTGCCCGCCAAAATATGCCGTCGCTGCCACTAAAACGCTACCAGCCAAACCGATAATAGGAAACGCGAAGGACGCAATACCCTCGATCCGGTAATCCTTAATCCACAAGCCCGCACGAAGCAGCGCGTAAATGCTAGTCACAATTGCAACCACCTCACCAAGTTTCTCATGAATTTCAGCGACATCACTGTGGAACCCACCAGCCTCTGCAAATGTGAGCGCCATGCCACCGAAAACATATGTGGCAATAGCAAACAAGCCTGTCAAAACCGCTAAGCCGGTTGAAATATTCCCTGCCACAGTGCGACCTGTAACAGTGTGTCCGCGAAATGTTGCGACAACATCAAATGCCGCCAAAAAAAGAATAAGTACGATTGGAAAGTGCACCAGCATTGGGTGAATATGTTGAACAGGTACCATTATACGCTCCTAAAATGAGAGTCGGTGAACAGGATGATTCATCAACTTGGAGCTGCTACTATCAATGATGCCATGACAGGTAACTGACAATGGTCGTCACGAAATAGTCACAATCTAGCCAGTTCATTTAACCTTATCGGACTTCTTTTTCACAACTTTCTTCACCGCCACACGAGACCTTGGCAAAGACTTGCGCTCAACTGGCTTCGGCAACGCCTTCTCATCATCGCGGCTGAGATAATCGAATGCTAAGCCGTCATCCTTTTTCAGAATGCGCACCGTGCCGCCATCTTTCAGTTTGCCGAACAACAATTCTTCAGCCAGTGGCTTCTTGATGTGTTCTTGGATCACGCGGGCCAGCGGCCTTGCACCCATTTGCTGGTCGTAACCTTTTTCGGCCAACCAATCGGCGGCTTCGGTTGAAATCTCGATATTGACTTGACGCTCGGAAAGCTGTGCTTCCAATTGCAGAATAAACTTTTCAACCACTTTGCGCACAACTGAACCCGGCAAATGTCCAAAGCTTACAACAGCATCCAAGCGGTTGCGGAACTCAGGAGAGAACATCTTGGTGATGGCTTCGGTATCATCGCCTTCACGGATATTGCGGGTGAAGCCGAAAGCGGCGCGCGCCATATCCTGCGCGCCTGCATTGGTGGTCATAATCAAAATCACATTGCGGAAGTCAACCGACTTGCCATTGTTATCAGTCAGCTTGCCATGATCCATTACCTGCAACAAAATATTGTAAAGATCAGGATGGGCCTTTTCGATTTCATCGAGCAACAACACGCAATAAGGCGTTTGATCGACGGCATCAGTCAACAAACCACCTTGGTCAAATCCAACATAACCCGGAGGGGCACCGATGAGGCGTGAGACGGAATGCCGCTCCATATATTCGCTCATGTCAAAGCGCGTCAGCTTTACGCCCAACACTTCTGCCAAGCGTTTTGCCACTTCGGTTTTGCCCACGCCCGTAGGGCCAGAGAAGAGATAGCTGCCAATCGGCTTTTCCGGTTCACGCAAACCAGCGCGGGCCAATTTAATCGCAGCCGCTAATTGTTCAATCGCCTTATCTTGACCAAACACCATACGTTTCAATTCTGACTCAAGATTCTTAAGCAGCGTTGTGTCATCACGCGAAACGTTCTTAGCCGGAATCCGTGCCATGGTCGCAATTGTCTCTTCGATATCAGACAACTCAATCACCTTTTTGCGCTTGTCCTCAGCAACTAACATTTGCGATGCGCCGGTTTCATCGATTACGTCAATCGCCTTATCTGGCAATTTGCGATCAGCCATATAGCGCGCTGAAAGCTGAACCGAGCCTTCAATTGCTTCGTCAGTATAAGTTACTTTGTGAAATTCTTCGTAATAGGGCTTGAGGCCCTTCATGATCGCAATTGCATCAGGAATTGAAGGTTCATTCACATCAATCTTTTGGAAGCGGCGAACTAAAGCCCTGTCCTTCTCAAAATGCTGACGATACTCCTTGTAAGTTGTTGATCCAATACACCGAAGTTGACCACCCGCCAGTGCAGGTTTCAATAAATTCGAAGCATCCATCGAACCGCCAGATGTAGCACCAGCGCCAATTACGGTATGAATTTCATCAATGAACAAAATCGAACCAGGCTTCTGCTCAATCTCTTTCATTACGGCCTTGAGGCGTTCTTCAAAATCACCCCGGTAGCGCGTGCCAGCCAGCAACGTGCCCATGTCCAGCGAATAAATCGTGCAATCCTTCAACACCGCAGGCACTTCGCCCTTTATAATCTTGCGGGCCAAGCCCTCGGCAATTGCCGTCTTGCCAACGCCCGGATCACCCACGAACAACGGGTTGTTTTTGGTGCGGCGGCAAAGAATTTGAATGGTACGATCAACTTCCTTCGCACGCCCAATCAAAGGATCAATCTTGCCTTCGGCAGCTTTCTTGTTGAGATCAATACAATAAGCTTCTAACGCGCTTTCGGTTTTTTTCTTACCACCGGAATTTGGAGCTCCGGGCTCATCGGCACCAGCATTCTCGCCGTCAGATTCAGCACCACGCACCGCTCGGGTTTCAGAAAGTCCCGGCTTTTTGGCAATGCCGTGTGAAATATAATTCACCGCATCGTATCGCGTCATATCCTGCTCCTGCAGGAAGAATGCGGCATGGCTTTCACGTTCAGCAAAAATCGCTACGAGAACATTAGCCCCCGTTACTTCTTCGCGGCCAGATGATTGCACATGAATCACTGCGCGTTGAATCACCCGTTGGAAGCTTGCCGTTGGTTTGGCTTCCGTCACATTATCTGTAATCAAATTGGCCAGTTCATTGTCGATGTAATCCGCCAAGCTTTCCTTGAGTTCTTCAATGTTCACACCGCAGGCTTTCATAACGCCAATAGCATCCTTGTCATCGGTGAGCGACAACAACAAGTGTTCGAGCGTTGCCAGTTCCTGTTTACGGCTGGCTGCCAGCGCCAAGGCGCGATGCAATGCTTTTTCAAGGCTGCGGGAAAATGTCGGCACGCTGATATTCCTTCACGTAGGGCAAATGGAAACGAAAAAGCGCACTTGCCAGAAATTTAATTGTTGGGTCTAATATAGGTCAGAAATTAGGCGCGGCTAGTCCCCCGCCCAATAATTATTCTTTTTCCAAAGTGCATTGCAACGGGTGACCATGTTGCTTGGCAAAATCCATCACCTGCGTCACTTTGGTCTCTGCCACTTCAAATGTGTAAACGCCGCATACACCAACACCTTTTTGGTGGACGTGCAACATAATCGTATAAGCATCCTCACCAGTCTTGTTAAAATACAGTTCCAACACATGCACCACAAATTCCATCGGCGTGAAATCATCATTCAAAAGCAACACTTTATACAGCGCAGGCTTTTGTGTTTTCGGGCGCGTCTTGGTGATAACGTTCGAGTCGGAATCATGGTCTGGTTTAATAGGAGCTTTGGTCATGACCACAATATAAGGGATTTTTTTTAAATTGGGAGAGCCGAGTTTAGTTTTTGCCCGCGTCATGAAATCGCAAAGATTAACCACCAACATGTAAACCATAAAATCAACAAGATGTTATGATTGTTACTTTAATACATGAGGTGAGAGAATAGTATTAAAGGTTATTTTGTGTGTGAGTAGGTAGTGTAATGAAAACAGTTGAAGCTTCTGATGTATTCGAAATGGTCCAAAGTGGTGCCAAGCTTTATATTGGTCGCAACGCGACTGGCCAACCGAAAATTAAAATTGTGCGCGGCCCATTTGGACTTTTCGTATCAAGATACAATATCGATGAATTGCAATGCGAATTATTAAAATCAAAGCTGAGTTAATTCATCTATCAAATATCCAACCCCTCTTCACTCACAAATTCCGCGCGCTCAGTGATGAAATTAAACCGTTCCTCCGGCTTGTTCCCCATCAACTGTTCGACAACGCGCGCTGTTAGTGCCTGCGCCGCGTCAGCCAAGGTGATCCGCAACAATAGCCGCTTAGCTGGATCCATGGTTGTTTCTTTTAGCTGATGCGCCATCATCTCACCAAGACCTTTGAAGCGCCCAACCTCAACCTTGCCACGCCCACCAAAATTGGCCAGCAACTCATCTTTGTGTTCATCGGTTTGTGCATAAACAGTTTTGCCACCTTGGGTTAAACGGTAAAGCGGCGGCACAGCCAAATATAAGTGCCCCTGATCAATCACCTTTGGCATTTGGCGGTAGAAGAACGTCATCAACAATGAAGCGATATGCGCTCCGTCAACATCGGCATCCGTCATGATGATGATTTTATCATAACGCAAATCTTCCTCGCGATATGAAGCACCCATGCCACAGCCGAGTGCCTGCACCAAATCACCAATTTGCTGATTGGCGGCCAATTTGTCTTTGCCAGCGCTGGCCACATTCAAAATCTTACCGCGCAATGGCAACACCGCTTGGTTCACACGGTTGCGCGCCTGCTTGGCCGAACCACCTGCTGAATCACCCTCAACAATAAAAAGCTCCGAGCCATCAGTCGCTGTCGCCGAACAATCCGCCAACTTGCCCGGAAGCCGCAATTTTCGAACCGCGGTCTTACGACCGACTTCTTTTTCTTGTCGCCGACGGAGGCGTTCCTCTGCGCGGTCAATAATCCATTCGAGAAGTTTATCAGCCTGTGCGGGATGGCCTGTTAGCCAATGATCAAAATGGTCGCGCACAGCGTTTTCAACAATCCGCGCTGCTTCAAGTGTCGCCAGCTTATCTTTGGTCTGCCCCTGAAATTCTGGCTCACGAATGAACACAGACATCATGGCGCCGGATTGAACCATCACGTCATCAGCGGTAATCACCGACGCACGTTTATTGTTGGCCATCTCAGCATAAGTTTTAAGCGAGCGCGTGAGGGCTATGCGAAAACCAGCCTCATGTGTTCCGCCGTCAGGGGTCGGAATTGTGTTGCAGTAAGAAGACATAAATCCATCTTCACCGCCAAACCAAGCCACCGCCCACTCCACTGAGCCGTGGCCTCCTTCTTTGACCACCTTGCCAAAGAACACATCATCAACAACCCGTGTCATGCCATCAAGGCGTTCTTCCAGATAATCTTTCAGGCCGCCCGGAAAATGGAACACGGCCTCTTCCGGAATAGACTTATCCTTCAAATGGACTGGCGCGCACTTCCACCGGATTTCAACACCACCGAAAAGATATGACTTTGAGCGCGCCATTTTATAAAGCCGCGCGGCGGAGAACACTGTGTTGCCTTTGCCGAAGATTTGATGGTCTGGTAGAAACTTAACAGTTGTGCCTCGCCTGCCCGACACTTTGCCCAAGCTTTGCAAACCACCATCAGGCTTTCCGCGCCGGAATTCTTGGCGGTAAAGCTGGCTGCCACGCGCCACTTCGACAATGCAATGCTCTGACAAAGCATTGACCACCGAAACTCCTACGCCATGCAAACCGCCAGACGTTTCATAAACCTTGGAATCAAATTTGCCACCTGCATGCAACGTCACCATGATAACTTCTAAAGCAGACTTATCTTTAAATTTGGGATGAGGATCAATCGGAATGCCGCGACCATTATCCGTGACTGCCAAATAACCATCGGCAAAATATTCAACTTCAATGCGGCTGGCATGGCCGGCCACGGCTTCGTCCATCGAGTTATCAATAACTTCGGCAAATAGATGATGCAGCGCTTTTTCATCTGTGCCACCAATATACATGCCCGGCCTGCGCCGCACGGGCTCTA
Organism: Aestuariivirga sp.; assembly: GCA_043744395.1. Classification (GTDB taxonomy): domain Bacteria; phylum Pseudomonadota; class Alphaproteobacteria; order Rhizobiales; family Aestuariivirgaceae; genus Aestuariivirga. The sequence continues at coordinate 19,387 of JAYTUV010000054.1, forward strand.
GGCCCTCCAGCACCTCAATGTCAGCAGCCGTATAACTATCCTCACCCTTTGATTTGGGCGGAAGTTTTGCTTCAGGCTTTGGCTTTGGTGCTGCGGGCATGCCGCCAAACAGGTCATCGTCTTTAGGTGATTTAACCATGAATACTCTACAGTTCTCGAATCATTTCAGCCAGTATGACGACGTGACGTGCAAACCTCAAATGTTGCAGCGCACTGTGGAGATTGTGGCTTTTCCTTGACAAGACTCACTTCTCGGAGTTTCCTCTGATTCAATAATATTGCCCTAAGAGCAATAATCGTGGGGAGTGGTGTTTCGCCTTAGGGTAAAACAAGCACCACCGGGCGGAGGAAATAAATGGCTGACCTCAATGAGAGGATCGAGGCCCTCTATCAAAGTGACAAGCGCAATGCTTACATTTTGATTGCCTTGTTGTGGATCGTTGTTCTCTTCGTAACTATCATGTCGTGGCCCCATATCCCAGATAGCGGTGTGCGCATTGTTTCGCTCATCGGTGCTGCGGCGGTTTTGGTTTTCAACACCGCAGCAGTGATGGCGATGTTGAAACATTACGACGAAGACAAGCATTTTATTTATGGCATGGACATAAAGATGCTTGATGCCGCCAAAAACAATCCGGGAGCTTAAAAAATGGCAAAATATAATCCTCCTGATCAACCAATCGTCATGCAGCTATTTGATATTGCATGTCTTGTTGCCGCGATTTTCTTAGCATTATGGTTCCCCCTCTACATGGGATGGGCGGGCATTTCCAAAAACCTCGAGAAACTGGATAATCCAACGTGGGACGCGTTAAAGCAAAACCCAACAATGTCAGCCCAGTGGGAAAAACTAGGCTTCACGCCCGAAACTGCGAGTGCCATCATCCAAAATAAATGGGTCTATTCCATTGACTGGACACAGCTGATCATAATGACCGTTGTGTTGCTCGGCTATTTCATTTTCTTGTTTATGGCATCGGACAAAGAATACCGCGATGTCATCGATGAAAAATTCAATAGCAAATAAGGAAAACAAATCATGTGGGTAAATTTGACTTATATTTGTTGGGCCATCTGCGTTGTTCTCGGTGGATGGATGTTGTTCGATTGGTACAAGACCGACACAACCTACTCCGAGGAAACACTAACATCTTCACGCGAAGGCGAAATCGAAGCCGCCTCCGAAAAGCACAAGATTTGAGGGCGAGATCATGACAGCTACTTCCATGGGCTCCGCCCCACAGAAAATCTCTCTCAGCCGCGTGCTCGGCCCCATTCACATTTGGGCCTTGGGCGTCGGCATCGTTCTTGTTGGCGAATTCGACGGTTGGAACTTTGCCGCCGATAAGGGTGGCGCGCTTGCTGCCCTGATCGTATTATGGTTTTGCGGCTTGCTCTATTCAGCGGTTGCGATGATAGATTCCGAGGTTACGTCGACTATTGCTGCTGCTGGTGGTCAATACGCCCAAGCTAAGCACATTGTAGGGCCACTCATGGCCTTTAACGTGGCGCTATACATGGTATTTGCTTACACCATGCTTGAAGTATCTGATGCCATTTTATTCGGTGACGCAATTGTTCAAAAAGCCGGAGGTGACGCAGGCATAAACCACAACTCATTTGTGGCAGCCAGCATCATCATCTTAGCTTTTTTGAACTATCGCGGCGTGCTTGCAAATCTAAATTTCAACTTCGCCATCACCGCGATTGCATTTCTCTCTATTGTAGTTCTGTTTTTTTCGGTGATGCCTTGGAGCCAAGGCACGGTTCTAAAATTGAACGAATTAGTCACCCCTGAAAATGCTCTGCCCTATGGTTGGATCGGCGTTATTGCGTCATTCCATTGGGGTATCTGGTATTTTCTTGGCATTGAAGGAACAACCCAAGCCGCGGAAGAAGTGCGCTCCCCTGCCCGTGCTTTGCCTCTAGGCACGATGGCCGGTATGGTTACACTGCTGATTGCCGCAACCATGACCTGGTATGTGTGCGCCAGCTTGCTGCCTTGGCAATTGCTTGGTTCGACCTATTTCCCACTCTGGGATGCAGGTCGTGCAACGCAAAGTCCACTCCTCGAAAACATGATGTTCATTACAACGTTGCTAGCCGCACTCGCCTCCGCCAATGGTTGCATCAATGACGCCGCTCGCGCTTGGTTCTCACTTGGCCGTGATCGCTATTTGCCATCTTGGTTCTCAGCCGTGCATCCAAAATATCGTACACCTTATCGCTCGATCATTTTCCTCGCACCGATTGCTTTGGCATTTGCTTTCGTGGCCGATCTTAATCAGGCGATTACTTTCTCGATTTTGTCAGGCGTTTTGCAATACACCTTCATGAGTATCAACATCATGATGTTCCGGAAAAAGTGGCCATTGGGTTCGATTCAACGTGGATACACCCACCCCCTCCATCCGGTTCCGGCAATCATGCTGTTCCTGCTTTGCATGGTCACATTCTTTGCGATTTTCCTTGGATATGGCGTTCAGTTGACGGCGATGGTGGTGTTCTACATCGTGGTATCAGTCTGGTTCCACTTCTATCGCTACCAATATGTGCGCCGTGGCGCGCAATTCACGATGCCTTGGCCTAAACCTCAAGGATATTAAGAAGAAACGAAATCGAGACTTGTGGCCCGCTGAAAAGCGGGCCATTGTTTTTAAAATGACATTTTTAAATTTCATATACTCAAGCATCGCAGCAGCTGCAGCTTACTTCCTCATCAAACGAACGATGGCTAAGGCAGAGAGGCAAAAGCAAATCCCAATTTTGCTATTTGCCGAGGTCGCAACACTTTTTACGAATGCGGAATTAAAGACCGGAGAGAGTTTTGGCAGCCATGTCCTGACTGGGCTTTACGATGGCTACCAATTTGAACTCAAAACCATCACTGACACTTTGAACACCCGCAAACTTCCCAGTCTTTGGTTTATGATCACGTTGAAATCACCCATTCCGATCAAACACACCCTCAACATGATGCTGCGCCCTGCCGGCCCGACAACTTTTTCTAATTTTGATTTTCTACCCGTCATAATTCCAACCCCAACCGGTTTTCCAGGACAGGCTGTCATACATTCTGACGAAGAAAGATCTCCATTCGATCTCAATCTGCTGTGGCCAGTTTTTAGTTTCTTCAAAAACCCACGTGCAAAAGAATTTCTTGCAACACCAAATGGCTTGCGGCTGGTAACCCAACTGGGTGAAGCTGAACGCGCGCGCTATCTTGTTGCCCGCGAAGCTCGCTTTGAAAACACCACGATCAACGCAGATGAAACCAAACACGCCATTGAACTATTGCTTGATTTGAAAAACGTTCTGCAACAACATTATGGCCATGACTAAAAAGCAGCCCATCAATCCCTATCTCGTTCTTGTCGCCAGCCTTATCCTGCCAGGCTCGGGTCACGTCTGGTTGGGCCTCACGCAACGCGGACTTACATTTCTGTTCTTCATCATCATCCTTGGCTGGGCAAGCGCACATATTATGCCAGCACAGTTCAGCTTTATTGGGAGACACATAGGCGGTATTTTCGTTTATGGAGTGTCGGTAATTGACGCCTACAAAACAGCGCGCATTCGCTTCGCAGAGTGGAACCATGAAAATAATTCTTCTCGCTAGTCTCCTGATAATTTGTTCCGCACAAGCAGCGGAAATAAAATTAAACAGCGCAGAGATGCAATTAATCCTCAGCGATAAAATTCTATTCGCCAAAGAAGCTGAAGAAATATTTCAGAAGTCTGGTGTTGCTTTCTATTCTGCGGGAGGCGGGCAATCTCAAGGTTTTTGGAAAATTGAAGGCGGACAATTTTGTTCGCAATGGCCGCCCAACCAAACTTGGGCGTGTTATGACATGACACAAGACGGCAACAAGATAACCTTCATCTCTAAAGATGGAAACCGCACCAAAATGTCCACAACGAAATAATCTTTACAAGTTCCACCTTACCTTTAAAGCAACGATCAGTTTTTAACCCACCCTCAAAGCAGGATGCGTGTCATGATCGATCATAAAATTTATGCCCAGTGGAACGGCCCAATTATCATGATTGGCTTCGGCTCCATCGGCCGTGGCACCCTTCCGCTCATCTTGCGCCATATCAGATGTGACCGTAGATTGATGACGATCATAGATCCTTCCGATGATTGGAAACACATCATCGATTCCGAAAATGTAAAATTCAAAAAAATTGGGTTAACACGCGCCAACCACAAAAAAATTCTGGAGCCTCTGCTCAAAGCCGGCCCAGGTCAACAAGCCCTTATCATAAATCTTTCGGTGGATGTTGATAGCATCGCCATCATGCGCGTTGCCCGCCAAGCAAAGGCGCTTTACATTGATACAGTGAATGAACCTTGGCCCGGATTTTATTACAACACAAAAGTCGATAACGCCTCGCGAACCAACTATGCACTGCGTGAAAAACTTGTGGCCATCAAAAAGAAAATGGGCAAAGGCCCAACCGCTGTTTCCTGCTGTGGCGCAAACCCCGGCATGGTATCTTGGTTTGTGAAGCAAGCACTGTTGAACTTAGCTCGCGATCTTAAAGTAAAAACTGAAGTTCCAAAAAAGCGCGAAGACTGGGCGAAGTTAATGAAGAAGCTGGGTGTCAAAGGCGTGCACATTGCCGAGCGCGACACGCAGCGCGGACGTGACCCGAAGAAGCTTGATACTTTCGTGAACACATGGTCAGTTGAAGGTTTCATTTCTGAGGGCAAGCAACCAGCAGAATTGGGCTGGGGGACGCATGAAAAGTTGATGCCACCTTTGGGCCGCAAACATAAAACCGGAAGCAAATCTGCGATCTTCCTCGAACGTGCAGGAGCCGCCACGCGAGTACGCACTTGGGTTCCTGAAATCGGTCCACAGCATGGCTTTCTGGTCACCCACAATGAAGCGATTTCAATCTCGGACTATTACACTGTCAAGAAAGATGGGAAGGCGATCTACCGCCCCACCTGTCATTATGCCTATCACCCTTGCAATGATGCGATCCTCTCGATTGCGGAAATGTTTGGAAATGGCGGAAAAATCCAATCCAAAATTCATATTTTGGAACCCCATGAAATTGCCGATGGCAAAGATAAGCTCGGCGTATTGCTCTATGGTCACAAGAAAAATGCATATTGGTTTGGCTCACAGCTTTCCATTGGTGAAGCCCGCCATCTCGCCCCCTATCAAAGTGCAACAGGCCTTCAGGTGAGTTCAGCGGTTTTGGCCGGAATTGTTTGGGCCATCGAAAATCCAAATTCAGGCATCGTTGAAACAGACGAAATGGATTTCCGCCGTTGCCTTGAATTGCAATTGCCTTATCTCGGCCCCGTTGGCGGCATCTACACAGATTGGAACCCACTCAAAAACCGCGAAATGTTGTTTGCTGAACCATTGGATAAGAAAGACCCTTGGCAGTTTACCAATGTTTTAGTTCATTAAGTTTGGAGTATAATATGGATATGAAAAAGATTCGCAGCCTTCCACTCGTCACGGCTTTTTTAAGCCTTCTCGCAGTCTCGGCTTTTGCCGCGCCAAAACACGGCATGGCCATGTTAGGCGAACCAGCGCTGCCGCCAGATTTTAAAAACTTGCCTTATGCCAATCCGGCAGCGCTTCAGGGTGGTGTTCTGAAACAGGCTGTAACGGGCTCATTCGACAGCATCAATCCATTTATCATCAAGGGCAGCGCAGCAACAGGCCCGCGCACTTTCGTGTTTGAAAGCCTGATGGGCCGCAGCGGAGCCGAAGCCTTTACGCTGTATGGCCTGTTGGCCGAAAGCATTGATGCATCGGATGATCGCCAAACCTTCACTTTTAAAATTCGCCCAGAAGCAAAATTTTCAGATGGCGCACCTGTGACCGCTGCGGATGTTCAATTCTCACTTGAAACCTTACGCGACCATGGCCGTCCGAATTTTAAAAATAATTATTCAAAGATTTTTAAAATCGAAACACCCGATGATCACACAATCACTTTCTATCAAGAAAAAGGTGATCGTGAACTGCCTATGATCATTGGTCTTATGCCAATCCTCTCCAAAAAATCGTGGGATGGCAAAAATTTTGAAGACACAACTATTGTTCCTATTATTGGAACTGGTCCTTATGTATTTGGCGACATTAAGCCCGGTGAAATGATTTCATACAAAAAGAATGCGGATTATTGGGGTAAAAATCTGGCCTTCAACAAGGGTCTGTGGAATTTTGATAGTTTCCGTTTTGATTACTACCGCGATGCCAACTCGGCATTTGAAGCTTTCAAAAAAGGCGATGCTGATGTTCGCAGCGAGTCCGATCCAACACGGTGGTCAACAGGGTTCAACTTTCCAGCCTTTATTGAAGGCAAGGTCACCAAAGCTATCTATGAAGTTAAAACTCCAGCGGCCACCACAGGCTTTGCTTTTAATACGCGCCGAAAAATGTTTGCAGACGTGAAAGTGCGCGAAGCCTTGACCATGGCTTTTGATTTTGAATGGGCAAATGCAAATCTCTTTAGCAATTCTTACAAACGCATCTATGGCTATTATTCCGGATCGGAACTTTCATCACAAGGAAAACCTGCTGATGCCGTTGAGCAAAAAATAATTGGCGGCGACATGCGCGCTGATTTTATTGACGGCACTTACATTCTACCGATGAGTGATGGTTCAGGCCGTGATCGCAAGATGTTAAAGAAGACAGTTGACCTTCTGGCCCAAGCTGGTTGGACGGTAAAAGATACGGGGTTGGTGAATGCTGCGGGCGAACAATTCGCGTTCACTCTGACAGTGCAAAACCCTGATCAAGAAAAAATCGCGTTGCATTATCAGCGCACACTGCAGCAAATCGGCATAAAGGTTGAAGTGCGCACAGTGGACGCGGCTCAGTTTACAGCAATTCAAAAGACTTATGACTATGACATGATCCCCGTATCATGGTTTAATTCGCTTTCACCAGGAAACGAGCAGACGCTCTATTATGGCTCATACGGCAAGACAACCGAAGCCACGCGCAACTACCCGGGCATAGCCGATCCAAAGATCGATGTTGCAATTGAAACAATGCTCAAAGCCAGAACACGCGAAGAATTTGTGTCAGCCATTCACGCTGAAGACCGATTGTTAGTTTCTGGGTTTTACATCGTGCCGTTTTACTCTGCCCCGCAATGGGTGGCGCATTGGAACACAATTGGAGTGCCGGAAGCTCAACCGGTCACAGGTTTTGAAACCACAACGCTATGGCACAATCAATAATCAAGATTGACGTTGTTTCAGACGTCATTTGCCCTTGGTGTTTTCTAGGAAAACGCAGGCTAGACAGAGCTTTAAGCATTATCCCTGAAGTAAAGGCTGAAGTCTCTTTTCGCCCTTTCTTTCTTGATCCAAGCATTCCCGAAGACGGGCTTGACCGCCATGAATATATGTCAGCAAAATTTGGCGAAGAACGATTAAAAACGATCCATGATCCGTTGATCAAGGCTGGCAAGGAAGATGGTGTTCCGTATCACTTTGACAAAATTACCAGAACCCCAAACACCTTAGATGCTCACAGACTGCTGCGCTGGGCCAAAATTGAAGGCAAACAGCCTGAAATCGCCGAAGCCTTATTCATGGCATATTGGAGCCATGGCCGAGATGTGGGCGATCGTAAAGTGCTGGCCGATATTGCCGCGGCTCACGGCATGAACCGCGAAAAGATCCTGAACGCCCTTGGCACCAACCAAGACAAAAGCGAAGTTTTAGCCGAATCCCAGCAGGCCCAACAAATCGGCGTTACGGGTGTCCCCACCTACATCATCAATCAGAAGTACGGCGTCGTTGGCGCGCAAGGGGCAGAGATATTGGCCGAACAGATTAAGGCGGCTGCGGGTGCATGAGTTTTCAGATCAGTTCATCCAATGGCGGGACTGAACATCTCATTGCAATTGAGAGATTTTTCAAAATCTTCAATGGCCAACGCCCAAAGGCTGGCGGGACAGGAGAATGTTTGGAGCGGGTGAAGGGAATCGAACCCTCGTATTGAGCTTGGAAGGCTCCTGCTCTACCATTGAGCTACACCCGCATTAGAATCCAATCACCCAGACAAATAGCACGACCAGAAGCCGTTTGTCACGCCGAAGCTTCAGCGAAGGCGGAAATGGTGGGAGAGGTAGGACTCGAACCTACGAAGCCGTAAAGCAGGGGATTTACAGTCCCCCCCCTTTGCCACTCGGGACACTCTCCCCCGATTTCACAAAACAAAGCTTCTGATTAGGTTTCAAAAACCAAACCAAAAGCTTGAGCCGCTGTATGCCGCCGAGGTTCGATTAAGTCAAGCGGAGGAAACCGTTTACCCGACGAAAGATTCCACAGGAATTGACAAGGCTTCAATATGATGGCATGATTGCCAACATGAAAGCCGAACCTCTGCTGCGTTCAAAAGAGGTTCTTTCTGACGGTGCCATTGTTGAAATGGTCATTTGGCAACTGCCAAAACCAGTTCTGGGTTGCAGCCATTCATATAAATATCGACTCTATTATGGAAAATGTGGAATTCGAATTGTAGGTTTCGACAACGAGCGACCTAAGGGTGACCACTGCCATCTCGACAAAGTGGAGAAGATTTATGAATTTGTAAATGTTGACCAACTCGTCGAAGATTTCATAACGGCAGTGCGTAAGCGAAGGAAACAAAAATGACAGAAGCAATTATTCGCATTGTAAATGATGATGATACCATTTTGAATGAGGCGGCTGAGCGCTTCAAGAAAACTTGGAAGTCGGGCAAAAAAGCGCCAGCGGTTTTTACCTTTAGCTCTCCTGCTCAATTATTTTCAGTCATCAGCCCCAAACGTTGGCAGCTCATCGAACACTTGCAACACCTTGGCCCCAGCACCATCCGTGGCTTAGCAAGATCGCTGGATCGTGACGTGAAGCGCGTACATGATGATGTGACAGCGATGATTGAATGGGGATTGGTGGAGCGCAATGACGAAGGCATGGTGCATGTTCCCTTTAGCGTTATCCATGCGGAGTTTGATTTGCGAGCGGTGGCTTGAACTCAAAAATGAAATTACATTTTCGATATAAGTTATTTTAGGACAAACTGAACAAACTTCTAATTATCGTTTTAACATAGCTAGCAAAGTACAGATCAAAAATAACTACCAAAACGGAAAAGTATAATGCAAATATAGTGAGCCTATAAATTTTTGGCTCAAATTGGACTGACTTCAACGTACCTACAACCAAGACGCTTATGCTGGCAACAGGCCCAATAGTTTGTAACGAACCTAAAAAATCTCCATTAGTGTTTTTATTCAAATTGATGGCTGTTCGAACTGCCTGTAAGGCTACAAATATATGAGTAATGACATAAGCATAATAGCTACAAAGAAAAAATGTGACCATTAAAGAAAGTTGAACCGCTATATTTGCATGAATTACATAATCATTTTTTGTGATTAGAAATCCTATAAGAGATCCAAAGAATGGAGCAAAAAAATATTTTTGGCCCTGAGCACTTCAACTAAATCCGAGGTCAATCCCAATAGCATTCCACCATTGTCTGCAAATGACTTCGGTTCAGACATTTGCAACCTTACCTATTATCGCCGCATGCGCTTCCTTTGGCAAAAACAAACTCGTATCCCCACCCATCTTCGCAATCTGCTTAACCAGCGAAGATGAGATCATCCGTGTTGCCGGAGAGGCCGCTAAAAAAACAGTTTCAATGTCAGGCGAAAGTGCACCATTCATCTGCGCCATCTGCACTTCGTAATCAAAGTCTGACGCATCCCGAAGGCCGCGGATAATCACCCCCGCATGAGCCTTGTGCGCAGCCTGCACTGTCAAATCCGAGAACGTGACAACACTCACTTTTAGCCCAGCATGTTCAGCAATCGGCTTGGTCACCTGCTCAATCAGCTTTACACGTGCATTAGCATCCAGCAGCGCTTGTTTGGAACCGTGCAGACCCACACCGATGACGAGCTTATCCACAATGCGGGCCGCACGCGCGATCACATCAAGATGGCCATAGGTGATGGGATCAAATGATCCAGGGTAAAATCCAATACGCATTATCGCCCTTTCAATACCATCCAAGCGGCACCACCCATAAGGAAACTGCCGCTGATAATTTCTATTGCCCGAATTCTCTTTCGCGAAAGCCAAGCCCCCGCCCTGCCCGCCGCCAAGGCATAAGCAGTGTCACCAATTGCTGCAATTACCATAGAGGTAGTGCCAAGAATCAACGTCATGCGCACCACATCAGCGCCCGCCGGAATAAAGGGCGGAATCAAAGCGCCAAACAATACCAGCATTTTTGGATTGGACATGATGACGACAAAACCTTGCAAGAAGAAGCTGCCACGTGGCCTTGCGCGATCAGTCGCCACTGCCAAATCACCGTTCGACATAAATAATTTATAAGCAAGCCACATCAAATAGGCCGCACCCGCATAACGCAGCAGCACAAACCAAACACCCATAACTTGTATGGCGGCCCCCAAACCGAGCGCAGCTATGCCCAACCAGATGACAAGACCCACTTGCGTGCCCAAAACATTCATCAACCCAGCCCGTGTGCCGTGTTTCAAACTATTGGCGATTACCACTGTCACGGTGGGGCCGGGCACCAAAGTCAATGCTAAAGCGGCCAATACAAAAGCAAAATAGGAGTCTGTGGTCATGATCATCACCTTACGCCAAGTTTAGCAAAACTAGCAAATCAGCTTTTTGGTTTGGCACGCGGTTCAAACACCCAAGGCCTGTCACCTTGCGCACCCCTAGCTGTTTCAACACGCGCCGTGCCACCGACGATATAAATGGCATAAGCACCAGATCTCCAAACATCAAATCGATCAATCTTGAGCTTTGCTTCGGCGCACTTATCCCTCAGCGGAAAATCCGCTATAATGATCTCAGTTGGTGGGCACTCCCATTGGGAGTCAGAAGGCTCATGAATAAAGGCAACACTCATCTGCGCCAAATCTGAAAAGCACATGTTCTCCATACAAGTCCAACCACGCCTTGCCGCTGATGCTTCCATCGATTCAACTTGTCCATTGGCCTGCAACCATTTTTCAGAAGCAAATTTTCCCTTGGTCGCATCAGCCAAAACATAGTTTCCAGTTTCATCACGAATTGCAACATTGCTGGCGCGATCTTCAATCAACAACGTCGGCAAATGTATCGATGTTGCCATGTAAATTCCAAAGAAAATCAGCCCTGCCCCCAACCAGCGAAACGCTCCGAGTACCAGGCAAATGATCAACGTCCCCGCCACCATAAAGCAAACACTTAGCAGCGATGGCTGCGGCACCATTCCATTGGCATAAGGCAGTGCCGCCACACTGTCGGAAATCCACATCGTTGCTTGCAGGCCAACTTCGACCAGTTTGAATGGCCAATATTCCAAACCAAATGGCATTAACAAAACCCCTAACATAGCTGCAGGCATCACCATCAAATCAGCAATCGGCAGGGCCAACGCATTCGCCACGGTTCCATAGGGCGACAAACGGCCAAAATGATAAACCGCTGCAATACTGGAAAGCCCACCCGCCACGATGGTTGTCAAAACAGAACCTGCAAACAGTTTTATTCCGTAAAAAACAAATCGGTAAAAGCGCGAAGCCTCATGCGCCGTCATATCAACGGGCCTGTTGTTCCAATATTCAAAGAACGCCACAATGCCCGTAACCGACAAAAATGACATTTGGAAACTGGCGCGCACGGCTTCTTCGGGATTAAACGCGAGAATAATCAATGCGGCCAATGCAATGTTACGCATCGAAACCGCTGGTCGGTCAACCAAAATAGCAAAGAACATCACAGCAATCATGATGTAAGATCGTTCGGTGGCAGATCCTGAATCAGCCAGCAGCATATAGATAAACCCAACAATCAAAGCCGCAGCCGCTGACCATTTCTTGATCGGATAGTTTGAAGCGAGTGCTGGAAACAGTGCCAGAAACGCACGCATCACCCAAAACACGCCACCCGCCACGAGCGACATATGCAGGCCTGAAATTGAAATGATATGAGCTAATCCTGAAATCTGAAGGCTTGTGTTCATCTCAGCAGGAATAGCCGCGCGCTCACCAGTGACGATTGAATTTGCAAAAGCGCCAATTGGCCCCGGAATAACCGCCGTGATCCGCGCACCCATCACGCTGCGCAATCGATGAAAAAACCGCCGCTCTACAAATCTCCAGGGCACGGGCCGATCTTCAAAAATCGGTGGTGAAATGTTGCTGCCCATCGCACCGATTGATTGAAAATAAAGATCGCGCCCGTAGTCAAAACCACCGGGCATCACAGGCGTTGGCAAAGGTGTCAGTCTCGCGGTGAAATGCACATAGTCACCAATCAAGGCCGTTGGCGCGTCGAAGGTTGAAACACGAACTCGACTTGGCAATTCATCCGATGGAATATTGGTCGCTGAATCCAATTCAATCACCAAGACGCGTTTTTTGCCGCTGCGATTATCTGCATCAGCAATAAATCCCGAAATTTCACTTGAGTTCACAACCGCGCGAAGCAAAGGTGTTGCAACAATTTCCTGTCTCAACTTGCTTATGCAAAAACCTAACACCGCGAGACCGATCATCATCGCAAATGAAAATCGTCTTCCAATCCAGAACAGCAAACCAACCGGAACAACCAAAAAAATTACAGCAATCCAATCTGGTTCGTTTGGCAATTTAAAATAACACCAAATGCCAATTGCCAAAAACACAGGTGCCCATATCACCAAGCGCCCAGTTTGTACGGCATATGCCATCTGTAAGTAATCAAACGCGTCGCCAAACAGTTTGCGAAGGTCAATACGCGCTCCCCCTTTGAAGCCTCGCTCCTCTATGCTATCTGGCTGCAAAGTGGCCATGCCGCTCCCCCCGAAAATCAGCTAATCACTTAAAGGCCTTCATGTCATCTCCCGTCACACGCTTTGCACCTTCCCCCACTGGCTACCTCCATATTGGTGGCGCACGCACTGCACTTTTTAACTGGGCCTACGCCAAAGGCAATGGCGGCAAGATGTTGCTGCGCATTGAAGACACTGACCGTGAGCGTTCAACCGAAGGCGCAGTGCAGGCTATTCTTGATGGCATGACTTGGCTGGGCCTCAACTGGGACGGCGAAGCCGTTTCGCAATATGGCCGCATGCAACGCCATTCAGATGTGGCTCATGAGCTTCTGGCCAAGGGACAAGCCTATTACTGCTATTGCAGCCCTGAAGAACTCACTGCCATGCGCGAAAAAGCTGAAGCGGAAAAGCGCCCTATCCGTTATGATGGCACATGGCGCAACCGCCCAGCTTCAGATGCGCCGGCGGGCATCAAGCCTGTTATCCGTTTCAAATCGCCGCAAGAAGGCGAGACAGTCATCAACGATCAGGCACAAGGCCGTGTTGTCATCCCAAATAAGGATTTGGATGATCTGATCATCCTGCGCTCAGATGGCAACCCCACTTACAATTTATCGGTCGTTGTGGATGATCATGACATGGGCGTCACCCATATTATTCGTGGTGTTGACCACCTGACGAACGCCGCCCGCCAAACTCAAATCTATCTGGCAATGGGCTGGACTGTGCCAAGCATGACCCATGTTCCACTGATCCATGGGCCAGACGGTGCTAAACTTTCAAAACGTCATGGTGCGCTTGGTGTTGAAGTCTACCGGGCCATGGGTTATCTGCCAGCCGCACTGCGAAACTATCTGGCACGTCTTGGCTGGAGCCATGGGGATGACGAAATTTTCTCGACGGAAGAATTGGTCAAGTGGTTCGATTTGGACGGCATCGGCAAATCTCCGTCGCGCTTTGATTTCGCCAAATTGGAAAACTTGAACGGCCACTATATGCGCCAAACGCCAGACGCAGAATTACTTGAACAATTTTTCAATTTCTTGCCGCATTCTGAAAACGGCCCAACATTGCTTTCCAAAATTGATGAAAGCATGAAGCAAAAATTACTTCGCGCCCTGCCCGGCCTGAAAGATCGGGCCAAGACATTAGTGGAGCTGCAAGCCAGCGCCGCTTTTCTATTTGCGGTTCGACCTTTGGCAATGGATGAAAAAGCCAAGGTCATTTTGAATGATGAAGGCAAGGCGGCGTTGAAATCTGTTGAAACAGCTCTAGCGGCCGACATGGATTGGACGGCGCACAGTCTCGAAACAACTGTCAAAGCACTTGCAGAAACCAATGGCTTAAAGCTTGGGAAATTTGCCCAGCCGTTGCGGGCGGCATTAACTGGCACAAGCACATCACCACCAATTTTTGATGTCTTGGAAGTGTTAGGCCGTGATGAGAGTTTGGCTCGCATTCAAGATTGCTTATGAGTTATACTCTCAGGAGTTAGTTCAGCATCATTGACCTTTTTGTTGCGCTGCAATAACGTGCTTTAAAAGGAGCCTTACTATGGCTGATATTGCAAAAGTTGAACTTGCCGGAAAACCCCATGAATTTCCCGTTCTGAAGGGAACAATTGGGCCAGATGTTGTTGATATATCTAAGCTCTATAGCGAGACTGGTGCATTTACCTTCGACCCCGGATTCACCTCAACGGCAGCTTGCAAATCAACAATTACTTACATCGATGGTGACGCTGGTGTTTTATTGTATCGCGGTTACCCAATCGAACAACTGGCCACTGATGGTGACTTTTTAGAGACCTGCTATTTGCTCTATTACGGCGAGTTGCCGACGCCAGCTCAACGCAAAAAATTTGAACACGACATCACCCACCACACTATGATCCACGAGCAGATGGTTCTGTTCTTTCGTGGCTTCCGCCGCGACGCTCATCCAATGGCGGTGATGGTGGCCATGGTCGGAGCGCTCTCAGCCTTTTATCATGACTCGACAGACATCAATGATCCACGTCAACGCGAAATCGCATCGCACCGGATGATTGCAAAACTGCCAACGATTGCGGCCATGACTTATAAATATCATGTGGGCCAACCCTTCGTTTATCCACGAAACAATCTGTCATATGCTGCCAATTTCTTACACATGTGTTTTGCTGTGCCGTGCGAAGACTATGTGGTGAACCCCGTTCTGGCCAGGGCCATGGACAGGATTTTCACACTTCATGCCGACCATGAACAAAATGCATCCACATCCACGGTGCGCCTTGCTGGCTCATCGGGCGCAAATCCATTTGCGTGTATTGCGGCTGGCATTGCCTGCCTCTGGGGCCCTGCCCATGGTGGTGCAAATGAGGCCGCTTTGAAGATGTTGGAAGAAATTGGAACGGTTGATAAAATTCCGGCCTTCATCGAAAAGGTCAAAGACAAGTCGTCCAAAATTAAACTGATGGGCTTTGGTCACCGCGTTTATAAAAACTACGACCCGCGCGCCAAAATTCTACAAGCTTCCGCGCATGAGGTTTTCGAAGCGCTCGGAATCAAAGATGACCCATTGCTGGATGTAGCGCGCGAACTAGAGCGCATTGCCTTGAGCGACCCTTATTTCATCGATCGCAAGCTTTATCCAAATGTTGATTTTTACTCCGGCATCATCTTACGCGCGTTGGGCTTCCCAACCAGCATGTTCACAGTGCTATTCGCTCTTGCTCGCACAGTGGGTTGGATTTCACAATGGAAAGAAATGATCGAAGACCCATCACAGCGCATTGGTCGTCCACGTCAGCTTTATGTTGGCCCAACCCAGCGCGATTATATGCCGATGGGAAAACGCTAGCATGGCGCAGCACGGGTAAGCCGTGCAAGCAAGCTAAGTATTAACGTTGCGCAGCACGGGTAAGCCGTGCAAGCCGTTTAAGAACTGACTTTCGCTTCGTCAATCAACATCGCGCCGATTTCAGCTTCGGCCACTTTCTTGCCATCGACATGCGCCTCTGCCCAATATTTCCAAACGGGCGCGCGCTTTTGCAGAAGTTTCACGTGGAAGTAAACAGTATCGCCCGGCACAACGGGCTTGCGGAAACGTGCCTTGTCGATGGACATAAAAAACACCAGCTTGCCAGCATCCTCCGAGTGATGTTCCAATACGATGGCACCAGCCGTTTGCGCCATGGCTTCAATTAAAAGCACGCCGGGCATAACCGGGCGGCCCGGAAAATGCCCCTGAAAAAAAGGCTCATTCATCGTCACATTTTTGAGCGCGATGCCAGATTCTTCACCATTAAGTTCAACAATCTTGTCGATCAACAGGAATGGATAACGGTGTGGAAGCAGCTTCATGATCCGCACAATATCAACGGTTTTCTTCGGTGCTGTTTCGGCTGCTTCAGTCATGATTTACCCCAAAAAAGTGGCGGCTGAAATTTCAACCGCCACATCATATTAGCTTGTGATTTGAAAAGGTCTAGAAGCGTGTACCAATCGCAAATCGGAAATATTGCAAGTCGTCCGAGGGACGGCTGACGATCGGATAAGCATATTCAAATTTGAGAGTACCAAAAGGCGATTCCCAAACAATGCCAGCACCAATTGAAGCGCGGAGGCCATTGTCATCTGTGAAAGGACAACCCGCACCTGCACCACAGGTGCCTACCGCGCTATTTGCTGACGTCAAAGGCACGGACCCAGCATTAAACACAGTACCGAAATCCGAGAACACTTCGCCCGAAATGCCAAGTGCTTCCGGCAAGCCTAAAGGAAACTGCGCTTCGACGGTACCAATGGCATAGTCAAGTCCGCCAAAGCGATCAAAACCACCATTATTGCTGACCTGTCTTGGCCCTATGCCGCCATTGCTAAATCCACGGAATGTATCGCCGCCCTTAAAGAAGCGATCCTGCGACTCGACTTGATTGCCACCCAAAGCTTGAATGTGCCCAGCATTGCCTTCCAACTTAACAACAACTTGATCATCAAGCAGAGGTATAAAATAGAACGCGCGAATTTCAGTTTTAGCAAAATAAGCATCGCCGCCTAAACCAGCCAACTCTTCAATAATCTGGCCGCGGAAACCAGATGTCGGCTTAAGAGGATTGTCTAAATCGTCATATGTATAAGAAGCCGAAACCGCCGATTTCCAACTTTCAGGTTTAGCCGACAAAGCAAATGGTGACGCTGTAGCGCCATTAATGCCAGAAACACTGCGATGCGCGATGTAGTATTTAAAATTCAGGCTAGAGTATTCATCAAGTTCGAACCCCGTGCGCAGTGCGCCGCCAACAACAGTGCTGCCATAGCTCGTCACCGCACCGCCGCCATTCTGTTGGGCTGATTGTGTTGCGAACAAGTCAACACCTGCTGATATTGGCATGCCTAAGAAATACGGATCGGTATAACTAAAATCAACTTGCTGTTTCACAAAGCTCAAAGTCGTATTCAATTTCGCCTGTAAGCCCCGACCAAACAAATTGCGCTCAGCCACTTGCACAGAACCAACCACGGCTTCGGTTGAAGAATAACCAATTGAGAACGTCAAAGAGCCCGTCGATTTTTCGGCAACTTGCACCACCAGAACGATCTTGTCGGGGGAACTACCGGGCTGTTCCTTAAACTGAATATCGCTAAAGAAATCCAAAGCCGTCAAACGGCGGCGTGCGCGCTCAACCAAGGTGCGGTTAAAGGCGTCGCCTTCATAAAGCCGAAGTTCGCGTCGGATGACCTCGTCACGAGTGCGTGTATTTCCTATGATGTCGATCCGTTCGACATAGGCACGTGGACCTTCGCTGATCTGATAAGTGATATTAACAGTGTTTCCAGTGGAGTTACGGTCAACCTTCGGCTCAACCTTGGCAAACACAAAGCCCTGATTGCTGGCTTCGAGCGTCAGATTTTCAACTGATTTATCAACTTTTGAAGCATTGAATGTATCACCAACGCCAGTCTTAACCACGCGGCTCAAACCTTTGGGGTCAAGATTTGCGTTTCCAACATCAACTGCAACATCAGCAACAGAATAACGCGGGCCTTCTTCTATTGAAAAATTGATTTCAAACGAATTGCCATCCGGCCTCAACTGCGCATCGGCTGACAGTATTTGAATATCTGCAAAACCATTCTTCAAATAATAACGGCGCAGCAATTCCTTGTCATAACTCAGACGGTCTACATCATATGTGTTGTTCCGCAAGAACGGGTTCCACCACGTGCTTTGCTTGGTTACTAATACGCCTTCCAACGTATCGGCGCTAAATGATCTGTTTCCCGTGAACGTAATGCTTTTCACTTCGGTCTTGCCGTTTTCGGAAATTACAAAAGCAATATTCACACGGTTTTCAGGAAGGCGGATCAATTGTGGATCAACTTTTACATTATAAAAGCCCTTGGCTTGATAAAGCGCCAGAACCCGGCGCGTGTCGCTTTGAATGCGCGCTTTGGTGAAGATCATGCTTTCTTTGACTTCAACTTCTTTTTGCAAAGCCTTATCATCAATTTCGTCATTGCCTTCGAAATTAACAACGTTGATCAAGGGGTTTTCAACAATCCGGATGACCACGGATGTGCCACGACGAACAATGCTCACGTCTGCAAACAAGCCCGTTTGAAACAATGCTTTCAATGACTCGTCAATGCGTGCCGAAGTGGCCTCTTGGCCTCGGTTAAATTGCAAATAAGAAAGCACAGTCTCGCGGTCAACCCGCTGCGCGCCTTCAATAATAATATTCGAAACTGGTGCCGCAATAACGCTGTTAGCAACAAAAAATGGCGCGCCGATGGGCGCGACCATTGTAAACACCAAAACGAGGAGGCCAATCAGGCCGTAATTTTTACGCATCAATTCTAATTCTCAAACTCTACAAGCCGTCCTCAAGAGTGCTTCGCCGGGTGTCGTTTTAACCATTTTCATTCACAATGCAAATGAAACCTGAGATCAATTTCACCAACCAAAAACCTTGTTAACATAAGGCGATAGATCATTATTCGTCGCAAAAATCATAAGTGCCACCATGGCCGAAAGGCCAATTCTGAAACTCCATTCTTGCGCCACTGGACCCACTGGTTTTCCGAGCACCGCTTCGATGAAGTAAAAAACCAGATGACCACCATCCAACATTGGGATGGGGAAAAGGTTAACAAGTCCAATGCTGACGCTAATTAATGCAATAAATGTGATGAAAGGCCATAAACCCATCGACGCGGTTTCACCGGCCATTTGCGCAACACCAATTGGCCCATGCAGCTGGTCAGCTTTCTCTTTGCCGGCAAACATTTTGCCCACATAGCGAATCGTCGTGGCGCCGACAAACCAAGTCCGCTCAACGCCTTTGGCTATAGCCTGAACTGGAGATAACCTCTCATGCCCAACCGGATCTTTAGAAAACTCGTGCATGATACCAATCTGACTGGAGCGCACCATCCGACCTGATTCGTCCTTATCTTCAACAACTTTCGGAACAATCTTCAAGTCTAACATTTGGTTGTTGCGCTCAACTTTGAGCAACAGAGGTGTATCACCCTGAAAAATCATCGCCTCACGAATGTCCATGAAACTGTGAATTGGCTTGCCATCAATGGCGCGAATAAAATCGCCTTTTAGCAGGCCCGCCGCTTTGGCTGCCCCAGTTTCCGTAACACCGTCAACGCGAGGCTCATTGATAGGCGTCCCAACAAACATGAACGCCGCTGCAAAAATGAAAATCGCTAAAATGAAATTGGCAAATGGCCCCGCAGCCACGATGAGCGCACGCTTCCACACAGGAGCAGCATGCAAACTGCCCTCAACATGAGCAGAGGCAGCAGACGGCAAGCTGGCGGCATTTGCGTCTCCGGCAAATTTTACATAGCCCCCGAGTGGGATCCAGCAAAATTTCCAACGCGTGCCATGACGATCGTTAAAGCCAAAAATCTCGCGGCCAAAACCCACAGAAAACGTCTCAATCTTAACGCCGCACCAGCGACCGACTTGGAAATGGCCAAATTCATGAACAAACACAATAATGATGATCGCGACAAAAAAGTAAAATGCCGTAAATCCAAGATAAGCCAAACTAAATTGCATTATTTAACAATCGCCTCCAACACCGCTGTCTTAGATCAATCTGACTTTTGACGGATTCGTCAAAAGTCAGGCAAATTGATCGATAATAATAACTTAGGGCGCTTTTGATGTTTCTATGAAACATCAAAACGCTTTAGTTCCACACAATTCAATCGCAATAGACAGACTTCATTCATGGAATCTTAACCACAAGACACAGCGATTGCGTCAACAATCAGGCAACATGGTTACCAGTGCATCAGACCTGCCGCAGGACTGAGCGGATTGTGAAGAAATCCAACTAAAACCGCCACCAGAACAACAGCAATCAAGCCATCAATTCTGTCTAAAACACCGCCATGACCGGGGATAAGGCTGCCAGAATCCTTCACTCCAAAACGGCGTTTGAAGGCGCTTTCAAATATATCGCCACCCTGCTCCACAACCGCAAACACAGCTGCCAAGCCGGCAAGCGGCCAAAAATCCAACTGTGCAAAGTGCGAAAACAAAACTGAAGCAATCACCGCGCCAACAATTGCACCCACCATTCCTGCCCAAGTTTTTTTGGGAGAGATGCGCGGCGCCAGTTTTGGCCCTCCGATAATTCGGCCAAAAAAATAAGCGATCACATCGGCCGACCACACGATGACCATGCACCAGATAACGGCTTTGAGGCCAAACTCCGGATCATCACGCAAAATCGACAATGCTAAAATTGGCAAGCCAATATAGGCGACGCCAACCAACTTCCAAAAATTCAAACCATTTTTGCGCTCAAACACCCACGATATGATCGATAGAACCGCAAGCGCAAAAATTGAAAGCGTGACTGAGCCAAATATGACTGCGGCGGCAGCTATCTCATGGATCAAAAGTTGGGTCTTGTTACCGTCAAAACTAATTTTGACCCATTCAATCGCCATCAAAATGCCAAGCGCAACAATGGAGCCTGTGAAAATCCAACCGCCATACCAAACGTCAGCCAAGACAACTGGAACCAAAATCACAGCAGAAGCCGACCTGACCCCCAGATCAGCCCACTTCAATCCATTTTTTTCGTTCATGCAGTTTGTGCCTTTAGGCCGCCGAACCGGCGTTCACGCGCCTTATACTCGTCGACAGCGCGCCCAAAAATCTCGGCATTAAATTCTGGCCAATATTCAGGTACAAAAACAAATTCGGTATAAGCACATTGCCAAAGCAAGAAATTAGAGATGCGCTCTTCGCCACCAGTACGGATCAACAAATCAGGATCAGGCATATCCGCCGTTTCCAAATTGTGTGCCACCAATTCCAGGCCGATTGCATCCGGATCAAGCAATCCACCACGCACCTGCTCAGCAATTTTCCGAACTGCCCGCACAATTTCTTGGCGGCTTCCATAGTTGAAAGCCACAACCAATTTCAACTTGGTGTTACTCACCGTTAATTTCTCAGCGTCTTCAATCATTTTGACAAGCTTCGGCTCTAGAGCCGTGCGATCGCCAATAATTTGAATTTTCACGCCTGCCGCGTGAAGCTCAGCCACATCTTGACTGATGAAACGCCGCAGCAGCTCCAACAGAAACATCACTTCAGTTTTTGGTCGCGACCAGTTTTCAGTGCTGAAAGAATAAATCGTCAGAAATTCAACACCCATATCCGATGCTGCCCGAACGGTTCGTCTCACCGCGTCAATACCAGTCTTATGACCCATCGAACGCGGTAAGCCTCGTGCTGCGGCCCAACGCCCATTGCCATCCATAATAATGGCAACATGACGTGGATCAGAAGTTTGCAGCACCCCGGTCATTGGCTATTCTCAAACCTGCATGATTTCCGCTTCTTTGTGTTTTAAAGCAGCGTCCATATCCTTGATCATATCATCTGTCATTTTTTGAACGTCAGCTGACTTATCTTTCAAATCATCTTCGCTGATTTGTTTGTTCTTCTCTAAAGCCTTTAATTGGTCCATGCCGTCGCGCCGCACATTGCGCACAGCCACACGGCCCTTTTCGGCATAAGTATGCGCAACCTTCACGAGTTCCTTGCGGCGGTCTTGTGTAAGGTCAGGCATGCGCAAACGAATAACCTGGCCTTCAGTCTGAGGGTTCAAGCCCAAGTTCGATTGTTGAATTGCTTTTTCAACCGCAATCACCAGCCCACGATCCCAAACCGAAATCTGCAACATGCGTGGCTCTGGAACTGAAACCGAAGCGCACTGTGACAATGACATCTTCGCCCCGTAAGCATCAACCATAATCGGATCGAGCAAACTGGTGGAAGCGCGCCCGGTGCGCAAACCACCGAAATCATGTTTCAACGAGTCAATTGCACCATTCATGCGGCGCTTAATGTCGTTTGCGTCAAATTCAGGAAGTTGGGCCATAAATCAGTCCTTCGTAATAATTGTAAAGCGGCCAGTGCCCTTGAGTGCTTTCTCAATATTGCCGGCCTCGCGTATCGAAAACACTACTACCGGAACCTCATTGTCTCGCGCAAGTGCGATTGCCGCTGGATCCATAATCCTCAAATTTTTAGCCAAGATGTCATCAAAGGTAATTTCGTCAAATCGTTTGGCGTTGGGGTCTTTCTTGGGATCAGCAGAATAAACCCCGTCAACACTTGTGCCTTTGAGGAGTGCTTCGCATTTCAGTTCCGCCGCACGCAAAGCTGCACCCGTATCAGTGGTAAAAAATGGCAAACCTGTGCCCGCCGCACAAATCACCACCCTGCCCTTTTCCATGTGGTGAATGCCTTTGGCAGCCGAGTAAGTTTCGCACACCGTAGGCATGGCGATGGCGGAAAGCATGCGCGCATCAACCCCTTTTGCATTCAAAACACCCTGCATCGCCAGCGCATTCATGACCGTAGCCATAATGCCCATGTGATCAGCCGAAACCCGGTCCATGCCTTTTGCAGCACCCGCAAGCCCACGGAAAATGTTTCCGCCACCAATGACCAGCGCAACTTGTGCGCCAGCATCAACGCAAGCAATCACCTCATCGGCCACACGGCCAACTGTGTTGATATCAATGCCAAACGGCTCTGAGCCCATCAAAACTTCACCAGAAATTTTAAGAAGGATGCGTTTGTACTTTGGTTTAGCCATGACCTGTCTGTTCCGATATTTAGCGACGATAGAACAAGTCTTTAGCGGCAAACCATGCGATTCGCTTAGACGAAGAGCAGAGCCTATTTTGCGACTCGGTTCGTGGGCTCGATTGCTTTATTATCGTTGATTTCGGTTTGTTCGCCCAGAACATGGTCGATCATGGCGCGCCAATCGGCTGGCAAATCGCCCCAGTCAGGTAAGCCTGGTGTGGCGGCTTCTAACATGGCTGGAGATGGTTCACGCAAAACCTCAACTGAAGCACGGGCCGCTGCTACATGCGCCTGCCAATCTTCGGAACCTTCGCTAGAAGCAATTGCCTTGGCAATGCGAACCAACATCGGATCTAATGTCTCAGAATTCATAACTGCACCTTCGATGCCCCCGAAGATGACCTTGCCAAACAGCTGCAACTTCGCTCGACTCTAGGAAAGATTATTGCATAAAAGGAAACAGCGAGCAAATGGTTAATTTGCCAGCTGTTGACATAGAAATTTAATAATCTATTGGCCCGACATCTTTGCCACTTCAGCAGCAAAATCATCGGCTTCCTTTTCAATGCCCTCGCCCAGCTGCATGCGCACAAAGCCAGTGAGCTTGACTGCCGCGCCCGCTTTCTTAGTGATCTCCTCCAAGACTTGCGTCACAGTCTTTGAACCGTCATGAACATATGATTGTTCCAGCAAACAAGTTTCCTTGGCATAAGACTTGAGGCCTGACGCGATGATCTTTTCCATCACATTGGCTGGCTTGCCTGCGTTCTTTTCTTCAAGCACTGCAACTTCGCGGGCCAGAACATCCTTTGGAACTTCGTCCAAGCTCAGGGCAACCGGGTTCGTGGCTGCAATGTGCATCGACAACATGCGGCCAAAACCAGCGAGCTCTTCTTTATTACCAGAGGACTCAAGCGCCACAATAACGCCGATCTTGCCCATGCCGGGAGCGATTTGATTGTGAACATATGAACCAATCACACCGTCGGTCACAGTCAATGAAGCCGTGCGGCGCACTGTCATGTTTTCACCGATGGTTGCAACCATCTCAGCCACATATTCGGCAACAGCATGTTTGCTGCCAGGGAAATGCATCACCTTTAATGCTTCTGATGAACCCTTGGCCAACAAGGCGAGTTTCGAAATTTCAGCGACCATGGCTTGAAACTTTTCGTTACGGGCAACGAAGTCCGTCTCCGAGTTCACTTCAACCAATGCGCCAGTCATGCCCTTAACGGCCAAACCAACAAGGCCCTCAGCGGCAACGCGGGTTGATTTCTTGGCGGCTTTGGCCAAGCCCTTAGCGCGAAGCCAATCAACGGCTTCTTCCATATTGCCACTGGTGGCCGATAAAGCCGCCTTGCAATCCATCATGCCCACGCCTGTCTTGTCGCGCAGTTCTTTCACCATGCCAGCAGAAATGTCAGCCATGTCAAACCTCTTGATTATTAAATGTCAAAAAGGGCCCGCAACATCACGGGCCCGCTATGTGTTGTTAAAACTTAAGCTGGAAGCGCTTCAGCAATTGGCTGTTCGGCTGCACCAGCATCCGCACCCGAATGATGACCTGATGCTTCAATGCCAGCCAAAACCGCACGCGACACCAAATCACAATAGAGTGCAACAGCGCGCGCTGCGTCGTCGTTACCTGGAATTGGGAAATTCACGCCATGTGGATCAGAGTTTGTATCGATGATGGCCACAACTGGAATGCCCAAACGATTGGCTTCCTTGATGGCGTTGGCTTCTTTGTTGGTGTCGATCACGAACAGCAAATCTGGCACGCCGCCCATATCTTTGATGCCGCCAAGCGCCTTATCAAGCTTACCCTTGTGACGGGCCATATCCAAAAGCTCGCGCTTCTTGAGACCTTGTTCTTGACGGCCAATCTTATCATCAATCTGACGCAATGTCTTGATCGAAGCGGAAATGGTTTTCCAGTTGGTCAACATGCCGCCGAGCCAACGGGCATTTACATAATACTGAGCGCAACGCTTGGCCGATTCCTTAATTTCTTCAGCAGCCGAACGCTTCGTGCCCACAAACAACACGCGGCCACCCTTAGCCACGGTGTCTGTTACCAATTGCAATGCGTTATGCAGCAAAGGAACAGTTTGCGACAAATCCAAAATATGAATGCCATTGCGCGAACCATAGATGTATGAAGCCATCTTTGGATTCCAGCGATGTGTTTGATGTCCGAAATGAACGCCCGCTTCTAAGAGCTGACGCATAGTAAACGAGACTGTAGCAGCCATGATATTTTCCTTCTCCGGTTAATCCTCCGCAGATGGTTGAGCCGCATGATGCGGACCGGAAGGAACCTCAGCTATGAGGGGTGTTTAAACACCCATGTGAAGCTCCAACACCTGCGTGTGACGTTGAACGAGGCGGGCTATAGACGGGTGGTCCCGAACTGTCAAATATTTTGATTTTGATCAGGCAATTCCAAACGAAGCTATGGAAAAACATGTCGATATTTAACACTAACTTGACGCTCATTTCTGCCAAGCTTTCAACTTGATTGAAAAAGACACTCTTTGCGCAGTTTAAAGTTTTACACCTGTACATTGAGCAAAAAGCCTCCTAGAGTTAGCATTGCGTCTGCGGGGCAATATTTTTCAGGGCCGCGTTAGAATTGGTCTCCCATCGGCGCTTAGGCGAACAATTTTTGGGAGAGACAGTTATGGCAATATTTGAACCAGTATTAGTCGGCCAGATCAAAACCACGGGAACCTATCAAAACTATTTCAAACAGCCTGCTGCTAACACCTTAAACGTCAATGTGGGCGCTTACATTGCTGCTGGTTGGAATGGCAATCCAGGGGATTGGGACAACGGGCTAGTATTTGACAACCCCATTAATACCCTTGCTGCACCCACAACAAATAAAAGCACATGGACAGTAAATGTGAACGGTGGTGTGGCCAGCTATAATGGAAATGGCATTGTCTTCGTCAACTATCTCAGCACTTTACCTAACGTCTTAACCGTTGGTGTTGACGGCGGAATAGCTGGATATCACTCGGGAATTTTTGCCGATGCAGCAACGAACATCACCAATAAAGGCCATATAGCGGGCCAGACTGCCATCGACTTTAATGGATTTCTTGATAACGAAACCAATGGCGGTCCATTAGGAGATAACACACCCGACGGAAAGCCAGACTCCAATATTACTGCCGCTACTGCGATTACGATAACCAACGCTTTGGGCGCCGAAATAGTTGGTGGAAATATTCAAGGCCTGCCCGTGGGTGATGAACAGATCGTCGGTATTAACAATTTCAGCTATGCCAAAATTACAGTCAGCAATTCAGGCCAAATCACTGGTGGCCACGACAATTATGTTGACGTGAACGCTGATAACCAAGATGATACGGGCTGGGGCGGAGACGCCATCAGTTCAAATGGCGGTTTCGCACTAACTAACACAGTGACTGGCGTGATTGATGGTGATCTCTGGTCAGGCTGGGTTGGCACAACTCTGATCAACCAAGGTACGATTAATGGAACGGTAGGCCGCGGCATCAGTGATAGCATAGTTCTTGATGGTTTTGGTGGACAGTCACGAATATCTTCGGTCGACGGCACCCAAACGATCCTCGATCTCAATCACAATGGACTATTTAACCTTGCCGCAGGAGATGTTTTGTTATCGGCCGCCGCTGTTAGCACTTATAACAATTCAGGCACCATCACAGGTTCCTATAATTACGCCTACGACAACAACAACACGGCCGGTGTTCTAAGTGACGACGCATATTTCCAAGTGGCCTTCGATCTCGGCCGAGGCAAGGATCAGATCACCAATACCGCTAGTGGCAAAGTTTATGGTGACGTGTGGACCGGTGGTGAAGACGATACACTCACCAACTCCGGCCTCATCCGGGGCCATGTGGATATGGGCAACGGCAATGATACCGTTACTAACCTTGCCACTGGCATCATAACCGGCAACGATAATCCTCAATCTGGGCCAACAGCGGGGACAACAGCAAACCTATATCACCAAGGCGTGAATTTGGGTAAAGGGGCCAACACACTCATCAACTCTGGCATCATTGATGGTGGTGTGAACGCGGACGCTGGCAAGGATACAATTACCAACAATGCCGGCGGCGCTATTTTTGGCGGAATTTATGTGGGTAGTGGTGGCAGTGTCATTATCAACAGCGGCACCATTTACGATCACGTCGGCGTTGATTTCAATTCAAACAACCTTCCCGCAACTGCAAATGATGTTGATAACCTGACCAACAATGCAACTGGCATTATTTTTGATGGTGCCTATCTTGGTGCAGGCAACAATATAGTAATGAACGCCGGCCAAATTTATGGTGGTGTTGGCCTAGAACAAGGCAACGACAAAGTCACCAACACTGGCACTATCCGCGGGAATGTCGATCTTGGTGATGGAATGAATAATCTTGTCAACAGCAAGGTTATATTTGGCGACGTAAGTTCTGGTAATTCAGGCAACAAAATCGTTGTTGGCACTGTCACCACACAAGAAACCTTGACCAACAACGGGACAATAGACGGGGGTATTTATACCGGTGATGGTGATCGCAAGATCGTCAATACCGGCACTATATTTGACGACATTTCGACCAGTAACGGCACGAACGGCACTGGCATCGACGATGTTAACAATTCTGGAACAGTGAATCATCTCGAATTGCGCGGCGGTAATGACATCCTCACCAACTCTGGCATTGTTCGCAATGGAGCCAGCATGGGCTTGGGCAATGACACAGTCAAAAATCTTGCCGCGGGCATTATCAAAAATGGTATTGGTTTTGACGAAGGAAACAACGTTTTAGAGAATGCAGGGCAAATCTTCGGTGGCATCAATGCAGGATCTGGCAACGACAAATTTACCAACCAATCCACAGGATATATCATTGATACGATCAATGCTGGTGATGGCGATAATACCTACACAAATCTTGGCCAACAGAATGGTTGGTTCACCAGTGGCAACGGCAACGACAAAGTAGACAATGAAAAGACTTTCTTTGGAAACATTCTCACTGGCTTGGGCAGCGGTATCGGTGATAATGTAATCAATGGCACAGTCGGGCACATCTATGGCCAGGTCATCATGTCTGACTACACGCTAGACCCTATCACTGGCAACATTACCAATACTGATCCAACTGGCGATGGCGCCAATAGCCTCACGAATAGCGGCATTATCGAAGGGCGCGTCTTGGGCGGTGATGGTGTTGATACATTCATCAACAAGGGCTTCATCAATAACGAGGTTCGCACCTATGCTGGCAATGACTCGATCGACAATACGCTTGGCAAGGGTATTGGCGAAGTTTGGATGGGTGTTGGAGACGACACATTTATGGGCGGCGCCGTCAATGAAACTGTCCATGACCAAGAGGGTGCAGACAAATATCTGATGGGAGCCGGAAACGACACAATTTTTGTAGAAGTCGATGATGGCACCAATAATATTTATGATGGCGGCGCAGGTATCGATACTCTCGATTTCAGCCATGTCATAACTGCGAACGGCATTAATTTGACGATGGCCAGCAGCACCAATATCCTCGTATCTGCTGTCAACTTAACATTTGGTGCTGAAACACTGGGCAAGGCTTTCAACTTTGAACATGTAATTGGCACCAGCAATGCTGACACCATAGTAGGCACTGCAACCGCCGACATTATTGATGGTCGTGGTGGCGCCGACATAATCACAGGCGGCGGCGGGGCTGACAAACTATACGCTGGCGCCCTTGATGGCTATGTAGATACATTCAACTATAACCTCGTCACTGACAGCGGCAACACCGCCGCAACTCGCGATGTGATTTACCAATTTGAAGATAACAAGGACGTTATTCGGGTTGTCAGTGCCACATTTGACTTCAACGGAGCGCTTGCGGGGCTGGGTGGTCCTCCAACGATATTGGGCTTCAACGTGGCCTTTACACATCATGCAGGCGAGATCAACGCCGTGCAAGTTGGTGGCCAAACGATTATACAAGTCGATACTAATGGTGATGCGCTTGCTGACTTTTCAATTGCACTCGATGGCGTTCACGCTGGCCTATCGGCAAGCAACTTCCTTCTCGTTTGATAGTCAATCCTAAAATCTAAGTATGTTGGCCTCCGCAGAAATGCGGGGGCCATTTGTTTGGGGAACGCGATCTAAAACCCCTCAGCCCTCTTCCCCGCAAAATCCACTGCCCCTTCATAGGCCGCACAAATCCGCAGCACCCGCGCATCTTCAAACATCCGCCCCACCACGTGCAAGCCTACGGGCAGGCCGGCTTTGGTGAAGCCGCAGGGCACCGAGGCGGCGGGTTGTTGGGTGAGGTTGATGGGATAGGTGAAGGGTGTCCAATTCACCCATTTGCCATGATTATCTGGGTCAGCAGGTTGAAGTTTGCCAGCCTCGAATGCGGCAATTGGCAAGGTGGGGGTTAAAAGCGCGTCATATTTTTCCATGAAGCCGCGCATTTTAGCGCCCAGCAGGCCGCGCTGCATGGTGGCAGCTTGGATTTGCTCCACGGTGATGCTGCGCGATTGTTCGATGACATCAACCAAGGCAGGCTCAACCAAATCCATCTTTTCTTTTGGCAGGCCGCCCAACGCCGCCCTGGCCCCGGCCCACCAGAGAATGCGGAACATGTCTGCGGGGTCCTCAAAGCCTGGGTCAATCTGAATGATTTTGGCCCCAAGTTCGCGCAGAACACCCACGGCGTTCTTCACCAGCTTGGCCACTTCGGGGTTGACGTCCACATAACCAAGGGTGGGTGAATAAGCGATTTTCATGCCTTTCACACCCTTCTCTAGTTTGGCAGTGTAATCAGCTTTATCAAACGGCAGGGAATGCCAATCACGCGAGTCTGGCTTGGTGATTTCATTCATCATCAAGGCAGCATCCATCACATTGCGGGTCATAGGCCCAATATGCGCCACCGTGCCAAAGGGCGACAGAGGATAAGCTGGAACGCGGCCAAAGCTGGGCTTTAAGCCAAACGTGCCTGTGAACCCCGCTGGAATGCGAATGCTGCCGCCGCCGTCTGTGCCCAGTGCCAATGGCGCATAACCCGCAGCCAAACCTGCCGCGGAGCCACCAGATGAACCGCCGGGGGTTTTTGTTGGGTCCCATGGATTGCGCGTGATTCCCGTGCGGGGCGAGTCGGTGACACCCTTCCAGCCAAACTCTGGCGTTGTTGTGCGGCCCATGAAAACACAGCCGGCCTCCCTTAACCTTGCCACACTTGGCGCATCTTCCAGCCAGCTTTGATCTGGATCCACGGTTTTTGAACCGCGCAAATTGGGCTGGCCAATGGTGAGCAAAATATCTTTGATCAACAGCGGAACGCCGTCCAAGGGGCTAAATGCCTCGCCTTTTTTCCAGCGCCGCTCGCTGCTACGCGCTTGTTTTAATGTGGCTTTTTCGTCAATCAAGCACATGGCGTTGATGGCGGGCTCGTGTTTGGCCATGTGCGCCAATGAGGCTTTGGCCACGTCCACGGGCGAAGCTTTGCCTTTTGCATAGAGTTTGGCCAACTTTGTGGCAGACATCCCGTTTAAGTCATTCGACATTCACAACAATCTCCCATTTCTGCCCAGTTTACGATGAAACACTGTCACAATCATCTGCCAAATTAGCATTCAAGATTAACAGCAGATGAACGGCACATTCAGATGGCATTCCAAATCGACAAGCTATTCTCCTCTCAACATCGAAATTCAAAGGGAGAATACAACATGATCCGCTACACACTCTTCGTCCTCACAGTTTTAGGCACAGCAGCAACAGCCGTCGCCAACGTTGCTCCGACACATACAGAAGTAGCAAGCAACCCGAAGAACATCAGCGTATTTTATAAAACCGATGTTTCACCGATTGTTGGTGCGCTGGTTTTGGAACAATGCGCCAAGGAAGATTGCTCCGATACGCCTTCGAATTCCTAAGTTTGAATAAGGCTTTGCTCGATAACGCCCCCTCTCGAACAAAGCCTTTGGAACCGGAGCGAAACAAAAGATGGTCTTCTAACCCTGCCCCCGCTCGTAAGACCAACTGAAAATATGCTCCGGTTCCTGATTTTCTAAGTTCTACTTTCCCCAAGCCCATGGTCCCCTGCAAGTCTCCATCGGCCAACCTGAAAGCCCGGCGCTTCCCCCGCCGGGCTTTTTTTGCCCGTCAACCTATTAGTGCATTAATGATGCTCTTCTTGCTATATCGGCATATTGCTGCAATTGATTTCCGGAGAGAATTAGATTAAAAATGTCGCGGTGTGAGGTGATAGTTAACCGACTTGCAGATAGCAGAGCGACGATTGCGGGTGTTGAAGTTTCACGCTTCTCATCACTCGAAACGGCTGAAGCCGAGTGGCAGGCACTCGAACTTCAAACCTCATGCACCTATTATCAATCTTTTGGATGGTGCAAAGCATGGGCCGAAACCGTTGGCCAAGAAATTGACGTGAAGCCATTTATTTTGATTGGAAAGTCTAAACTTGGTGGCCCACAATTCTTGTTGCCTTTTCAAATTCGCAAGCGTTACGGATTAAAAATTTTAGAGTGGCTCTGCCAACCAGAAAACAATTATGGCCATGGCATTTTTACGCAAAGTTCAGAAAGCTTAAACTGGCAAGATTGGTTCAACGAAAACCTGCCACAGGTGTTAGCCCAACTTCCAGATTATGATGTTGCAGCGCTTTGCAATTTACCCGGAACTGTTTTTGATCGCCCGAGCCCACTATCGGCCCTGCACCGTTTCGCCTCGGCCAATCAATCTTTCGTCACTCATTTGGAACCAAGTTTTGAAACCCTGTTTCGGAAAAAAAGAGCGCCGCGCTCGATCAGCAAAACCCGCAGAAGAGACGAACGCTTGGCCGAACTCGGGCCGTTGCAAATTGAAATTTTGAACTGTGGGGCGCAATCACATGCGGCCTTAACGGAAATGTTCGTGCATAAGTCCGTGCAGCTTTCAGAAATTGGCGTGAACAATTTTGCGTCTGAAAACTTGATAGGTTTTTTCGACAGGCTTTTGCAGGACAAAAATGGAAAGTTGCACCTGTTCCGTTTGCAACAATCAGGTGAAACAATCAGCACCTTGTTGGGTGCTTCATATGCAAAAACGTTTTGGCTTTTGGTTTTGTCGATGTCTCCAAATGCGCCGCTACAGTTCTCACCGGGAGACTATATATTGCGAAAGTCGATTGCCTGGGCATGTGAGAATAATTTAGAAACCTATGATTTTTCAACAGGTCATTCGCATTACAAAGAAATATGGGTTGATACTGACGTCCAACTTTATGATTATTTTGCCGCAAAAACGCTGAAAGGCTTACCACTTGCAGCAGTTTATATGTTCTTCTTCACTTTAAAACGCATTGTAAAAAACACACCTGTGCTCAAGAATGCTCTCTTTGGTGCACGGCAACTTCTGCTGGGAAAATTACCGCGCCGCGTCAGTTAGACAACTGGTTTTGGCTCATGCACATAGCGCGTGTAAAGCCATCCGACACCGATTAAGCAAAGGCCAAGGCCAAGCAAACTGGCAATGCGCCACAGGCCGCCAATCTCCCATAAATCATAACCAAAGGCCTTCAGCAGCGCTAACACCATAACCACCATGCCGCCGAGCCGGATGTTCTTGCGCATGAGTTTCAAGCCCGCCACGAACATGGCAATTGAAAGCGCCAACCATACGACTGACAGCACATAGGACTCTGCGTCACTGCTGAATTCGGGGATCAGGAATTTGCCTTGGAACAGCATTTTGGTCTGCAACGTTGAGTAGGCCAACACCAATACCAAAGCCAATACGCCAACCGAATTGCGCCACCACGCCAGACCCAGCGCTTCTAGCTTTCTGGCAATCAGTGCGAGCAACAGTACGGGTGCAAGGTAGGCCATTGTCAAAGAATTGAAAATCAGGTTGCCCTCAATGGCTTTGCCAGAAATAATCGGGTTCAGCGCCAATAAGCTCATCACCACAATGGCCGCACAACTTGCGGCCAACAAAATGCGCGACCCCCATAGCGAAACAAAGGATGAGAAAATTTGTTGCCGATAAGCCAATCCATACGCTGCACCAAGCCAGGCCAAAATATGGGCCGACATTTCGAGCAGTGTCATATCGTGATGCGCAATGTCGCCACCAATCAATGTGCGAAGTTCAAGCGACACTAATGATATAACAAGCGCCAAGCTGATGCCTTCCAATGCCACGGACTCGCGGCGATATTTTTCTGAGGGCAGCCAGCGGCTGGCGACAAAAAATAATAGTGCAGGCAAGCCATATCCATAAAGTGGCCAATGCCCGCCCCATGGCAACACGACCCCGCCACCCCAAAGTTCGCGCGACACAAACAACCTGACAGCCGCAAAACTGCCGAGTGAGCTTGCAACTGTGCCAATCAAACGCGCAGGCAACAGGCGGCTGAGATAGGCAAATCCAGCAGCCAAAACGGCAATCGAAATTGTAAACCAAATGCCATCAAACCACCGATCAAGTGCAAACAGGCCGAGCAAGGATGAGCCAATAAGCAAACTCGATATGCCAAATAAATCTTCACGCTCAACAAGTTCGACCCGTCTAATCCAAGCAAGAGCCAACAGCCCAGCGGCCAGCGCAACGCCGAAGATGGCCCATATTGTTGTTGTCCAAACAAAGTCGGCCCTGCCCCACGCACCAATTAAAAACACAAAACTTGCGCCCGCTGCCAAAGCGGCCCAAGGCTGCACCGTTTGCTTTTTTAGATATCCAACCGCGCCAAGGGCCGTAAAGCCAGCCAGCGCCACCATCATCCATTTGACGAATGTCGGCGGTGCAATAAGTCCTGGCACTGTTGTCCAGAACCCGTGTTCATCAAAAGCCCATTCATGAAACGCCACATCAGGCCATCCCATGAACACAACCCAAGTTCCCGCAGCTGCCAATAGAGCAGCTATGCTGGCCCCCCTCTTGAGCCAACTGAACGCAGCAATCAGAGCCATGCCGATTAACAACCAACTGATTGCCGAGATAGCATGTTGAGATTGAAATACTTGCGTGGCCAGCAAGGCTGCACCCGATGCCATTCCACAAATTGCCAGCTTCAGAGGGTTGCTCATTGCTTCTGGTTTCAACAGGCTGCCAGTTTCTTCAGAAAAGATATTTTGCTTTTCCAGCATGAATGTTGCGGCAAAGCCCAGGGCGATTGCGAACGCACCTATGGGCCAAACATCGCCGTTCGAGAACGCACCGCCGCCGATCCACAAAATCCCCAATGTCAACGCGCCTGCAATGCTCAGATAACCCAGCCACCACCAGTTGCGGTCACGCAATGTGTAGAAAGAGGCAACCACGATGACGAACAAGTAGGGAAAGAAACTCCATGCGTTGGGTGATGTGGCTGTGACCAATGCCGGTGCCGCATATGCGCCAAGTAACCCAAGTGCTGCAATCAAAGGGCCCTGCGCCCGCGACAGCCAAAAAGCCGCCATTGCGACTAAACCTAAACCCACAAAATCAACTGCGGGTGACACCAAATCGTAAAGGCCGTAAGCCGCATAAACCACGCCAAAGCCCATCACTAACCCAGCGGCAGACAATGCGGCCGGCACGTAATCTACAACGTGTTGACCGCGCGAGCGCCGCACATATTCGCCTGCCACCACAAGGCCAGCGGCAATAAGCAGTCCAATAATAACGCGGAGCACTGGCGATATTAGGCCTTGGTCATGAGCATATTTGACAAACAATAATCCTGCCAAAGCCACAGCCACACCACCAACCCAAACAAACCAGCGCGAAGCCAAATTATGTTCGATGTCGCGAGGTGGTGCTGGTGAAGCAATGACGGGTTCTACAAACTTTTCGGCAACTGCTTCAATTTTCTGAATTGGTGGTTCTGACGCAATTTTAATTTCGGGCACAAGCGCTGGCTCATCAACCTTCAACTCTTCGTTTAGAGGCGATGGAGCAACGGCGCTGATGGTAAGCCCTGCCAGTTGGCGCTTGATTTCATAGATGCTGCGCTCCAAGTTCTGTGCTTTGAAAAAGCCTATAATGCCGAGGATAAATCCACCAAACACAATCCCAACAACCAAAAGCCCTAAAACCACAAAATCATCCATTCAATTCGACTCCCAGCCCCGCAATCGTTTAGAAGAGTTGAATGGCAATGTCGAACATGACAAAACACATAAAATGAGACCTCGCAGTGAAATACAGACATCGCTCAAGACTGCTGATAAAGTCAGATGGGAAGTGGCTGAGAGATTAGCAGACTACAAAGCTGCCCTTGCGCGCATGGACGACGAAGTTGCAGCGATTGGCCAAGGTGCTGATGAATTGATCTGGCTTGTCGAACATCCAGCCATCTACACGAGCGGCACCAGTGCTAAACCTGCCGATCTTGTCGATGCCACGCGCTTTCCAGTTTATGAAACAGGGCGCGGCGGTCAATACACTTATCACGGCCCCGGCCAACGGGTGGCCTATGTTATGCTTGATCTGAAAAAACGCGGCAATGATGTGCGCGCCTTTGTGGCAGGGTTGGAAAATGTAATCATCGGAACGCTGGCTGAATTCAACATCATCGGCGAACGCCGCGAAGACCGCGTTGGAGTTTGGGTTCGGCGCGGCACTCGCGAAGACAAAATTGCAGCGTTGGGCATTCGTGTTCGCAAGGGCATTACGTTTCACGGACTGTCGATTAATCTCAATCCTGATCTTTCGCATTTTGATGGGATTGTGCCGTGTGGCGTTACCGAATATGGCGTGACAAGTTTTAGCGATCTTGGTCTCAATGTGAATATGAGTGAACTTGACTCTGCTTTAAAATCTAATTTCTCAAAAATATTCGAAAAATCATATTAATGTAACTTGTAGTGTTTCTATTAAATAGGCTATGCAGGTCATCTCGAAATCAAAAAGGATTCTATCATGAAACTTTATTACGCTCCCGGCGCTTGTTCCATGGCCCCGCACATTATTCTCCATGAACTCGGCAAGAAATTCACGATTGAAAAAGTTGATATGGGCACCAAAAAAACCGAAGGCGGCAAGGACTTTAACAAGATCAATGCCAAGAGCTATGTGCCAACTCTTGAAATCAAAAAAGACGAAGTGCTGACAGAGGTTTCAACAATTCTGCAATTCTTGGCCGATAAATCCAAAGCCACAAAGATTTTGCCAAAAGCTGGCACCATGGCCCGCTACCGCTCAATGGAAACATTGAATTTCATTGCATCAGAACTGCATAAA
This sequence comes from Aestuariivirga sp., assembly GCA_043744395.1. GTDB lineage: Bacteria > Pseudomonadota > Alphaproteobacteria > Rhizobiales > Aestuariivirgaceae > Aestuariivirga. Next base: position 55,570 of record JAYTUV010000054.1, read on the forward strand.
GGCATTGGTGGCTTATTCAACAAGGCCATGCCGGAAGAAGGCCGCAAGCTTATCATCGAACGTGTTTCCAAGCGTTTGGATTATGTTGATGGATTGTTGGCAAAAAACAAGTTCATTGGCGGCAAGACGTTCTCTGTGGCTGATGCTTATGCATTCACCGTGATGAACTGGGGCCAATGGGTTGGCCTTGATGTTATGAAATGGAAAAACATCGCCCGCTATATGGAAGTGATGACCAAACGGCCTTCAGTACAAGCTACTTTGAAGGCAGAAGGTTTGCTGGGATAGATTTGATTTCAATTTTTAAACTCCGTCACCCTTGGGTAGGCCAGGGTGACAGAGTTTTTAAAATGCTGTATCCTCCGAATACATGGATATGCTCACCTTTTTTGGTCTCTGCGCGGTTTCAATGATGCTTATTACCTACACTTTGGAGAACCGCAGCCATTGGTATGTGTTTCTCTTTGCCATCGCTTGCGCATTAGGATCAACATACGGCTTTCTGCAAGGTGCTTGGCCGTTTGGTTTGGTTGAGGCTGTTTGGGCCTTTATCGCATTGAAGCGCTGGATCGATCGCCGCTCCTCAATGTAGCAAAGCTTCCGCTGCATCCGGCAATGGTGTGTAGCCATTTTCTTTCAAAAAACCTGCCAGCGCTTTGAGTATGGGGATGGGTTTGGACTTACCATCCGGACAGTCATCAATCTTCTGTCCAGTTGTGCATTCTTGGGGGCCAAAACCTGAATTCTTATCGATGTTTTGCGCAACCGTGTTCCAAGCATCAATGCCCTGACCTAATCTGATTTTTGCCGCCACCCAGCCAGCCAAAAATCCATTCTGTTTCCAGCTGTCTGGTCTTACTTTAGCTTGAAACTCTATGCCCGCGAGGTCTTGTATCAGACGGCTGTGCATATCGGGATTTTCGCTCACATCCTCAATCTTGCCATTCTGAAATTTTGAGATTTTGATTGGCGCAACAGAGCCAGCATATGAATCAAATGCGTATAGAAAACTGTTGTCCGCATTCAACATTTCTAAAGTGCCATCGCCGTCTACGTCTTCATACCAATAGCCATCGCCGTCAAGCACCGCGCCTTCGGTTTTAGACCACGCAGAGTGGTCTGTTTCGCGGCTTAAAATCCACGTTTTCGTGCAGCAATGCGCACCTCCCGTGTAGCTGGTGATGACCACTTGTTTGCTGGGCGCACCGGGCACCAATTTGGCGACAGCGGCTTGATGATAAATCAGACCCATAAACTCGTCGGCACTCGCCAATTCATCCTGTGGTAAATCCTTTTCAATATCGAAATGAAAAGTCCCAGCGCCATCTTTGCCATCTACAATCGTATAGGCTTTATCACCCGCCAACTTTTGGCCTGTTACTGAAACACTCAAATTTCCAGAGGAAAATTCAGCTGCTTTTTTGATCGAATAGGCAATAGGCCCGATGCTGGTGGCGCTTGGTTCCCAAACTGTTTCGATATAATTATCGCCACGCGAAAGAAGCGCATCACGCGGAAGGTCGCTCAGTTTGCTGTCAACGTCGGCCTTCTTCAATGCTTGGATTGAACTTGCGGCATAAGGCCCAAAAATAACAGCATAAAAACCATTTTTTGACGAAACCACTTTAACATGCTCCGACATATAACCAGACACACGCGCTATTCCGATTGCCTGATTCTTGTCTTTGGTGGACGCCACCGTCAGCCAACGCATTTTTCCGGATAGAGCTAGGTCTTCTGCTTGCGCAGAACTAACCAAAGCAAAGCAAGCAACCGCGACCGAAGCAAATTTAATCATCATTAAGCACCATCCATCTAGCTTATCCATCGAAGGCGATACTGGCAAAACAAAGGCGAAAACACTGATTTGCTGTTTTCTTATAAAAAAGCTAAAGCGCAGCGCATGAACAGACACGTCCCAAAAGTTGGTTTGGTGCAACTGGGTTGCCCCAAGAACCTTGTTGATTCCGAACGCATCCTCACAAGCTTGCGGGCCGAAGGTTATAAAATCGCCCCCGGCTATGATGATGCTGATGTTGTGATCGTCAACACCTGCGGATTTTTGGACAGCGCCAAGGCCGAGAGCTTGGCAGCAATCGGCGAAGCGATGGAAAAGAATGGCCGTGTGATCGTAACAGGATGCTATGGGATTGAGGCCGACACGATCAGAAAATCCCATCCGAATGTTTTGGCCGTAACCGGCCCGCATCAATATGAGCAAGTGGTGGCCGCTGTGCATGAGGCGCTGCCACCGCTGCATGATCCGAAGATGGATTTGGTTCCGCCGCAGGGATTGCACTTAACGCCTCGGCATTATGCTTATTTGAAAATTTCCGAGGGATGCAACAATCGCTGCTCGTTCTGCATTATCCCTTCAATCCGTGGTGATCTCGTCTCGCGCCCCATGGCCGCTGTTTTATATGAAGCCGAACGCTTAGTAAAAGCCGGTGTCAAAGAACTGCTGGTAATCTCGCAGGATACATCAGCTTATGGCGTGGACATTAAATATGCCGAATCAAAATATAAAGGCCGCGAGGTTCGTGCCAAGTTTTATGACATGGCCAAGGAATTGGGCGATCTGGGCGCTTGGGTGCGCATGCATTATGTTTACCCCTATCCCCATGTTGATGACGTGATCCCGCTAATGGCTGAAGGCAAAATTCTACCCTATCTCGACATCCCCTTCCAGCACGCGTCGCCCACCGTGCTCAAATCCATGCGCCGCCCTGCCAACCAAGAAAAGGTTCTGGAGCGCTTGGCCAAATGGCGCGGCATCTGCCCTGACATCGCCATCCGCTCCACATTCATCGTCGGCTTCCCCGGAGAAACCGACGCGGATTTCGAGTATTTGCTGGAGTGGATGAAAGAAGCCAAACTCGAACGCGTGGGCTGTTTTAAATATGAGCCTGTGTCAGGTGCCAAAGCCAATGACCTTGGCCTACCCCAAGTGCCCGACGACGTGAAAGCCGAGCGTTACGACCGCTTCATGGAAGCACAACAAGCCATCAGCGCCAAAATCTTCGAAGGCAAAGTGGGTCGTGTGATCGATGTTCTGGTCGATCAGATCGATGTTGAAAACGACGAAGCCGTGGCCCGCAGCCCATGGGACGCGCCGGAAATTGATGGCAATGTTTTCATCCCGGGTGCAGTGGATTTGAAGCCGGGTGATATGGTGAAGGTGAAGATTGTTGAGGCGGAGGAATATGATTTGGTGGGCGAACGGGTTTAAGAATCGTCCTCTACCGCTTTGCGGGAGAGGAAAGGGGCCCAATGCGCAGCATTGGGATAGGTGAGGGTCTGAGTTTGTCGAAACAGGCCCTCATCTATCCCTAATCGCTGACGCGATTTGGGCCCCTTTCTTCCCCCGCAAGCGGTGGAAGACAAACACTACTCCGCCGCTTTTATTACCTGATCAACTTCCGCCATCGCCTTATCGCAAAAGCCAGCAGCGTCAGCCTTGGCTTCACCCTGTGTCTTTGTCCACAGCGCATCTAAATCTGCCTGCGCCAAGCCGCTTTTTTGTTCGAAGTGTTGAACGGCATTTCCCAAAGCTGAAGACTGCGCGCTATCCAGCTTTGGCTTGCACATTTTGCCAGCCACACCAGCTTCGTAAGCGGCAATCAATTCTGCCGGAGCAGTTTGTGCCACAACGGCACCGACGCTTAAAGCCGATGCAAACAACACGGATAAAACGAGACGAGATTTCATGAATTCCCCCTGAACAGTTTGAGCTTTCGTAATGCTGTTAAATCGTGACGTGGTTAAGGCCATATTGTGGCGACTTTCATGAACGCTAAAGTAGGTTAAGAAATTGCAAGCTGCCATCAAAATCAGTTTTGCGCCAGACCCTGCGTTGGGCAGCTTCCTCGTCTGTACCCCACACGGCAATCTGAAAATCTTCATCCACATGCGCTGCCTGCCAGCCCGCTTCCGGCGTGATTTTGCCATCGACTAACATAAGTCCAAGCAAAGCCGAGCCCGTCAGCGTCGTCAAATTATGTGCCACTGTGAGGCGGAATTCATCAAGGCCAGTAACATGTTTTTCAACCGCCGCAATCGTTGCCACATCTTGCCGCTGATGAATAACCCCCGTTACAACCTTGAACTTCACGCCCATCGCAGACTCGGCCCAGCGCAAAATTGGATCCCAAGCACTCGTTTGCAAAATCGCCAGCGCCTCTGGCTCGCCTGCGCGGTAACACACCATGTCGGAACCTGAAAATTCCACCACCTGCCCTGCCACAAAGGCCCGTTCGCCCCCTGCCCGGTCAATCGCCGTGTTGGCTAGTTTCGTCAGTGGCATGGCCGCCGGATTAATTACATCAACCTGCGCATTCCATTCTGCGGCCACAGCATCGGCCAGCGCACGCGACGGCAAAATCAATTTCACCTTCAGCGGCGTTTTCACCACACGGCCGTCCAGCGCAATGCACAGCTCATCCGTGACTGTGGCAGCGGCGTAAAACTTCTTCGGCAGCGGCCTCACAATACGGTCGCGCGAAAGCCGCTCCCAGCGTTCGTCTGCCGTCTCAGTCGTCAAATCTTTGCGCGTCAAATCCAAAACTTTCAAAAGTTGCAATCATATGTTCAGGCAACGGAGCGGTTACATCTACAACGCCTTCACGGGGATGAGGAAACATAATGCGCCGCGCGTGGAGGTGCAAACGTTTAGGAACACCTTCGGGCAAATCCACATCGCCACCATATTTATTATCACCCAAAATGGGCGTTCCGATATGGTTCATATGCGCGCGCAGTTGGTGTTGCCGGCCTGTCAGCGGCTTTAACGAAACCCAAGCGGCGACCTTGGTTTTATCCAAAACTGTATATTGCGTGACGGCGGATTTTTCATCTTCTTCCTCGCCCTCGCGGGAAGCGCGCATGCGGTCACCATCTTCGCTGCGGGCTTTAATCAGCGCCACATCAATCTTGCCTTGCGCAGGCGTTGGCACGCCCTTAACGACCGCCCAATAAGTTTTTTTGACAATGCGTGTGGCAAATAATTTGCCCAATGCAGCCGCCACGGCGCGGCGCTTGGCAATCACAATAATGCCAGATGTATCGCGGTCTAACCTGTGCACCAGCAAAGGCCGCTCACCCAACTCCTTGCCCAAACCCATGAGTAATCCATCAAGATGCACGTGGGTTTTAGTCCCCCCCTGCACCGCAAAGCCTGATGACTTGTTGAGGACGAACAAATCCTTGTCTTCATGAAGTACCATCGACATAAACAAGCGACGCTCGGCATCGGTCAGCGGTGTCACATCATCTTTCGGCACATCCGCGGGTCGTTTATCAAACGCCAAGGGCGGCACCCGAATATCCATGCCTGTGGCTAGGCGGTGGTTAGGCTTCACACGACCAGCCCCCACGCGCACTTGGCCGGTACGTGTGAGCTTATTCAAATAGGCAAAATTAACCTGCGGAAAATGCACTTTGAACCAACGATCCAGCCGCATACCATCTTCATCGACGGAAACTTCATATCGTTTGACTTCAACGCTCATGCCGAGATCGATCTCACAAAAGCAAGCCCGGCAAAACAGCCAATAATCGACAAGGCAACCGATGCTACGGCATAGCCCCCGGCACTGAGAAATTCGCGCTTTTCCGCCATCAATGCAAAATCAAGTGCGAAAGCTGAAAATGTGGTGAAACCGCCCAAAATTCCTGTCGTCAAAAACAAGCGCATTTCATTCGAGACATTCAGTTTAAGCGCCGCAAGTTCAGTGATGATCCCCATTATAAAACAACCAACCACATTCACAATCAGCGTGTGCCAAGGAAAATCAGTGCCCAATAGTTTACCACTGCTGACATTCACGCCATAACGCAACACCGAACCAATCGCCCCTCCCAGCGCAACCCACACAAGACTCAGCATTAAGCGGCACTCGCATGCACTTCAAAATCGAAATGGATGTTCTCATAGGGAAACACCAAACCACCATCTTGGCGGTCGACAACGCCAGCCAAAACCAGTGCCGTCAAATCCGTATGCACGCCTTTGTAGTCACGTTCCACACGCCGCGCGATTTCGCGGTAACTCAACACACCTTGTCCAGACATCGCACGAATGATGGCGAGGCGTTTGGGTGCCAGAACTTTATGCATCAGAGCATAGGTCGGAAAACTCAAGCCAGCAGATTTCGCTGATCGACCGGTTCTCATAACCTCAAACGATCTGGCACTCATATTTTCGAGTGACTCAATTCTCACAGTCAATGTCTTCATTTCATTAGCCTCCTAACGTCTGCCATGAAATCGCGTCTCAATTCATCAAGCCCAATAAAATGATAATCAAATTCGCGCTTCCCATAATGTTTATGATCACCTTTGCCAGCCTCATTGTCATATCGTAAAACACAAATGTCATTTTCGATAAATGCGAGCCTGTATTTGTACTGGTGATTACTACCCAACAATGGTTCTGGAACCCGCCAAATGACTATTTCAACGAAACTATTCTCTGTCACGTTAAACCGATCTTTGGAGATGAACTCAGCCTTCATGATGTAGTTGATACCATCAATCTAGCGCGATGTAAATAACCCCATCACAGCCAGCCCTTATGCCTGAAATACCAAACTGGCACGATCGCAGATAAGATCATCAAAATAATCGCCATTGGATAGCCCCATGCCCAATCCAATTCCGGCATGGCTTTAAAATTCATCCCGTAAAGCGAAGCTACCAATGTGGGCGGCAGGAACACGACAGACGCAATCGAGAAAATCTTGATAATGCCGTTTTGCTCAATCGTAATCATGCCAAGCACGGCATCGAGCAAGAAACTGATTTTTCCCGTTAGATAGCCCGCATGTTCAGACAAAGATTGAATATCACGCTGCACCACTTTCAGCCGCGCCTTATTCTCACGCATTTCCTTTGTCACTTTTGCTTGGTCAAGCACTGCCGTTGAGAATGCTACCATGCGGCCGATTGAAACCAAACTTTCGCGCATCTTCGAAGTAAAATCACCTTCTTCACCAACCTTGCCTAAAAGTTCTTCCAAATTTTTAGGTTTTCTGCGGCGGCGCGATTTATCTGCCTTGCGCACAAAACTTGTTTCAAAAACCTGCCGTGACGTGGCATCGACAATCGCGCCAACACGTTCCAGATGATCAGCGGCGCGGTCAATAACCGCTTCAATCAAACTGATCATAACACCCCAACCCGTCATGGCCGTGGTTTGAGGTTTCATGGCTTGTTTAACGTAAACTGGAAAAGCTTGCGGGTGATGATAGCGGATCGTCACCAGTTTTGAGCCATGAATGATAAATGTCACTGGCGAGGATTCAGGCCGATCATCTTCGCCTCGCCTGATCAAGTTTGCGGTCATAAAGGCTGCGCCGTCTTCTTGATACAATCGGCTTGATGCTTCAATCTCTTCCAATTCGCCCCGCGTTGGAATGTCGATGCCTAAGGCTTCTTCAACAGCTTTTTCCTCGTCATGCGAAGGATCTAACAAATCGATCCAAACCGCTTTGCCAATCACCACCGCATCCAATCGTTTTGGATGTTCGACAAGGCAGTCTTTTTCTGTTCCATAAAGTGAAAGCATATCTGTGCTTAACAAGGCTAAACGCATCTGGCCACTGGAATTTATCTGTGATAGCCAGCACAAATGTTAAAACCAATTCATATTGTCGGCGGCGGCATGGCGGGCTGCGAGGCGGCTTGGGCTGCGGCTAATGCGGGCGTTCCAGTGATCCTGCACGAAATGCGCCCGCATGTGCATACCGATGTGCACAAGACCACGGACTTGGCCGAACTTGTTTGCTCAAACTCTTTCCGTTCAGACGATAAAGACAACAACGCAGTTGGCCTTTTACACGAAGAAATGCGGATGGCCGGATCGTTGATGATGGCAGTCGCTGAAAATCACAAAGTGCCCGCTGGTGGTGCGCTAGCGGTCGACCGTGATGGTTTTTCGGCGGAGATGACGAAGCGCATTTCAGAACACGTTTTGATTACGATCGAACGTGGCGAAATTGACGGGTTGCCGCCCGAAGATTGGGACAATGTGATCATTGCCACAGGCCCGCTGACTTCTGAAAATCTGGCCAAGGCCATCCGCGCCAAAACGGGCGACGAGGGCCTCGCTTTTTTCGATGCCATCGCCCCCATCATCCACCGCGAATCCATCGACATGTCAAAAGCCTGGTTTCAATCGCGCTATGACAAGGTTGGCCCCGGGGGAAACGGCAAGGATTACATCAACTGCCCCATGGATAAGGCGCAATATGAGGCCTTTATCAATGACCTCATCACGGGAGAGAAAACCGATTTTAAAGACTGGGAAAAATCAACGCCCTATTTTGACGGCTGCCTGCCCATCGAGGTGATGGCTGAACGTGGGCCTGAAACGTTGCGCCATGGGCCGATGAAACCCATGGGCCTCACCAACGCACATAATCCGACAGTTAAAGCTTATGCAGTGGTTCAACTGAGGCAGGATAATGCACTGGGAACATTGTATAATATTGTCGGGTTCCAAACCAAATTGAAATATGCCGATCAAGTTCGCGTATTCAAATCCATTCCCGGTTTGGAAAATGCGGAATTCGCGCGTCTCGGTGGCCTGCACCGCAACACATTCCTCAATTCTCCCAAGCTGTTAGACGATAAACTGCGGCTAAAACTTGAACCTCGCCTGCGCTTTGCTGGGCAGATTACGGGGGTTGAAGGCTATGTGGAAAGTGGTGCGATGGGAATCATGGCCGGCCGCATGGCAGCAGCCGATAGATTGGGCCGAACTTACACCCCACCTCCTGCAACCACAGCACACGGCGCACTCATCAACCACATCACCGGCGGCCATATCGCCACCACAGACAACAAAACCCAAACCTTCCAACCCATGAACATCAACTTCGGTTTAATGCCGCCACCAGATGCGCAAAAGAAAAATGCAGATGGAAAAAATCTAAGCTTCAAGGACAAAGGCGTAGCGCGGAAACATGCATACACGCAACGAGCAATGGCGGATTTCAAGGCTTGGTTATCGCTCTAACCATTTCTCCCCAACTCTTTTGGGGAGAACAGTCATGCGGAACGCATGACAAGAGGGGGCCAGGTCGCACATTCCCCTCCCGTTCGCTACCACGAACCACCCCCTCAAAAAATTGGGGAGAGATGAAAAGTCACTCATGTTGAACCGCCCAAAACTGCAGGGAGTTCAACTCTGATTTTTCCCCAATTTTGCCATAAGCAGTGCTGATCAAGAGCGCCAAATGCGGATCCACATCGACCTGAAAAATCGGTTGTTTATTCGGATCGGCATTCATTGCGGCTTTTAATTTAGCCATTAATGTGACCACTTCAATTTGGGAGTGTCGCCCATCCAGCGAAATATTCAGTTTGCCATCTTTCACAACTGCGGCAAAATTTGATTGGGCCACCTCGGAACTCGTCCCAGCTGCGTTCACAAACACAGGCCCAATAAAACGAGTCTTGCCGGACCAATTCTTATCAATTGGCAGCTGGGCATTGAAATTCAAATAATCAGGTGATTGACCGTAATTGGCAAACCCAAGTTTCTTCGAAAGATTGTCAGTTAAAATCCAAAAATTTGCATCAGTATTTTCTACAAAAAAAGCCGTGTCATCAAACAATGGTCTCAGCCGATCGGCGGATTTTGATTCTACAATTGCCCGAACCATGGAATATCCAGCCGTAGCATCAGCGGTTTCAAGCGCGGGCAGTTTCGCCAAAACCTTCCCGTCTTTCAAAACCCCAACCTGCGTCAGCAAAACCTGCAACCGCTCAAACTGGCTCGCTCCCGTCAACCCATAAGCGCCCTGTGGCCCAAACGAACCTATCAAAAGTAATATGGCCGCAGCTGATAAAATCATGCGCATGTCGGCCCTGTTCCGCCGCCAAACCAAATAGGCGAACACCAGCACAGCCCACACGGCAACAATGGCAATGCCGTAGCGGTCAGGTGTTACGCCATAATCAGATACGCGCCGCCAGACGGCCATGACCAGTAACGCCACCGGAATGGGCAATAGCCAGAACCATGCCCGCATGAACAGGCGCAACAATTTTGTGCCTGTATCCCGCCAAGGCCAGCCAATCAACCAAGTCGCAGTTCCACCAATTGCAAAAAGTGAAACAATCCACCCAATTTCGCCTTTGGGCAAGTTGCCGATAAACGCGATTTTGGCCGCATTAAGCATGCAGGATAAACGCATAAATGCCGGCCAGAGGCACCATCACATAATTCACCAAAACCGAGACACCGCGCTCCAGCAGGTTGCCCTTGTGCGCGACCATGTTGATTTCTTCGTTCAAGTTTTCCGGCACCAGAGACAGCCCGTAAATTGGGCCAATTAAGGTAACTGCCACAATCCAAACGTCTTCATAGACACGGTTGTCTATTTTCACGCCCAGCAAAAAATCCAAGCCCACGAGAACAGCACTCATTCCTCCACCAAAAACCAGCCCCACAATGAGGGCTAATAATGCTGCCAGAAGCAAACGCAGGTTAAACAGCCAAACCGCGCCCTGCTCAACTCCCCTGCGCAGAAATGGACTGAGCATCAAGATGAGCTGCAGCGCGGTGAAAAAATAAAGTTCAGACGATTGAAAGCTTGTGTTGAAATACATCACAGCCGCCGCAAAACCGCTCAGCAACACTGCCCCGCCAAATCCGGACAAGCCAGAGTGCCCGCGCCCTTCGGCAAACAAATGCCCCGCCCCTGCCGCAAGAAATGCAGCTGATCCCGCCAGAAACGGAATATAGTTGCTGGAAAAAAGGCTGCCACCTCCAACCAGCAAGTAAACGCACAAAATCACTGTCACCAAAACTGCAACGGGAAAACGGCGCAGCATTTCAAACAAATCAGGGAAGATATTTTTAGTGAAATTTGTTTTCATTTTTTTCATTATGCAAATCCTAGTAGGGAAATTAGGCCTTAACTAAGGCGCAAATTCAAAAGCTTTCAGTCTTCGCCGCTTTCCATAAAATCCACTGTTTACGCCATTGTGCAATCTGCGCGCCAGATTTCAAAACCGACTCACGCCGTGCGTCTAGCTTTTCTAAATAGGCCTGCGTTAAGGCAACATGCAGATAAGCTGGCATCACCAATGGCTTGATGGTCCAAGCCAAGCGCCTTGCTTGGTCTAACCGTTCTTTGATTTTAAGCCGCAGTTCGGCAAGCACAATGCCAACCGCCGCTTCATTTTCATCAGCAATCACTTCCGCCACGCCAGCACCTCGCTGTTTTAACAAATCGACTGGCACATAGCATTTCCCCGCAGCCCTATGCCGCGGCAGCAAACGTATTATCCCGGCCATTCCATAAGCCACGCCAGCAAGCCCTGCCGCTTCTGCGCTCTCCAAAGCTTGTTCACGACCTAACATCAGCGAAGCCATTTGTATCAGCGCAGATGATGTGTCTCCCAAATAACCCTCCAAATCCACAAGCGAGGGCATGGGATCGGCATATAAATCAAAAATCTTTGCTTTCACCAAATTCTGTAAAGCATGTTTGGGAACATCGCCCACTTCAATGGCCGCCGCTAAACCCTGCGCAACAGGATGTGGCGAAACTTCGCCATGATAAAGTCCATCAATTGTATCGAGCCACCATTGATAGCGAATTTCTCCGACAGCGACATCCGACACCAATTCTGGAATCCGCGAAACTTCAATGTTGAATGCGTAAAGCGCGAGCAGATGCTTGCGCTTGTCTTCCGGCGCAAAGAGCGATGCAAGGAAGCGGTCTTTATCGCCTGCCCGAACCAATTCAAAACAATGTCGGTCACTTTCCATCAATCAATTGCCACAAAGCCAGCGGCCACGCGCCGACCTTCAGACAGCACTTGATTGTAGGTGTGAACCGCCGAGCTGGTGCTCATAAAATCAAACTGCATATTGTTCTGTTTGAACAATTCGGAGACGGTTTTGACAGGCCGCACCATTCGAGCCCCTGTCCCCAACAAAACAAAATCAATTTCATCTCGTTCCGCCAGCAACAACGAAAAATCCAACCCATCCCAAGCCCGCATGCCGGAAGGTGAAACCATCAAATGTCCCAGATGCGAGTGATCGCCAAATCGAAATCCACCACCACCAAATGAGGCGATGGCAAATCGCTGTGGTAGAAATTTCACGCTTTTGCCGGCACCTTAGAATCCGCCACCGGCAAATCGCGTTTGGTGCCCAGCAGAATAAGAACCGGGGCTGCAACAAAAATTGATGAATATGTCCCCACGATCACACCCCAGATCATCGCAAACGTAAAGCCACGGTTCACCTCACCACCAAAAATATAAAGCGCCAGCAGCGCCATCATTGTTGCGAGAGATGTTAAAATTGTGCGTGGCAAAACTGAGTTGATCGAAAAGTCGATCAGATCCGCTAGTCCCATTGATTTGTATTTACGCAAATATTCACGGATTCGGTCAAACACCACAACCGTGTCATTGAGCGAATAACCAATGATCGTCAAAATCGCCGCGATGATCGACAAATTGAAATCCAGCCCAATCAAGCAGAACAACCCGATAGAAAGCGTAACGTCGTGGAGCAGCGAAAGAATAGCGCCTAAAGCAAATTGCCATTCAAACTGAACCCACAAATAGATCATCACGAATAACAGAGCCAAAAGCACAGCCGAAATAGCCTGCTGTGTTTTTTCTTCAGAAACCGTTGGTCCGCTAGTTTCAACCGAGCGAATTTCAACATCGGGGCCAAGGGCTGCTTTAACTTTCTTTTGAGCGTCTAGCTCGGCAGTATCGCTGCCTTCTTGCGCCTCAAGCCTGATCTTCACGTCTGTCGGCGCGCCAAATTGCTGCAACTCGACAGCACCCAGTCCAAGCCCATTTAATGTTGCACGAAGCTGATCAATTTGCGCCGGCCCCGTAGTGCGAATGGTCACAACTGAGCCACCCTTAAAATCAATGCCGTAGTTTAGACCAATGGTCGCAAACAATAAGATTGATGCAGCACAAAGCAGGCCCGAGATAAAAAAGCCAAATCGGCTCCACCGCATGAATGGATATTGGGTTCCATCTGGAATAAGTCGGACGGGTTTCCAGCGCATCAGAGGTTAATCTCCTTCGGGCGTTTCCATTTCACCCACATGGCAACCATGAATTTGGTGAGAAGAAACGCAGTAAACAATGTGGTGGCAATGCCGACAGCAAGTGTAACAGCAAAACCGCGAATGGGACCAGAGCCAACCCCGAACAGAGCGACTGCGGCAATAAGCGTAGTAATGTTGGCGTCAAACACCGTGGAGAAAGCCGCCTTAAAGCCAGTTTCAATGGCCCCCATTGCTGTCCGGCCATTGCGCCATTCTTCGCGGATACGCTCATAAATCAAAACGTTGGAGTCGACGGCCATGCCAAGTGTCAGAACAATACCAGCGATGCCCGGCAATGTCAGCGTGAAACCGAAAAGAGACATGATGGCAATCAGCATCAGCAAGTTGATTAACACCGCGATATCAGCAATCACGCCATACAGTCCATATGGCAAGAGCATGAAAATCATCACAGCGACCAAGCCAACCAAACTGGCAATCAAACCAGCCCTGATCGAGTCAGCGCCCAAGCTTGGCCCCACCGTTTGCTCTTCGATAATGTTCAACTTTGCTGGCAAAGCACCCGAACGCAGAACAATGGCCAAGCTGTTGGTTTCATCAAGCGTGAACCGCCCTGAAATTTCGCCTGAACCGCCGAGAATAGCTGAACGGATGACCGGCGCACTCATGATCACGTCATCAAGAATAATCGCAAATGGCTTATCGATATTTTCGGCTGTCAACTTGCCAAAGCGCACCGCACCTTTTTGGTTGAACTTAAACGTCACCACGGGTGAATTATCTTGGCCGAAGGAAGATTGTGCATCGCTTAAATCACCGCCGTCAACAGTAGAGCGTCCCGATGTTTGCACCCAAGTTTGCGGCAAGGCTTTCAAATCATCTGCCGTAACTTTTTCGCCCTTGGTTTTCTTATCTGCTGTCACCCGGTCAACATCAGCCTTTTGTGGAAGGCCTTTGCAATCAGGCGGCGGCGCTTGATTTGCCGCCGTTTGTTGTTCTGGGCAAAGCAGTTGAAAGGTGAGTTTTGCAGTTGAACCCAATAGGTTCTTTACGCGCTCAGGATCCTGCAAACCCGGAATTTCAACAGAAATACGGTCTTTGCCTTGTTGCTGAATAATAGGCTCGGTCGTGCCCGTGCCGTTGATGCGACTTTCAACGATTTTCAACGACTGATGAATTGCAGCCGAAATCTTTGCCTCAAGTCCAGCTGGATCAACGGTGAAGTTGAACTGCTGATCGGTGTTGGCCAGTGTGTAAAGATTAACTGGCGTGGTTGTACCAAACAAACCGCCATTCAATGGTTGGATCAGCTTCGCCAACTCTGTCTTGGCTTTATCCAAATCTTCCCGCTTGGTAATGCGAACAGTCACGCCACCACCAGTTTTAGAAATGCCGCTATAGCCGATCTTGGCTTCGCGAAGTGTCGCACGAATATCGCCCGTCAACTGTTGTTCCAATTTGTCGGCCATATCTTTACGGTCAACTTCCATCAGAATGTTTGAACCACCCTGCAAGTCCAAGCCAAGTGTCAACGGATGCAAACCAAACTTGTTAGCGACATACTCCTGAGAGCTTGTGGGCAACACATTAGGCAGAGCAATTAAAAGCGAAATCAATACCGACCCTAAAATGCCGATAATTTTCCAGCGTGCGTAGTGAAACATGAGAAAAGCCTATTTCTTCTTAGAATCATTGGCAGCTTCGGCTTTCATCGGCTCGCCCTTACTGCGCACGTCAGCAATGCCCTGGCGCAACACGCGCACCTTTATGTTTTCGCCCACTTCAACCAAAAGTTCATTATCATCAACCACACGAATGACTTTGCCGATCAATCCGCCATTGGTCACAACAGTATCGCCACGAGCGGCCTTACCCAACATTTCTTGGTGTTCCTTAACCTTCTTCTGCTGCGGGCGGATCATGAAGAAATAAAATACAACAGCAATGGCAATCATCGGGAACACAAACCCGATCAAATCTCCAGCACCAGGTGTGCTACCCGCAGCTTGGGCATAGGCTTCAGTCACAAACATTTAATTCTCCAATGCGCCAAAAGCGCCGAAACAAAACTTGCGCGGAATATAGCTATGGATTAGGCCATTGCAACCTTAACCAAACACAATTCCAAACTTTTGTTCCGGCATC
>JAYTUV010000055.1:0-132405 GCA_043744395.1 Aestuariivirga sp.
GATTCAGGTTTGCAAGATAAGCTATGCGCGCTGCCCGCATTCTGGGTTGGCCTGCTTTATGATCAATCATCGCTTGATGCCGCTTATGATCTGATCAAATCATCCACCACTGAACAACGCCAAAAAATGCGCGATGATGTTGCAAAGCAAGGATTGGAAACAAGCTTCATAGGCCGCACATTGGGCGAACTTGCGAAAGATGTTTTAAGCATCGCCCACGCCGGATTAGATGCCCGCGGTTTGAACGAATCCACTTTCCTCAACGTGCTCGACGATGAAGTCGCCCGCGAAAGAACCAAAGCGCAGGAATTGCTAGACCTCTATAACAATGTTTGGGGCAAGGATATCGAGCCAGTCTTTACGGCGGCAGCTTATTAGAATTCGAACTTTCGGAGTTGAACTACGACTCAACTCCGTCATTCCGTGCAAGGGACTTGCCCTTTGCGCTTTTGCGCGAAGGGTTTGCGCGCCACACGGAATGCAGCTTTGGTTACCGCGCTTGCGATTTGCAAAGCTGGACTGCAGATAAAGCGCTAACATTTTGCATCGCAAAATACGCCCTTTTCTCGAATTACGGATCTTTGAATTGCAATTTCGTCATTCACTCGGCCGCCATCCTCTTGCCCTGCACTGCAAAGCTGTCGCGAATGTGATTGGCCAATGCCAAAGCGCTTTGCGTCGCTTGCCCCTGTTTGAAATCAAGCCAATGTTGAAACGATAAAAAGCCGGAAACCCTTCAGCTTCAGTCAAAACGCGCATGCCGGAGCGCACGCAAATTTCAGGCATGGTTGCAATCGCCAACCCTTGCAGAACTGTCGCATCAATCGCGGCACGATTTGGGCTGGTATAAGCCACGCGGTAAGCGCGCTTAGATTTAATCAACGCTTCTTCCGAAAGTCTGCGCCATTGGCAACCGCCATCGGCTACAGCAATCGGCAACACCGGCAATTGATGTGTGTTATGTTTGGCTGATGTAACCCAGCGCAATTTTTCGGTGCGCATAACTTCGCTCTCATGATCATCGTCAAGTAGCGACACCAAAGCCAAATCCATTTCGCCGCGCTTGATGCGTTCAAATAAAATGGCACTGCCAACGCATTCCACATCCACAGTCACCAAAGGATGTGACCGTGCAAATTTCCCCAATACTTCAGGTAAAAAGAAATCGGTGTAATCATCTGATGTTCCAAAGCGCACCGTGCCTTTTAAATCGGGCTTGGTATAAGCTGATACCAATTCATCATTCAAATCTACCATGCGCCGCGCATGATCAATGAACCGCGCTCCATCGTCCGACAATTTACTGCCGCGCCCCTCGCGTTCAAACAGCGAACGACCAAGCATCTCTTCCAACCGTTTCATCTGCATTGAAACCGCAGACTGCGTTTTGTTCACATCCTCTGCCGCCTTGGTGAAATTACCTGTTTCGGCAATGGCCAGAAATGTCTTCAAGTGGTCAACATCAAGATTTGGGATCATCTTATCCATCCATCACGTTTTCGAATGAATACCATTTAATACATTCGTTGGATTGATCAATAGAAATCTGCAATAAGTTGTTCACGGCGAACAATATTACAGAATTTAATCAATAACTTAAATGCAGTTTCTGACGATTCTGCAATCAGGAGATCTATGATGAACGACTATGCCTACCACCAAGCCCAAGTTTCCGGCAGCCTTGAAGGAGAAGGCATTATTTCGCGGTTAATCCACAATTACCAAGCCCGCCGCACGGTAAAGCAACTCATCCAAATGGATGACTACATTTTGCGCGATATGGGCGTGACCCGTGAAGAAATAAATTGGGCGGCCAGCCAACCATTCTATATGAATGCAGCAAATCTTCTGGAAGATCGCAGCAGCACCCGCCGCCGCGCCAATCTGTGCAGGTGCTAAACTGTTTGGCGGACTTCCAATTTATTTGTCATGTGAAACGCAACGAATGCAGCCGCAATTCCAAACAATGCAGAACCAATAGCCGTGCCAGCCATCACACCTTCAGCACCCCAATAAGCTGAACCGACAAGTGCAAATGGAATGGTGCCAAGCGTGGCACGGCCCCAATTGAACCCTGTGGAGTAAACAGGCTTGCCGAGATTGTTGAAAGCAGCGGTGGCCACAAACAAGCCGCCGAGCAGCGCCCATGACAGCGCAATATAAGTTGCAAAGAAATTGACAAGTTCAGCAGCCCGACCTGAAATATGGAAAGCCGCGATCAATTCATTTCGCAGCAAATACAATATCAACGACGTGAAAACCGAATAAGCGCAAGCAAACAACAGCCCGTCGCGCAAAGTGCGCTTAACACGAGAAAAGTTTTTGGCTCCAAAGTTTTGACCAATGATCGGGCCAACCGCACCCGAAAGAGAAAATATAACACCAAATGCCACTGGCACCACCCGGTTGACCACCGTGCCAGCTGTCACGATTTCATCGCCATAAGGTGCAAAAACATAATTCAAATAACCAGCCGCAAATGGTGTGGCCAATTGCGAAATGATAGAAGGCAAAGCGATGCCCGACACGGCAGGCCAATCTCGCTTGAAGCCCTGCCAATCAAACGGCAACAGAAAATTATGCACTTTACTAAGGCTATAAAGCCCAACGCCAAATGCGATTGCGTAGGAAATGGCATTGGCAACTGCAGCGCCCTGAATGCCCCATCCAAAGTAAAATATAAAAATGGGGTCAAGTATGATCGTAGCGGCTGCTGCCGAAAGCGTGATGTACATCGCGCGCTTGGCATCGCCAATCCCGCGCAAGCTGAATGAACAAGATAATGCGCCAGCAAGAAAGATAAAACCCGGAGAAAGTGTCCATATAAACAGCTTTGCTTGATGCGCCGTTTCACCCGTTGCACCCAGAAATGCCAAAATCGGCGAAATGAATATCGCCACTAAAGCGGTATAGACCGCCGACACACCCAACGAAAAATAGAGTGAACTTGACGCAAATTGTTTAGCGCGTTCAGGCTGTCTGGCACCCATGTTTCGAGAAACCAATGCCACTGCCGCAATGCCTGCACCAATGGCCAGAGATAAGTTCGCAAAATCGAGCGTGCCACCAAAACCAATAGCAGCTGTAATGTTCACATTTTGAAGACGGGATAGAAAATACAAATCAACAAGATCAACAATAAAAAGAGTCATCAAACCAAACGCACCAGTCATCGTCATAACCACGACATGACGCATGATTGAACCTTCAAGAAATTTTGCTTGGTAAGGTGTGGCGGTCGCCGCTGTCATATTTCAAATCCGATCTGTTGTGCCTCTGCGGCCAATCCTTCATAGTTTACAAAATGAAACGAGCGAAGCCCTGCCATGCGTGCGCCTTGCACATTTGATTTCTTGTCATCAATGAACCAGCAGTTTTCTGGCGCTTGATCGACAAATTTAACAAGTCTTGTGAAGGCTTCTGGGTCGGGCTTTTTTGTGCCAAATTGGAATGAACAAAATCGTTGTTTAAAAACGGCAGCTGCTTCTGGAAAAAGCGCGTCCAGATTGTCTTTCACGATCGGCCCATTATTTGTGTAAATTGCGATTTGCGTTTGCAAACCAATTTTTGTCGCAAGATCTAAAACATCAAGTGAAGGCGTCATTGCAATGCGCCGCGCTTCAATCCATTGGTCGCGCGTAATTGCATATCCAAGCCGTGTGCTAAATTCTTTGAGATAGATTTCTGGATCAGCATAACCGCCCGCATCTGCTAATTCTTCAAAACCAGAATCCCAAACCGCAGCCCGCACATCCCGCGCTGAAACATCAGCCAATGCCGCCAATGCGCGAAGTCGCCGACCCAAATCATAATGACACAGCACGTCATCCATATCGAAGATTACAAGCTGCGGCAGAGGCGTGTTCAAGTGGCAGTGCCACCAACAGTAAGATTGTTAATCCGAAGCGATGGCTGACCCACACCCACAGGCACACCTTGGCCCGCTTTGCCGCACGTGCCGATGCCCGGATCAAGCGCCATATCATTGCCCACCATGGAAATATGCTTCAGCGCATCAGCACCTGACCCAATCAAAATCGCACCCTTCACAGGCTGCATTAGTTTGCCGTCTTCGACGATATAGGCCTCGGTGCAAGTGAACACAAATTTGCCAGTGGTAATATCAACTTGCCCACCACCAAATGATTTTGCGAACAAGCCCTTCTTCATTGAAGCCAGAATTTCTTGCGGGTCGCGCTTGCCGTTCAGCATATAAGTGTTTGTCATGCGCGGCAGCGGAATGTGCGAATAGGATTCGCGGCGGCCATTGCCCGTTGGTTTCACGCCAGACAACCGTGCATTCATGCGGTCTTGCATAAAGCCAACCAAAATGCCGTTTTCAATGAGCGTTGTGCAATTGGGCGAAGTGCCTTCATCATCAATGCTAATGGAACCGCGCCGATCAACAATCGTGCCATCGTCAACCACAGTCACATCTTCAGACGCAATGCGCTGGCCCATCAAACCGGCAAAAGCTGATGTGCCCTTGCGGTTAAAATCACCTTCGAGTCCATGGCCAATGGCTTCATGCAGCAAAATGCCGGGCCAGCCAGGCCCCAGCAAAACATCCATTTCGCCAGCCGGGGCAGGGGCAGCATCAAGCCCCACCAAAGCCTGGCGCACAGCTTCGCGCGCTGCGGCCTGCCAATTTTCTTCTGTTAAATAGGAAAGTGGTTGCGCTCTTCCGCCAAAACCATGACTGCCTTGACCGGAAGTCTTATTATTTTCCGTCACAGCAGAAACACCAAACCGTGTGAGCGGGCGAACATCATGATATATTTGTCCGTCAGCGCGGACAATCGTCACCTTCTGCCAACTCGATGCAACAGAAACCGAAACCTGTTTCACTCTGGGGTCAAGCCCACGTGTAAATTGATCAACCGTTTCAAGCAAATTGACCTTTGTGGCAAAGCCTTGCGCTTCAACTGGATTGTCGGAACCATAAAGTTTAGTCTTGCTTTGGGCTGGAGAAACATCAACCTTTGCAGAGGAGCCGCTGTTCAGGCCTGCTTTTACAGTTGCGGCAGCGCGTTTTAATGCGTCAATCGAGAGATCCGATGAGTGAGCATAAGCCGCCATCTCGCCCGAGACAGCCCTCAGGCCAAACCCTTGGCTTTCATCAAAACTGGCTGAACGGAGTCTGCCATCATCAAAAACCAAGCTCTCGCTTTGCGAGCGCTCCATATACAATTCGCCGTCGTCAGCCTGCGCCAACGCACCAGAAATTACGGATTGCGCGGAATCTGAACCAAATAAACTCAAATCAAAATTTTTGCTCATGTCCCTACATAAGCAAATGCGGACGAACCTTCCAGTCCGTGCCGCACTTTATTTTTGATTGCGATGAAACTTACATTTTATCCAGATCAGCCACACCCTTGGCAAAGCCTTCCAGCTTCACTTGAAGTGGGTAACCGTTGCCAGGGCGGTCATAAATGTAAAATGTAGCAACTTGGCCCTTCATAAATTTCTTCATTGTTGAATCTGAAGCCTCGCCAAACCCCTCACAGGCGCGGGGATTGCATCTTGTAAAACTCATTCGGCCATCAAGTGCTGTGCCGTCAATTTCCATCGCAATTCCTGTTGGCAAATAAACCCCAATCGGAACCAATGCACGCATCATCGTTTGCATTTTGCCTTTTTGCTTCACACGGTTGATAATCAACTGCATGCCGATGTTTGGACTTTTTGCACTGTTAATGCCTTGAATCATGCCGCATGATTTTGGAGTTGCGGGCTGCGTAGCTGTGGCCTCAACGGCCGGGCTGCATTGAACCTGCCACTGACCATAAGTCGCAATTGTTTGAACCTGTGGGCCTGCTTGAGCTGCGTCGCCCGCGCCCGCGCCCGGCTGAGGTGGAGCATCTTTGCGGGGGCCAAGTCCTTTGGGCGGAACTGGAGCTTGCGGTGCGTCCTGCGCTAGCGCCGACACGGCCATAAATCCAGAAAGTATCGCAATCAATGCCAATTGGCAAACCGAAGTCATTTTCACGATTCGCATTTTTCCTTAAATTAAAATTGATTTGGCTCTTAGCCCTCGACAAAACCGAAAACAACCGTATTTTTTGTAAGGTCAATTAGGCCATCGGCCACTAATTCCCAGCGAATTGAGGCGGAATTCCGGTCTCAATTGAAATCATTATGCAATGACGTTTTGCCGCGCCACTATGTGTTGCGGGCGGGCGTATTGTGTGGTGAACCAGCGCAGATTATAAATCCCCGTAAAAGGGAATAGCTTTGGCTGGGGTTCGGCCAAGAAGTTTTGAGGGTAAAAGGGCAATGGCAAGCAAATTCAATAATATAGTTGGCGGATTGACCGCTACGCTAGTGGAGCTTGTTCCAAGTGTTGTTTTTGCAAAAGCCGGACAATCAGTGCCATGGCAGTTCGGCATGCAAGATTCTGTAACGCCCGTGATGGATGACATTATATCATTTCACAACATGCTGTTGGTTATCATCACAGTCATCACGCTCTTTGTTCTCGCACTTTTGCTGATCGTGATTTTCAAGTTCAACTCCAAGGCCAATCCAATTCCGTCAAAAACAACACACCACACATGGTTAGAGGTTGCTTGGACAGTCATTCCCGTTCTGATCCTTGTTGTTATTGCTGTTCCTTCCTTCCGCTTGCTCTACAAGCAACGCGACATTCCAAAAGCGGACATGACGATCAAAGTGATCGGCAATCCGAGTTGGAACTGGTCTTATGAATATCCAGACCTCGGTTTGAATGACGACAAATCACCACAAGTTTCGTTCACATCATATTTGAAGCCTGAAGATCAAGCCAACAAAGATGGGCAGCCCTATTTGCTCTCAACCGATGTGCCGGTCCTTGTGCCTGTCAACAAGATAGTAAAGTTGATCGTAACATCTGACCCTGAAGGCATTATTCATGGCTGGGCCGTGCCGTCTTTCGGAATGCAAATGGATGCAATTCCTGGCCGCCTCAATGAAGATTGGATCAAGGTCACCAAACCCGGCATCTATTATGGCGAGTGCTACACACTCTGTGGCAAGGATCATTCACAGATGCCGATCGAAGTTTGGGCAGTCGATGATGCCACACTTACAAAATGGGCTGATATGGTAAAATCTGGACCAAAGCCTGAGGCTTTCCAACAATTCCTGAAAACAATTAAGCCGGCTTCTCCAGTCGTCGCTTCAAACTAATCAAGCAAAGAGGCAATAATCATGGCCATGGCTTACGCTGCAAAAGACGACCACGCTCACGAGGAACATTCTCATGATCCAACGGGTTGGCGTCGTTATGTTTATTCGACCAATCACAAAGACATCGGCACTATGTATCTCTGGTTTGCCATTATGGCCGGCGTGCTGGGTGGTTTCTTGTCGTTGATGATGCGCATGGAGTTGGCCCATCCGGGCATTCAATATTTCTCCGGTCTGGCACAAATGGTTTACGGCGTTTCCGCCGATGCTGCGCTGGATAACGGCAAGCAAATGTATAACGTGTTTGTAACTGGCCACGGTCTCATCATGATCTTTTTCATGGTTATGCCCGCTATGATCGGTGGTTTTGGCAACTGGTTTGTGCCGCTCATGATCGGTGCACCAGATATGGCCTTCCCGCGCATGAACAACATTTCGTTCTGGCTGTTGGTGCCATCTTTCTTGTTGCTGATGATTTCAATGTTCGTTGAAGGTCCTGCTGGCATGAAAGGTGTGGGCGGTGGCTGGACAATTTATCCACCATTGTCCTCAACCGCAGGCCAACCCGGCCCAGCGATGGACTTTGCGATTTTGTCACTCCATTTGGCAGGTGCCTCATCCATTCTGGGTGCCATCAATTTTATCACCACTATTTTCAACATGCGTGCCCCCGGCATGACACTTCACAAAATGCCATTGTTCGTCTGGTCCGTTTTGGTGACTGTGTTCTTGCTGCTATTGTCACTTCCAGTTCTCGCTGGAGCAATCACGATGCTGCTCACCGACCGTAACTTCGGCACATCATTCTTCGTGCCATCTAAGGGCGGCGATCCGTTGTTGTTCCAACATCTTTTTTGGTTCTTCGGCCATCCTGAAGTTTACATTTTGATTTTGCCGGGCTTTGGCATCATCAGCCAAGTCATTTCAACCTTCTCGAAAAAGCCAGTGTTCGGTTATTTGGGCATGGCCTATGCCATGGTTGCAATCGGTGTGGTTGGCTTCGTTGTTTGGGCGCATCACATGTACACAGTTGGGCTTGATGCTGATACGCAAGCATATTTTGTGGCAGCAACGATGATTATCGCCGTGCCAACGGGCGTTAAGATTTTCTCTTGGATTGCCACCATGTGGGGCGGTTCAATTGATTTCCGCGCACCAATGTATTGGGCCATTGGCTTCATCTTCTTGTTCACTGTTGGTGGTGTAACGGGCGTTGTGCTGGCCAATGCTGGCGTGGACCGCACCTTGCACCATACTTATTATGTGGTCGCTCACTTCCATTATGTGCTCTCGCTCGGTGCCGTGTTCGCAATCTTTGCAGGCTGGTATTATTGGTTCCCCAAAATCACCGGCTATATGTATTCAGAGCGTATTGCTAAGCTACATTTCTGGGTCACATTTATTGGCGTGAACATTGTGTTCTTCCCACAACATTTCCTCGGCCTCGCCGGAATGCCGCGTCGTTATATCGACTATCCAAAAGCTTATGAAGGCTGGAATCAGGTGTCCACCTATGGTTCTTACATCTCAAGCGTCGGTGTGTTGATTTTCCTGTACGGCATGTTCTCTGCTTATGCCAAAAAAGTTCCAGCTCCTTCAAATCCTTGGGGCGTGGGCGCTACAACTTTGGAATGGACACTCACCTCACCACCACCATTCCATCAGTTCAACACGCTACCTGTGATTAAGTAATCCTGATGTCGATTGAACAAACCAATTTCACTGACGATGCTTTGGCTTTAGGCGGCCAAGGCACGGCGGGTGATTATTTTAAGTTGCTCAAACCACGCGTCATGTCGCTGGTGATTTTTACGGCGATCGTGGGCCTAGTGGCTGCCCCCGGGTACATACACCCATGGATGGGATTTATCACCATTCTCTGCATCGCTATCGGCGCTGGCGCTGCGGGTGCTTTGAATATGTGGTACGAGGCCGATATTGATGCGGTAATGAAGCGCACCTCTAAGCGCCCCATTCCATCGGGCGCAATTCTTCCCGGCGAAGCTTTGGGTTTCGGCCTCGCACTTGCGGTCGCTTCCGTGTTGATGATGGAACTGTTCGTCAACTGGCAAGCTGCCGCGTTGTTGGCGTTTACCATTTTCTTCTACGTGGTGATATACACCATGGGACTGAAACGCTGGACGGCGCAGAACATTGTGATCGGCGGTGCAGCAGGTGCATTTCCGCCCATGGTCGCTTGGGCCGCTGTGAATGGCCAAATTGATTTGGGTTCAATTAGTTTGTTCTTGCTTATATTCATGTGGACCCCACCGCATTTCTGGGCGCTGGCCCTGTTTGCCGAAGGTGACTATGAAAAAGCGGGCATCCCTATGTTGCCAAATGTTGCAGGCCGGCCTGAAACCCGCAAACAGATTTTGATCTACACGTTGCTGACCATCCCCGCCGTGGCTCTGCCTTGCCTCACTGGAACAGCGGGTATGCTTTATGCTATGGGTGCAGGCCTGCTGACCGCATGGTTTTTAAAATGTGCTATTGATGTTTACCGCATTCCTGAAGGCCCGCTGAACACGAAAGCTTGCAAAGCCCTTTTCAAGTTTTCAATCTATTGGCTCTTTGCGGTATTTGCATTAATCTTGATTGAACGCCTGATTGGCTTGCCAGCATTTGTGAGTGTGTTTTGATGGAAGCAAAAAAGCATCCGGTCGCCTTTTCGCCAGAAGATTTAAAGCGCCGCCGAGGCCGCGCTAAAGTTATGGCGTGGTGTCTGGTTGCTCTGATCATTCTGTTTTTTATTACCACGGTGGTTAGGTTGGGCGCGAGTGTTGGGGCGCGGCTCATCTGATGGCCGCTGCGCCCACTAAAAATCTCCGCGTTGCGCTCATCGCCGCGAGTGGTTTCTGCGGCATGCTTGGACTATCCTATGCTGCTGTGCCGTTTTATAAAGCTTTCTGCCAAGCCACGGGCTTTGGTGGCACCACGCAGCGCGCCACAAAAGCGCCAGACAATGCAACAGACAAATTCATCATAGTGCGTTTTGATGCAAACACGTCATCTGGCCTTGGCTGGGATTTTCATGCCCGCCAAACCGAGATGAAAGTAAAAATCGGTGAGCAAACAATGGCTTATTATGATGCGCGCAACACCATGGACAAAACCCTCACGGGGTCAGCCGTGTTCAATGTCACGCCAGCATCAGCAGGCGCGTTTTTCGATAAAATTCAGTGCTTCTGTTTTACCAAGCACACTTTGAAGTCTGGCGAGAACGCTGAATTTCCCGTGATGTTCTTTGTTGATCCCGCCATTTTGGATGATGCGGATTCGCGCAATATCAAAGAAATAACTTTATCCTACACATTCTATCCCGCTGTCGAAGACAAGACAGTTGCTGTTAAAACGAATTGATTTAGAGGAGACGACCCCATGGCCGACGCGCATGCCAAACACCACGATTACCACTTGGTATCGCCAAGCCCTTGGCCCGTGATCGGTGCAGTGGCAGCATTCATAAGTGCAGTTGGTGCCGTAACATGGATGCACGGTGCAACCTCGATCACTTTGATCATCGGATTTCTGTTGGTTCTCTACACTATGTTTATGTGGTGGCGTGATGTGATCAAGGAAGCCCATGCGGGTGATCACACGCCAGTTGTAGGCCTTCACTTGCGTTACGGTATGTTGATGTTCATCGCGTCGGAAGTCATGTTCTTTGTGGCGTGGTTCTGGGCTTTCTTTGACGCAAGCTTGTTTGCAAATGAACCCATTTTAGCATCGCGCGTTGCCGTAACTGGCGGCATCTGGCCACCAACAGGCACAACGGTTTTTGACCCTTTCCATTTGCCGCTCGTGAATACGCTTATCTTGCTGACGTCTGGAACAACAGTCACTTGGGCACATCATGCATTGCTTAACAATGATCGCAAAGGCCTGATCAATGGCTTGATCTTGACGGTTGTTTTGGGCTTGCTCTTTACATGTGTGCAAGCATGGGAATATGCCCACGCCGCATTTACTTTTACGGGAAATATCTACGGCTCAACCTTCTTCATGGCCACAGGCTTTCATGGTTTCCACGTCATCATAGGCACGATTTTCTTGATGGTCTGCCTGTACCGAGCATGGAAAGGCGACTTCACTGCAAAGCAACATTTTGGCTTTGAAGCCGCTGCTTGGTATTGGCATTTTGTGGACGTTGTCTGGTTGTTCCTGTTCGCTGCAATCTATATCTGGGGCTCACATGGCGGCGTGATGCCGATTGAGTAAAAGGGCATTCCCTCCCCCTTGTGGGGAGGGTTAGGGTGGGGTCGTCATGACCGAAAACTATTACGCTGATCTCTCTCCCCTCAAAACAGGTCTCGGTGGCAAATGCCCGCGCTGTGGCAAAGGCAATTTGTTTGCAGGCTATCTGACTGTTGCTAAGTCTTGCTCCAATTGCGGCCTGTCGTTTTCCTTTGCCGATTCAGGCGATGGTGCCGCTTGGTTCGTTATGCTTTTTGCTTGCGTGTTTGGTGTAGGGTCAATCCTCGGCGTTGAAGTGGCCTATAGCCCGCCCTATTGGGTGCATGTTTTAATCGCTATCCCGATGCTGATCATCATCCCAATGGTGTTGTTGCGCCCGGTCAAAGGAATGTTCCTCGCCCAGCAATGGAAAACCGGCGCCCAAGAAGGCCGCGAAGTGAAATGAAACCCCGCCTCTGGCCAATACTATTAGCAAGTGCGGTTGGCATTGCCATGTTGCTAGGTCTTGGCGTGTGGCAAGTGCAGCGTTTGGATCAAAAAACAACTTTAATTGCCTCGCTTGAAAAGCGGATGACGGCAGAACCCATTTCTTTATCGGAAGCGTTGGCCAAGCGCGAACAGGGCGAAGATATTGAATATCTCAAAGTTAAAGTAACGGGACAGCTCAACCCCACAAACTATCTCCGCAGGGTTGCATCGATCAATGGTAATCCGGGTTGGGAAATCATTGCGCCTCTTAAAATTGAAGATGGAAATGTGGTGCTTGTTGATCTTGGGGCGATTGCAGAAAACCAACCATTGAATTTATCGGACACTCTACAAAGCATCCAAGGCCTCGTTCGCTTTCATAACAAGGGCCGAGGATTTTTTGATAACGATAATGATGTCGTCCAAAACATTTGGTATTGGTGGGACATGCCAGCGATGCTGGCGACTTTAAAAGGCGTTGCCCCGTTTATTTTACAAAAACTACCGACCAATGCGGAAATTGATGTGCCTCTGGCTGAAATCCCCAAAGTGGAACTCGCCAATAATCATTTAGGCTATGCCATAACATGGTTCGGATTGGCCGCAGCTTTAGCGGCGGTGGCTGGGTTTTATATGTTATCGTTGCGAAAGACTGGTGCTTGAAGCGCCGTGTCGCCCGCGCTAAAGGCCTTCAGCTATGAACTACGTTTCAACCCGCGGGCTTGCTCCCATCCTTGATTTTGAAGGTGCAATGCTTTCTGGCTTGGCGCGTGATGGCGGGCTTTATGTGCCGGAGCATTTTCCGCAAATCTCGCGTGATGATCTGTTGGCACTGCGCGGCAAGCCCTATGCCGATGTGGCCTTTGCAATTGTTAGCAAATTCACGGGAGCGTCCATTCCTGAGGCCGATCTTAAGCATATGGTGAACGAGGCCTATGCCACTTTCCATCACCCTGCCATAACACCACTGAAACAACTGGCACCAAACCAATATCTGCTTGAACTCTTCCATGGCCCCACGATTGCTTTCAAAGACGTGGCCATGCAACTGTTATCACGCATGATGGATTGGTCGCTGGCTAGGCAAAAACGCAAAGCTGTGATTGTGGGCGCAACATCAGGAGATACGGGTGGCGCAGCCATCGACGCCTTTCAACATTCTAAAAACGCCAGCATATTTATTCTGCATCCACACGGCCTTGTGTCAGACGTGCAGCGCCGCCAGATGACCACGGTCACGAGCCCGTCGGTGCACAACATCGCCATCGAGGGCAACTTTGATGATTGCCAAGCCATTGTCAAAGCCCTGTTCAATGATCTGAAATTCCGTGATGAAGTTTCGCTTGCGGGCGTGAACTCGATCAACTGGGCGCGCATAATGGCGCAGATTGTTTATTATTTTTATGGCGCGCTGCAATTGGGCGCACCAGACCGTGCTGTCAGCTTTACCGTGCCGACCGGAAATTTCGGTAATGTCTTTGCTGGCCTTGCCGCCAAGCGCATGGGGCTTGATATTGACCGCCTTGTGATCGCCACCAACAGCAATGATATTTTAGATCGCACATTAAAGACTGGCAGTTACACCGTGACCGGTGTTCACGCCACCACCAGCCCATCAATGGACATACAAGTCTCAAGCAATTTCGAGCGCCTCGTTTATTTGGCGAACAAAAATGATCCCGCCACCGTTCGAAACGCGATGGATTCTCTCAAACAATCCGGTGCGTTCTCTCTAAAATCGGACGCCCTCAAATCAATCCGCGCCGAATTTGATTCAGGCGCAACTTCGGACGCCGAAGCCGCCCTCACCATGGCCAAGGTTTTGGCTGATACAGGCGAATTGCTCGATCCGCATACGGCTGTGGGCTATGCTGTTGCACAAAAAACCAGCACAAAATCACCTATGGTCACTTTGGCAACAGCCCATCCCGCCAAATTTCCAGATGCAGTGGAAGCGGCCACCAAAGTCAGACCAAATTTACCTCAACGTTTATCTTACTTGATGAACGCGAAAGAAACCTTCAAAGTGCTTCCAAACAGCGAAGCGGACGTGAAGGCCTACATCCTTTCTCACGCTTGAAGCTGGCGCAATATAGCGCGGTGTTGAACGGAAGAGTAAATGACTGTCGAAATTTCAAAACTGCCAAATGGACTCCATGTGCTGACGCACAATATGCCGCATTTGGAATCGGTTGCCTTAGGTATCTGGATTAAAGCGGGTGCGCGCGACGAAAACCCAGAGGAAAACGGCGTTGCGCATTTTCTCGAACACATGGCATTCAAAGGCACCAAGCGCCGCAGCGCCCAAGACATTGCTGAAGAAATTGAAAGCGCAGGCGGTGAAATAAATGCCGCCACAGGTATGGAAACCACAACCTATTATGCCCGCACATTAAAAGCCGACTGGCCATTGGCGCTGGATATTCTTGCCGATATTTTTACAGAGTCAACATTGGACGCAGATGAGCTCGACCGCGAGCGTGATGTGATCCTGCAAGAGATTGCCGCTTCAAAAGACCAGCCAGATGATTTGGTTTTTGATTTGGCACAGGCGGCTTCCTATGGCGATCATCCATTGGGCCGTTCAATCCTCGGCACAACTGAACTTGTGCAAAGGATGACGCGCGAACAAATGGTGGCGTGGCGCGACAGAAATTATTGGGCATCGCGCATTGTCATTTGCGCCACAGGCAATGTGAACCATGCTGATTTTACGGCAGCTGCCACCAAACATTTTGGCCACATCCCGCAAGGTCATGCGCCGCAACGCCAACCC
Organism: Aestuariivirga sp.; assembly: GCA_043744395.1. Classification (GTDB taxonomy): domain Bacteria; phylum Pseudomonadota; class Alphaproteobacteria; order Rhizobiales; family Aestuariivirgaceae; genus Aestuariivirga. Next base: position 14,615 of record JAYTUV010000055.1, read on the forward strand.
CCAACCTTTGCTGGCACAGCCCAAACCGAGCAAAAACCGCTTGATCAAACGCATTTGGTTTTATCGTTCCCAGCCCCCAATTACCGCGATCCCAGGGTTTATCAGTTGCAAGTTTTGGCCAGCATTTTAGGCGGTGGTATGTCGTCTCGCCTGTTTCAAGAGGTACGCGAAAAGCGTGGATTATGTTACAGCGTGTTTGCCTTCGGAACGACCTATGAAGACACTGGCCAGCTTGGTGTCTATGCCGCAACTTCACCAGACCACACGCCTGACCTTTTAGATGTGACTGCGAATGTTATGAAGTCGATGGTCGATGAAGTAACTGAGAAAGAAATTGACCGGGCTAAAGCCCAACTCAAAACCAGCATTGTGATGAATCTCGAAAGCGCGTCTTCGCGTGCCGACCAAATTGCCAGACAATTTTTGGCTTTTGGTGAAGTTCCCGAAATGGCAACAATTATCAAGAAAATTGAAGCTGTCACCGCCGAACAAGTTCGAAAACTTGCGTATGAGATTTTCAAATCGGCTCCGCCATCGCTCAGCGCGGTGGGTCAGCTTTCAGCCCTTGAAAGCCACGCGGCACTGGCCGCAAGGTTTAGTTAAGGGTTGTGGTTTTTTCAAAAACTGGGCAACGGGCCAGTTTTAATCGGCAATCGAGTTTTGTTGCGCCCCGCCGTGATGGAAGATTTCAAACCGTGGACAGAATTGCGCCAAGCAAGCCGACCATTTTTTGAGCCATGGGAGCCCAGCTGGAACAATGACGAAACGACCCGCAGTGCCTTTGCCCGCCGATTGAGGATATATCGTGACTGGGCAAGACGTGATCAAGGCCATGCATTTTTCATTTTTGAAACCCAAACCAATCAAATTATCGGTGCAATTAGCCTGAGCAATATCCGCAGGGGGGCTGAGCAATCCGCCACCCTCGGTTATTGGATTGGTCAACGTTTCGCGAGGCAGGGCTTCATGAGCGAAGCTTTGCAGCTCATTTGTGATCATGCCTTTGAGGCCATGAATCTGCACCGTTTGGAGGCCGCTTGCCTTCCGCGCAATGAAGCATCAAAGGGACTTCTTGAAAAAGCTGGATTTTCTCAAGAGGGCTATGCCAAGAGCTACATTCGGATCGCTGGGCATTGGGAAGACCACCTTCTTTATGCCCGTCTTAAAACTGCGAACTGAGAATCGCAATAATGAAGAGACGCGGCTAGATTGACACAATGATTCTGTATGGCAAATCACACGTTGTTTTGAAGTCGGTTTGCGCCGCGATAATGCTGGTCCTGTTGATTCTGCTGCCTATGAAACCGGTGCATGCCGACGCCATACTTGATGTTGATGCAAACACAACTCAAATCAATCTCGAAAAATTCCGAAGCCCAATAGCTGCCGAACGCCAACAAATTTCTTTGCAAGGCCCAGGAGACTCTGCAAAAATAACGTTGGATGCAAAAGGCCCAGGCCCCACTTATTTTTGGTCACTGTTCTCGTTCCGCAACACCACCGACAATGCGCTTGATTTGGTGATCGAGTTTGATTCTCAAAAATTTGTTGGCTCTGGCTTGTTTCCGGTTAGACCGTTGAGCAATTCGGTTTTGGGTGCCACGGCTACCAAAAGACAAAGCCTTTTGACAGAAAGCGGCGCAACAGCAAAAACAGTTGCGTTTCGTGTTGAACCAAAAGACATCTTCAACATCGCAATTGAAAGCCCAACAGTTGAATTGCAAGCCACACTTTGGCAGGGCCATGTTTGGTCTGATCGTCAGGGACGGATAACGTTCTTCAATGGATTGGTGTTTGGCGTGGCGTTGCTTGTGGCTTTTGGTTTGTTGGCCATTTATGGCTTCAGGCCACACAGCGCATTTATGAGCGCAGCGCTTTTCTCTATAGCAAGTCTGGCATTTATTGCATTTGAGTCAGGGCATTTAATTCAACTTGAAAAGTTTTTTCCAAGACTCAGTTTGGACGAAAATATTTTGCGCGTCCTCGTAGAGTCGGCTCTGGCTTTTTGTCTCGCCATTTGTGTTTTGAATTTCACGCGTATGGCTAAATTTTCTCCCGTGGTAACATTCATCGTGATGTTTTTGGGTGGGCTGATGCTGGCCAATGGCCTGTATGCCTTTGCCGAACCGCTGCATGCAGCGACTGTTTCGCGGGTTGGGTTTGCCGTGTTGGCTGTGACGGGATTTATTACAACTGTTTCGCGGCGTAAAAAATCTGAAGTTTTGGTTGATCCTGATTTGCTTTTTTGGATGAGCCTTTTGCTCTGGACGCTGTTTGCAGGCATTCTTTTAAATTTAGCTGATACTGTAAATTTACTATCGCCACTCTTGCAAGGCGCTCTGGCCGCAACGCTTGTGGTGATGACCACCGTGCTGCTCAAATTTCTGTTCAACCAAGGCCTGAATGCGAAACCATTTATCACAGATTCAAGCCGGCGGAGTTTGGCCCTGGCGAGCGCTGGCCACGCATTATGGGAATGGCAGCCGTCGCAAAACAAATTAAGTGTTGGTGACGATTTACCACGTACACTTGGGTTGAATATTTCCCTTTGGCAAATCAATACGCAAAATACTTTGCTCCAGTCGATGCATCCTCAAGATGTGCCCACCTACATGAGTATCATCGAAAGCACCGACAGAGGGCCGGGGCAAATGGTTATCCGCGAACTTCGCTTGCGAGCGGCTGATGGCGCATACCGTTGGTATTTGCTACGCGCCCGTTGGGTTCCAGGCCCGGGCAAAACTCTGGATCGTTGTATCGGCACCATGACGGACATCACCAAGGATAAACAAGCCGAAGAACGCCTGACGACAGATGCAGTGCATGATGCCGTAACAGGGCTGCCGAATCGTATTTTATTCACCGACCGTGTTGACCGTGAATTAAAAAAGACTTTGGCTCTGCCGTTCCGGGTATTGTTAGTCGATATCGACCGCCTGAAAACGCTGAATGATGCACTGGGCCATGAAATTGGCGATCAACTTCTGAAAACAGCAGGCACGCGTATCAGTGAATGCATCGAGAGCGATGAAACTGTTGCACGTGTTTCTGGCAGTCAATTTGCCGTGCTCGCCATTGAAGCCATGGCCCGCCGAAGCGTGATGTCATTATCCGAGAAGATTAATGTGGCACTCAGCAAACCGATCTCAATTCGGGATCAAAATATTTCCTTACTGGCCAGCATCGGCATGTCCGAAATCAATGCTCCAGAAATGATAGCAGCCACAATGATGCAACAAGCCACCACTGCTTTGCTTGAAGCTCAGCAAAACGGCGGCGGCAAGGCCGTGGAATTTCACGGAGAGCTGATTGATAACCGTTCTGCTGAACTCAGTTTGGAATCGGATTTGCGCCGTGCCATCAGCAATGATGAAATTGAAGTGCACTATCAGCCTATTTCATATCTCAATACTTTGGATGTCGCGGGCTTTGAAGCGCTGGCCCGCTGGCGTCACCCCACCCAAGGCCTGTTGCCGCCGTTGCAGTTTATTGAACTCGCAGAGAAAATAGGCTTGATCAATGAAATTGGTCAAATCGTTTTGACAACCGCGGCGCGACAATTAGGCATTTGGCAACGCGTTTTACGCCGTGACAAATTTTTCTTTGTTGGCGTCAATATTTCTGCCAGTCATTTGATGGATGCAAAATTTATTCAACAGGTGAGTGATGTTATCAACCGTGAAACACTTTCGCTCGGTAGCTTAAAATTAGAAATCACCGAGTCAGTGATCATGCGTCATCCACAAAAGGCTGCAAAAATTTTACAATCATTGCGAACGCTTGGTGTGGGCCTTGCTTGTGATGATTTTGGCACAGGTTTTTCGAGCCTCTCAAGTCTGCGCGATTTTCCGTTTGATACGCTCAAAATTGATCGATCATTTATTGATCCCGACACTTATGATGCTCGCAGTGCCACAATTATCTCAACGATAACTGATTTGGCGCACCGCCTTGGCATGACCGTTGTGGCCGAAGGCATTGAAGAACAAGATCAAATCGACAATCTGGCCGCTCTGAATTGTGACTTGGGCCAAGGCTATCTCATCGGCCAACCAATGACAGCCACAGAAGTGGCTGATTTGTTGCAGGTGCTGCAGCACAAATTATCTAGCAATGAGCAAATCCTGAATAATTATGCGGCCTCAACGTCCAGAGATCCAGCTCCCGCAATTGTTGATGTGCCAGAGCCGTCAGACCAATTACCGCTGCGCCGAAACATGCCGACTTTTGTGGACGACCAAGATGAGGAAGAAGATTTTGTTCCCGAATTATTACCGTCCATTTTCTCGGTTCCAAAGCTGGGTTCAGTAAAGCCAAAAAAGCGAGCGGTGACAAAAAAGAAAGCAGTCAAACGCGCAAAAACTAAACCAGCGAAGAAAACGCGACGTTAATTTATTTTTTAATGCCAGCCAGTTTCATCATCATATCAATAATCCGCGGCACATAGCGGTCGCCATATCCAAGGGTGTCAGCCAACACATAGGTTTGGTGCACCTGCTCGGCCATGAATGAAGCAACCGGCATTTGTTCGGTCATGTTGGTGTAGTAGCGCAAATCTTTGCGGGCGTTACGAATGGCGAATTTCAAATGTGTGTCGTCATCAGACAACGGCACATTGATGAGACGGCCAAACATCACCGATGATGCGCCACCCCCCATAATGACTTCGCGCAAGGCCTTCATATCAACGCCGGCTTTTGATGCCACGGTGATCGCCTCTGCCGCAATGACAGCATGGCCGAGAGACAGAAAATTATTCAGCAATTTAACCTGGTGCCCGGTGCCAACGGCACCTGTGTGAACGATCAACTCTGCGAATGAACTGAGCACGGGCCGCATCATTTCCAACATGCTTGCTTCACCACCCACCATCAACCCCAGCTTTCCAGCCTCGGCTTCATTGGGGGTGCGCGTCATGGGCGTGTCCATGAAAGTGACACCGTGCTTTGCCGCTTCGACCACGATCCGCATTGTGGAAGCAGGCTCGGCTGTTGAGCAATCTGCAATGATCATGCCTTTGCGGCCGTGTTTCAAAAGGCCTTCAGCACCCAGCACGATCTCTTCCACCTGTGGTGTGCCTGTCACCACCAGAATCACCATGTCAGATTTTTGCGCGATTTCCGCAACACTCGATGCTTCATGCGCACCCTTCGCAACAAGGCTTTCAACAGGTGCGCGATTATTATGCGCCAGCACATTCAACTTGAATCCCTTGGCCAAAATATTTTTGCCAATGCCATGCCCCATCAGACCTACACCGATGAGGCCAACTGTTTTAATCGTCATTTCGTTTCTCCCTTGGCCAACTCTGCAAATGCATTTGGCTCTAAAATAAAAATCCGGTCATCTCTTTTGTGTTTGAAACCCAGTCTCTCGTAAAACCGCGCAGCACCTTGATTGGAAATTTCAACTTCCATCTTGATAAAACCGGCCCCACGCTTTTGCGCCTCTCGGATTGTTCCGACCAGCAGTTTTTCGCCCACTTGCCGTCCGCGCGCGAAGGGCATAACATAAAGATCGCTGATATAGATCCCGCGGCTACCGCGCCAAGACGAATAGGTCATCGTCCATGAGCATACACCCAGAATTTGCCCCGTGTCTTCAATCACAGTCACTTGCGCCACATCATTGCAGTCGCGCAGGTTTTGTCCGGTGATCAACGGCACAACATCAAGGCCGATGTCTTTTGGCATTTGGCGAATAAGCACGGCAACCGCATCCTCTTCTCCCGTTTTCATTGGTCGTACGCGCAAAGCCACCAATTCCATCCTAAAGTAAAATTACTATGCTAAGACTGCATGAGGAAAAGCTAAATCGCAAGAAAACAAAATGAACAATCAAGTCGCCATGCCAACTTCAATCCACGCGACCGGAAACATGCCCAAAGTCGCATGGGCCAAGGGGTCTTACCTCTACGATGTTGACGGCAAACAATATATCGATGGCTCCGGTGGTCCCGCTGTCTATTGTATCGGCCACGGCAATGAGGAAGTGAACGCGGCGATCAGTGATCAACTGGGTCGCATCGCCCACGGCTATCGCTATAATTTCACAACTGACGCATTGGAAGAATTGACCGAGATCATCAGTGCCCGTTGCGGTGGAACGCTGAAACATATGGTCTATGTTACGGGTGGTTCGGAAGCGGTTGAAAGTTGTTTGAAACTGGCCCTGCAATATCACTATGCGCGAGGCGACATGACCCGCCGGAAATTCATTGCCCGGGAAAGAAGTTGGCATGGCAACACGCTTGGAGCCTTGTCGGTGTCTGGGTTCCTTGAACGCAAATTGGCATTCGAATGCTCGCTTCTCGATGTAATCCGACTGTCACCAACCAACGCCTATCGACCCATCGAAGGCGCAAGCGCAGAAACTGTAGGTGAGGCGAGTGCCAAAGAACTAGAAGATGCAATCCTAAAGGCAGGCGCCAACAACATTGCAGCCTTCATCTTCGAACCCGTGGTAGGCGCAGCTGGCGGATGCGTGCCCGCACCCGGTGGTTACGTCAAACGCGTGCGCGAGATTTGTGACCGACATGGCGTTCTCATGATTTCCGATGAAGTGATGTGCGGCACAGGGCGCACCGGCACATGGCGCGCGCTCGAAAAAGATGGCGTGGAACCCGATATCATGTCCATCGCCAAGGGTCTCGCTGCTGGCTACTTGCCGCTTGGCGCTGCTATCTATTCCGACAAAGTCAGCGCCGCCTTCAACCACGCCCCCCAAACAGGTCATACCTTTACAGGTCATACAGCCTGCTGCGCTGCAGGTGTAGCCGTTCAGAAAATTGTGACGCGCGAGAAGTTGGTGGAACGCGTGGCAGCCAATGAAATGAAATTCAAAGCAATGATTGCTGATGCAGTATCAAACGTGGAAGCAGTGGGCGATATTCGCGGGCGCGGATATTTCATCGCGGCTGAACTCGTCCAAAACCGGAAGACCAAAAAACCCTTTGATGCCTCGCATAAGCTTGCCCTGCACATCCGCCAACACGCATTAGACAACGGCTTAATCTGCTATCCTGTGGGTGGTAACGCAGACGGCGTGAATGGCGATGTGGTGATCTTGGCTCCACCCTATAACGCGACAGATGCAGAGTTGGTCGAGATTGTAGAAAAAATGGCGAAGAGCGTGAAACAGGTTTTGGGAAAGCAAGGACTGGGTTAACCCGCAACCCGCCGCATATTTCGGTGACAGTGCATTTAACTATCGCTGCTTAAATGTTGACGCATCAATGATGCGATAGTTAAATGCACTGTCACCGAAATGTGCTGACACAAAGACTGTGTTAGCTAACCGGAACCCACTGCACCTGATCAATTCGTGTCGCGCCAGCAGCCAGCATGATCAGGCGGTCCAGCCCCATTGCCACGCCCGAAGCATCGGGCATCATGGCAAGGGCTTCCAGCAATTCCTCATCAATCGGATAGCGCTCGCCATAGAGGCGTTGCTTGATTTGCATCTCGTGCTCAAAACGGCGGCGTTGTTCGGCGGCGTCGGTTAATTCGCCAAAGCCATTGGCCAGTTCTACGCCGCAGGCATAAAGCTCGAAGCGTTCGGCCACGCGCGCGTCATGCGCGCAGGTGCGGGCGAGGGCGGCTTCGCAGGAAGGGTATTCGTAGAGAACGGTGATGCTGCCATTCCCGAGATTGGGTTCGACCTTCTCAACAAGGATTCGGCTGAAGATGTCGCTCCAGCTTTCGTTCGGCTGAAACGCGACGGGGGATTGGACGGCCAGTGCATCACGATTATTCAGTGTACTGAGCAAATCAACGCGTGCGAATTTTTGGAAGGCATCGGCAACACTCAACCATTCAGCTTCTGCCAATGGATCGCACTCACGGTTCCGCCAATTAAATTGTCTCTGCCCAACGGTTGAAGCCGCCAGCCGAACGAGAGCAAGCGTGTCTTCAACAATGATCTTGTAATCTTCCTGAACGCGGTACCATTCCAGCATCGTAAATTCTGGTGCGTGGGTTAGGGTTCGTTCACGATTACGGAAAACATGGCCCAGATTGAAAATGCGTTTCTCACCAGCGGCTAATAGTTTCTTGCAGGCGAACTCTGGCGATGTGTGAAGGTAGCGATCGACACCCGCGCCATCATTTCCAACGAGTGTGGTTTTGAAAGCATGAAGATGGGCTTCATTGCCGGGTGACACTTGAAGAGCAGGCGTATCAACCTCAAGAAAATCGCGCTCTGCAAACCAGTTGCGTGTAGCGGCGATAATCCTGTTACGGGCCAGTAAAAAGGGCCTTCGGTCTTCATGGCGACTGGGATGAAACCAGCGGTTTTCGGGGGTTGGCACAGGGGTTGGCTTTCAAGGTTCAGGCTGCTAATAGCCGCGCACAACATATTTTAGAAGTGAGATTAAGCAATTGGTTAAAGTAATCGCGAGCGGTGTGCGCAAGGGCAATGTGATTGAGCATGAAGACGGCAGATTATACATCGTTCTGAAAGCCGAATCCATGCACCCTGGCAAGGGCACACCGACGACGACGATTGATATGCGCCGCATTTCTGACGGTGTGAAAACTGTGGTGCGCTATAAAACCACGGATGCGATGGAACGCGCTTTTGTTGAAACCATCATGCACACATATTTGTATCAGGATGGCGACAACTATGTGTTCATGAATCCAGAAAGCTTTGAGCAAGTGCCACTTCACACGGACATGGTGGGCGACAATGCGCCCTATTTGCAGGAAGGAATGGAATGTCAGATTGCGATGTTTAACGATGGCCCAATCTCGATTGAAATTCCGCCGCGTGTGACTTTGGAAATTACCGATTGCGAACCAGCGATCAAAAATCAAACAGCTTCTTCATCTTTCAAGCCCGCCATGTTGAATAATGGTGTTCGCACACTGGTGCCACCGCACATTAACGTGGGCACGCGCATTGTGGTTGATACCAATGATGGGTCTTATGTGGAACGAGCCAAAGATTAATTCAGGCGTGGCCTGCCTCGGATGAAAGCATCCGCGGGTCAATGCCGAGTTTTGCGAGGGCTGCATGATGCAGCCCTTCCGCTTTTTGGCCGAACACCAATTCAGGGTCGGCATCACAATGAAGCCAGCCATTGTTGAGAATTTCGGAATCGAGTTGGCCCGGTGACCAACCTGCATAACCAAGTGCGATGAGTTGGCGGCGCGGGCCTTTGCCAAGTGCGATGGCTTTCAAGATTTCAACAGTTGTGTTCAAAGTGAAATCAGCCGTAATCCGGTGCGAGCCCTCGGCCATAAAATCTGGGCTATGCAGCACAAAGCCCTGAAAAGTTTTGACAGGGCCACCGAGCATGATCGGTTGCAATAAAATATGCTCAGGAATGATTTTGCCCAAATCCAACTTATCAGCCAGATCAGCGAAATACATTTGCGGCGCAGGTTTGTTTAAAACTAGACCCATGGCGCCATCGGCGCTGTGTTCACACAAAAACACGACAGAATGGCTGAACCAATCGCCTTGAATGCTGGGCATGGCGATGAGGAGTTTACCTTTGAGGGTGGGTCTTCGGCTCATTTGGATAACATATTCGCTTTTAGCGCTAACGGGAAGGTGACTGGCATTTGAATGAGCAGATCAGTATGTTGAAATCATGAACCGCAGATTTTTACTTTCGTCTCTGGCAGCATTGCCGTTTGTCTCGACTGCCCGCGCAGCTGTGCCATGGTCGGCGCAGTTTCTGGCTGGCGGCTTCGATGGTAAATCCTATGCCGCTGGACTTTATATAAAATTGGACAAGGACTGGAAGACCTATTGGCGCAATCCGGGCGATGCCGGTGTGCCGCCATTGATCACGACTGAGCCAAATACAAACTTGGCCGCAATAGCTGTGGATTTTCCGTTGCCGCTGCGCATTGTGGACGAAGGTGGAACGGCATTTGGCTATCACGATGAAGTTCTGTTTCCCATTGAAGTTACGCCGAAAGATATTGGCCAGCCTTTGAATTTGAATTTCTCGTCATTTTTTGGTGTTTGCCAAAAAGTATGCACGCCTGCGAAGTTTGATGCCAGACTGAATTTTTCGCCAAAGTCAGCGCTAAATTCAAATTTGGATTTGATTGCCAAGTGGCAGGGCCTTGTTCCGAAGTTAGGTCCGATTGTTAAAAGCGCTTCGGTCAAAGATAAACATCTGCAACTTGAACTGGTCAATCCTGTTGAGGATATTTTTGTTGAAGGGCCAGATATTTTCTATTTTGGTAAACCTGAGTTTGATGCTGCAGGGATCAATGCTTCGCTCAAAGTCGCTGGATTGAAGAAGGACATGGAACTTAAGGGTGTAGAACTTCGTATCACGGCCAGTGCTAAAGGGCAGGGGCTTGAACAGCGCGTTACGATCGCTTAAGTCCTGCTTTCAACTAAGGGGACTTTTATGACAATTAAAATCGGTGACAAAATTCCAGCGGCGACATTCAAAGTGATGACAGCTGATGGCAAAGGCGAAATGACTTCGGACGGCATTTTCAATGGTCGCAAAGTTGTGCTGTTTGCGGTGCCTGGCGCATTTACGGGCACCTGCACCAGCGCCCATATGCCAAGCTTCCTTGCCAATTTTGACGCCATCAAATCCAAGGGTGTGGATATGATCGCCTGCACGTCGGTCAATGATGTTGATGTAATGACAGCTTGGGCCAAGAGCACAGGCGCTGAAGGCAAGATTGTGATGTTGGCTGATGGCAACGCGACATTTGCCAAGGCGGTTGGATTGGAAAAAGATTTGACAGTGGCCGATATGGGGCTGCGCTCAAGCCGCTATTCTATGATCGTCGAAAATGGCGTGGTTAAGCATTTGAATGTTGAAAGCAAATCCGGCGTGAATGTGTCTGGCGGTGAGACGATTTTAGGGCAAATACAATAAATCCTATAAAGTTAAAAATAATCCTTGACACCGTACGGTGAAGAGGCTACACATCGGTACATTCCACCATTGGGTGTTCAAAAACCTGCCACTTAATCAGCGGCGGGTTTTTTCATGTCTGCTATGCCTTGTCGGGCCAATTCATCGGCGCGTTCATTCTCGGGGTGACCGTCATGTCCCTTCACCCAATGCCACGAAATTTCATGGCACTGAATAGCTTCGTCCAACGCCTGCCATAGCTCTACATTTTTAACTGGTTTCTTATCTGCGGTTTTCCAACCATTGCGTTTCCAGCCATGGATCCACTTGGTGATGCCGTCTTTCACATATTGGGAGTCCACATGCATTTCGACAACACACGCACGTTTCAAAACATTCAGCGCTTCTATGGCGGCTTTCAGCTCCATGCGATTATTGGTGCTTTGTGGTTCGCCACCATAAATTTCTTTGCGCGTGCCGTTATAATCCAAAATAGCACCCCAACCGCCGGGGCCGGGATTGCCGGAACAAGCACCATCAGTATGGACGATAACTTTACCCTTGCTCATGCCGCAGGCTGGGCAGGGCGAAGTTCACGCGGCAGTTTGAAGGACACATTTTCTTCGCGCAGCACCACATTTTCCACTGACACATCATAGTGTTCTCGGAAGGCGTCGATGATTTCATTGACGAGAATTTCAGGAGCCGAGGCGCCTGCTGAAAGACCGATTTTTGAAAGTCCTTGCAGTGTTGCCCAATCCAAATCTGTGGCACGTTGAACAAGGAAGCCACGCGGGCAACCGTTTTTCTCGCCCACTTCGACAAGGCGTAATGAGTTTGATGAATTGGGTGCACCTACAACGATCAGAAGTTCAATGTCGTTAGCGATCATTTTAACTGCATCTTGGCGGTTGGTGGTGGCGTAGCAAATGTCTTCTTTCAGCGGGCCTCTGATGGACGGAAAACGCCGCTGCAAAACTGCAATCACATCTTTCGTGTCATCAACAGAAAGTGTGGTTTGTGTGACGAATGCTAAATTTGATGGATCACGCACCGAAATGTTTTCAGCATCATCAGTTGTCTCAATCAGCGTCATTGCCCCCTCGGGAAGCTGGCCCATTGTGCCGATGACTTCGGGGTGGTTTTTGTGGCCGATCAAGATAATTTCGAGGCCTTGTTCATGATGGCGAAGCGCTTCCATATGAACCTTTGTAACCAGCGGGCAGGTGGCATCAATTTGAAACATGGCGCGGCGCTGGGCCTCGGCGGGAACTGTTTTTGGAACACCATGCGCGGAGAAAACCACGGGATGATTACCCGGCGGAATTTCATCTAGCTCATCCACAAAAATCGCACCCTTGGATTTGAGATCATCAACAACGTATTTATTATGCACAATCTCGTGGCGCACATAAACCGGTGCGCCATAAAGTTCGAGTGCGCGCTCGACAATATCGATCGCACGCACAACACCGGCGCAGAATCCGCGAGGCGCAGTGAGGAGGATTTTGAGGGGAGGCGGGGTCATTGCTGAGAAATGGCGGGTGCTCTGTCCGATGTCAAGGCGGGGCGTTTAACACTTTTGGAGAGCGATGATTGCAGTCCAGATATCCGTCAGGATAAAAGCTACGTTTGACGGCGCATGAAGTCTGCAAAAAGTGGAACAGAAAAATCAAGGAAGCCGTGTTCAGTGCTATAGATCATACCTTTTGAGATCGTATTCGCACGAACCGGGCCAAGTGAAGATAGCTTCTTATCCAAAACCTTGGCGATATCACTCATTGCATATGGGCCATCGCCCAATTCTGCCATAGCCCTGACAAACTCGGTTTCCTTTGGGGTAAGCCTGTCAAAACGGACGCGAAAAAAGCCGTCATCAAGTGATGCGAGGGTTTCAGCGTAGGCACTGTCCACATCACCCTTAGTTATATTTGGCCCCTCAGCATTGTCCCAAACTTTAGATGACCATTCCTGCAGAAAAAATGGATAGCCAAGTGTCCGTGTGACGATCTCTAGGAGGCCATCGGGCGAAATCGAAGCTTTTTCTTCAATAATAGGTTTTTCTACTGCTTGTTTTGCTGACTGTTGATCGAGTGCACCTACCCCTGAATAATAAAATAGTCGTTCAGCATAAGATTTAGCTTCTCCTGCCAGACGGGCAGTTTGAGGGAGGCCTGCTCCGACCATAATGACTGGCAGGCCTTCTTGGGACACTCTATGAATTGCCACAATGAGTGCAGATAGGTCTGGTTCTGAAAGATATTGAACTTCTTCGATCAGGAGCACCCAACCTTTGTGCCCAGCTTGCGCAGCCTTCCCAATTATCGCAAACAAATCGGGCAGATCGAATTGAAGATCGCCACTATCCGCAAGACCTGGTTCAGGTTCTATCCCAATTTCAGCACCTGCTACTTCAATTTTAAAAATTGATGCAAAGCCTCGAAGCCCTTTTAATCCTCTCAACGAAAGTTGCTTTGCTGCTTCGATTGTTGAAAATGAGCGCAATACTTTCCTCATCTCGGGATAGAGGAGGCGGGCGAGGCTTTGGTGTTCTGGTGCTTCTATTTTTGAGATTAAATAGCCTTGATTTTCTGCAATTCGGCCGATCTCATTTAGTAAAACGGTCTTGCCAGTTCCACGCAAGCCAAGAAGCATAATTGATCTTGCATTTCGGCCGCGTAACGCGCGACCGCAAGAAATTTTGGCCAACTCTAAAATATCATCACGACCGGCCAATTCAGGTGGCCTGCTTCCTGCGCCGGGAGCAAAAGGATTGCGAAGAGGGTCCATTACACTTTCCAAAATATAGCAAAATATAGCTTTATATAAGCCATCATAAGAAAAAAAGATATATGCACTTAGATATTGTTAGATATCGCTTACTTGACTGCCGTAACATCTAGATCAATCTTACTTTTGACGGAATCGTCAAAAGCAAGATAAATTGATAAAAAACAATAACTTAGGGCGCATTTGATGTTTCCATGAAACATAAAAACGCTCTAATTAAGCCCAAACTAAAAACTACACCAGCTCTGCCGCCCGCACCCACCAGTTTGGGTTTTTAACTGACAGCCGCGCTGCTGCTGCTGAAGCTTGTGCCATGCTGGACGCTAGGCCAAAACAAGTTGCACCGGAACCTGACATGCGCACGCTTGAAAAGGCGGGTTCGCTTTGGAGGGCCAGCAACACATCATTGATGGCGGGTTGAGTGACGAGTGCAGATGATGTCAAATCATTGCGCCAATCTGTTGGCGAATCCAGCTGAATTGAATCGTGATGGGCTTGACCGTTCGCCAAACCCAACCGTGTAAACACCCCAGCAGTTGAACAGGGCAGAAGTGGATTGGCCAACACAATGGCACGCGGCAATTCAACTTTTAGCGGCGTAATGATTTCGCCAATGCCCTGCATGCGGCATGAGCGTTCGTGAAAACACACGGGCACGTCTGCCCCTAGGTTTTTTGCTAGGCTTAAGATTTCTGCGTCATCTAGCGTTTGGTTGGTCAAACGCAGCAATCCGCGCAACATGGCGGCAGCATCGGCCGAACCACCACCAATGCCTGACGCGACAGGCAGATTTTTGGTGAGTTCAACGTGAACCAGTGGCAATTTTTGATTTCTGGCCGCGAACAATTTATCCAAAACGTGCCAAGCTTTGAGAATTATGTTTTCGCTGTCGCTTTGTAAATCTGCGCCAAACAAGCCTTTGCAGGTTAAAGACAATTTATCAGAGATGGAGATGGTGAGTTGATCGCCAATATCTGCAAAAGCCACAACCGAATCCAGCTCATGATAACCGTCCGCGCGCCTGCCTAGGACATGGAGTGCGAGGTTAATCTTAGATTTGGCGGTTTCGGTAACGCTCGAAGACATCAGCCAGATGATGGCTTTGTTGTTCCAGCATCAGCTGGCTTTATCTTGGGCGGTTCGGTTAATCCGTTCTTCAGACGATCTTCGATTTGTCCCACATCTGCGGGTTCTGGATGATTGTCCTTGGCATGTTGCCATTGAAACCTTGCTTCCAGCTTGCGGTCCACACGCCAATAAGCATCACCCAAATGTTGCGCAATTGTCGGGTCAGCTGGGTTCAGGTCAACAGCACGTTCAAGATAATTCACGGCCTGATCATAATTACCCATCGTATAGTAAGCCCAACCCAAACTATCGACGATGTAGCCATCATTTGGTTTCAGATCGACGGCCCGCTTCACCATGGTAATGGCTTCGTCTAGTTTTACGCCACGGTCGATCATGGAATAACCGAGATAGTTGAGAACCGAGGGTTCGTCTTTTGAAAGCGATAAGGCTTTGCGGAAATCCGCCTCAGACTTTTCGTAATTCTTTAATTGGTCAAAGCATATTCCACGGTAGTAAAATATCCGCCATTGCGATTTATCATCACCTTGCAAAGCAATAATTTGGCTATAAACATCCGCTGCCTTTTCTAATTCTCTGCCAATGCGGTAGAGGCCGCCCAAATTGATCAACGCCTCGATGTTTTTGGGGTCCTTTGCCACAACAGATAAGAGCTTTTCGATTGCTTCTTTGGGCTTGTCGTCATTTTGCAAATTCAGAGCAATCTGAGTGTCGGCATAACTGCGCAAAGGAGAAGTGGCTGGCACTTGATCATATGCAGCAATTGCCGACTGGCTGGACTTCATATCGCTATAAACATCACCCACCATTGAGCGCATCACTGCTTCATCAGGTTTAAACGCCAGCGCGAGCTGTGCATACATCAAAGCCGCATCAGCACTTTGATCTCCGTTCATTGCCGCTGCCAGAGAAAACAATACTTCTGCAACGCCTTGTGCTGGTGTCATAATGAAAGCTGCAGGCTTGCTGCCTGATTTGAGTTCAGCCAAACTGGTTTCGATCAATGCGGCTCGCTGCCCACCTTCCAAGAATTTCTGATAAATTTTTTCAGCAACATCGTTGTGATTGTTACGTTGCAGAAAATTGGCATAAGCTTGGACAACACGCAGGCTGTTGCCTGTTAATTGATAGGCCTTTTTATAGGCCGTATCGGCACGCATCGTGGAGTTTAGAAAATCTGCAATCATGGCTGTGTGAACGGCTTTGTAACCGGCAAAGGCATCTTGCCCGTCCAATTTGGTTAATTCTTTAAGTGCCGCATCCAGCGAGCCTTCTCCGGCATAAGACCAAGCATTCAGCAGAGCCGAGGTGAGTTCACCAGCGGGCGTATAAGCCGCTTCAGTGAATTGAACTCGGGCCTCTGGGTAACGGCGATTGCGAAACTCTTTCAGGCCGAGCACAATGCGCGCCATGCGCTGTTGACTGTTATTTGTTATGACCTCAGGCGCTAACTTTTCAGCTTGGGCCAGGTTTCCCTTGCCCAACTCAGCTTGAAACAATCTTTCAATTAAAATTGGATTGCCGGATTCTTGTTTCAGTGCGGCGTTTAGAAATATTGCAGCTGATTCACTATCACGCAGCCGACCCGCCGTGCGGCCCGCAAGATAATTGCCCGAAAACGAAGTCTCAAAACTTTGATTGGCAGAAGCCAATCCTGAAACCATAAACCCAGCAAAAACCCAAGACACAGTGCGCAGCAGCATGATGATCCAATCTCTATTTGTGCAATATAATATTTGCACGATTCATCCCGCTAGATTGAGGTTTTTTAGCGATCACCGCAAGAGAAAAGGGCGGAGTGCTTTTTCAAGAACCCCGCCCGATAATATCACAAGCCGAATTGATTTATTCTGCGATACGCATCGCTTGAAGTGCGTCGGCAATTTGTGAGAACGCCGCATCGAGAGAGGTTGTGTCTGCATCAATAATGTGCTTCGAATCTGTCGCACAATCATTGACGAGGCCAACACGCCAAGATAGTGATTTGTCCAGCTGAAAAGTAATTACAAATACCTCAACACCTGACGCTTTAATACCAGCGCAAATGTTTTTGGATTGCGTGTATACGTCGCTATTTGTGGGAGGCTTTGGATTTGTATTCCAATCTGAGCCATACGAAGTGTAGCTTGTCACGTTACTAATGGTTCCATCGACATATGCGGTATTATATTCGCCATCCGTCATCAAAATCATTACTTTTTTTACTTTTTTGGTGTTGTCAGTAGTTGTCAATTTATCATATCCGGCAGGCACACTTTCGCCTGAAAATAGACCGATATTTGGTGAAAGTGCGTACCAACCCCAAGCCAGACCTACTTGGCCTGCTGTCCAGTTGCTTGCTGACATATTGGCTATCGTAGTCGTTAAAGTGGTGGCGCTCGTCGACAATGGAACCATAGGGGTAACGGTGCAGTCATTAAAACCATTCGACACATATTTTTTCCCAACTGGGAATGTGGATGTTGCGTAATCAGTCGCAGCTGCTGTCCCAATACGCTCGCTTACGCAGTTGGTTAATGTTGCGGTTGTAAGGCAATATCCAGCTGCATCGTGGTTATAGCCGACACAGTTCTGCCAAACGCCTTTCTTCATTGTGTCTTGGAAACTCGCTACAGATTTGAAAGCGTAATTTTGTGCACCTGGAACAATACCAGTTGTGGAAGGGCTATTGATATACTGATAACCAGTTGTCGCATTGGTTGCTGGCGCATTTGTGTTTGGATCAATAGGTGCCAACGCAGGACCTCGTGCACTATTAGCCAAGGCTGCAGAGCCCAAATTGACGCTACTATTATAAGGAATAGCAGCAATTTTGGTATAGAAGCCGCCTTGGACAGCTGGCATAACTTGATTTACGAATTTGGTAGCCGCCGCTTTCAAGTCTGAAATTGCTGAGTTTCCAGTCTTAGGGTTTATTGAGCCCATCGACCCGGTATTATCCAACACCATGGAAACTTCCAGATTGATGCCAGATTTCTTAACAGTTGCTGATGCACCCACTGTGGTTGTTGGATAGCCAACAAGTTTCATAAATGGATTATCGACAGGCACACTTGCCGTTACTTTTACTGAATCCCCAAGCCCAACGGCTGCATAAGTAACCGTGCCCGAGCCGCCGTTTGATTTGAAGTTGGAATTAAAAAATGGCTTCGAGTTATCAGTGAGTTGAGTGTTCGTGCTACCATTGCCCAAAGTTGCGGCGTGAAGTGCGGCGGAATCCACGGCGCTTTGCAAGCCTACTTTTGTGTTTACAGCGTTTTCATAATCAACCGCAGCACCTAAAATCAGCATGACGGGCATCATTGCAATAGCCGCAGTGAATGCGACGTTGCCACTTTCATTTGATTTCAAACGCTTCAAACGCGCGATGATTTTTGAATTTTTGAATGTAGCACGCATAAAGAAAATTCCTCAGATTCAGTTTCATAGAGGGATTTGCACTGAATCCTTAAACAACCCCTTGCGCGAAATGGTTGCTTTTTAGTGACTAAAGGTTTTTGGCTATGGCTCGTATTTCAGGCTTAATGAAGCAATAACGCGCAAGTGCCTCTACATATTCGGATAATTGGGCCCTTCTCCGCCTTGGGGCACAACCCACGTGATGTTTTGCGATGGATCTTTGATGTCACAGGTTTTGCAGTGCACACAGTTCTGGTGATTAATCTGGAACCGGGGTTCTTTACCTTCGGTTAAGACAACTTCATAAACCCCTGCTGGGCAATAGCGCTGGGCAGGCTCGGCCCATTTCGGCAGGTTAACACCGATGGGGATTGATGCATCTTTGAGCTTTAGATGTGCGGGTTCATCTTCTTCATGTGCGGTTGCCGAGAATGCCACATTGGTCAGGCGGTCGAAACTTAACACGCCGTCTGGCTTTGGATAATCAATCGGTTTGCATTCAGACGCGGGCTTTAAAGTGGCCCAATCAGCTTTGCCATGTTTCCATGTGCCAAGGCCAAATCCAAAAAGTGTGTTGAGCCACATGTCGAGTGCGCCAAGGGCGGCACCACCCGCGAGGCCGAGCTTTGACCACATGGGCTTTACGTTCTTAACTTTCTTCAAGTCGCGGTAAACCCAAGAATTTTCATAGGCGGTTTGATACTCTTCTAACGTATCTCCGCTGCGGCCAGCTTGAATGGCCGCAACCGCTGCCTCTGCCGCCATCATGCCGGTTTTCATGGCGTTGTGGCTGCCCTTGATGCGTGGGACATTCACGAACCCTGCTGAACAGCCAATCAAAGCGCCACCGGGGAAGGGCAGTTTAGGTACGGATTGAAAGCCGCCCTCAGTGATGGCCCGCGCACCATAAGCCACCCGCCTGCCACCTTCGAGAACATCAGCAATCAGCGGGTGATGCTTGAAGCGCTGGAATTCCATATAAGGAAACAGATGCGGGTTGGTGTAATTGAGATGCACCACGAAGCCAATCGACACCAGATTATCTTCGAGGTGATACATGAATGAACCGCCGCCTGCCTTAGCGCCCAGTGGCCAACCCATGGTGTGTGTGACTTGGCCTTGTTTGTGGTTTTCGGGCTTCACTTCCCAAAGCTCTTTCATTCCGAGGCCAAATTTTTGTGGTTCGCGGCCTTCGGAGAGATTGTATTTGGCAATGATTTCTTTGGCCAATGACCCGCGAACACCTTCAGCGATCAACACATATTTACCCGTCAGCTCCATGCCCGGCTGATAATCGGGCTTATGCGTGCCGTCCTTGGCAATGCCCATAACACCCGCCACCACGCCGCGCACTGAACCATCGTCGCGGTATAAAACTTCAGACGCGGCAAAGCCGGGATAAATTTCCACACCTAGTTCTTCCGCTTGAGTGGCCAGCCAGCGGCACACATTGCCAAGCGACACGGCATAATTGCCATGATTGTTCATCAGCGGTGGCATCAGAAAATTGGGCAGGCGCAAGGCGCCTGACGGGCCGAGCAGGAAGAAGCGATCTTCTTTAACTTCGGTGGTGAGGGGGGCGCCTTTTTCTTTCCAATCAGGGATCAATTCATTCAGCGCAATCGGATCAACCACAGCGCCAGACAATATATGCGCGCCAACTTCCGAGCCTTTTTCGAGAACGCAGACTGTGGTTTCGGGTGAAAGCTGTTTGACGCGAATGGCAGCGGACAGGCCAGCGGGGCCTGCGCCCACGATGACGACATCATATTCCATAGCCTCGCGCTGAATATCGCTCACAAGTTCTCTCCGTGATTTGCTTCCATATATATGGGTCTGTTATAGGCAGAGGGCAATGATTGACAAGCAGACAGAATAGACATGGAACCGCGACCAAACGACATGACCGCTGAACAGGCCGCCAGCGCCTTGGCTTGGCTTGTGGAAATGGGGGCAGATGAGATTGTGTCGGAGCAGGCGGTTGACCGTTTTGCGGCATCGCTTGTGGTGGAAAAGCCGCAGGCTTTGCCTGCTGTTATTTCTGTGCTTCGTGTGGCCACGCTGCCCGACCAAGCCGCTGCCGACGCTGCAACACAAGCTGCCGCATGCAATTCGCTGGAAGCTTTATCGCAGGCGTTGAATTATTTTGAGGCAAACCCCTTGCGCAAAGGGGCAACCAAGCTTTCATTCATTGAAGGCAATCTGCAATCGTCAATTTTGATTTTGTCAGACCGCCCGCGCAATGAAGAAGATAAATCTGGCCAAGTGATCTCCGCCAAAGCCCGAGTGTTGTTGCAAAATATGTTGGCCGCGATCGGGCTGAACATTGGTGATGAACCAGCACCGCGCAATGTGATGCTGATGAATTTTATTCCCTGGCGACCGCCGGGCAACCGCCAGCCGCTCGATAATGAAATTGCTGCGTGTTTGCCATTTGCAACGCGGGCCATTGTACTGGCAGGGCCGAAATTGATTTTGTCGCTGGGTAGTTTGGGCGGACAATATTTGGGCGGTGGCGATGCCTCGATCATCCGCCAGCGCGGCAAATGGTTAAGCTTGGGTGATGTTCCATTGCTGGCCACGTTGCATCCCGATGAATTGTTGAAAGCGCCAACGCAGAAAAAATTGGCATGGCGGGATTTGCAAAACTTCAAATCAAAAATGAATGAGGTGGGATTGTGAGTGCGCGTGAGTTTTTGCCCGTGGGTATTGCTGTCATCACAATTTCAGACACGCGAACATTGCCCGATGATAAATCCGGCCAGACTTTGGTTGACCGCCTTACCTTTGAAGGCCACCGCCTTGCGGGCCGCGCCATTGTGAAAGATGACGTTCGCACCATCCGCGCCTGTGTTCGCAAACTCGCCAAAGACAAAACCGTTGATGTGATCATCTCAACAGGTGGAACAGGCCTGACGGGGCGAGACGTCACCATCGAAGCCATGCGGCCTTTGTTTGACAAAGAGATCGAAGGCTTCGGTGTTTTGTTCCACATGATGTCTTTCCAAAAAATCAAAACCTCAACAGTGCAAAGCCGCGCGACCGCTGGTGTGGTGAACGGCAAATATGTGTTCTGCCTGCCGGGCTCCCCCGGCGCCTGCCGCGATGGCTGGGACGAAATTTTGAAGCCGCAGCTGGATTATCGGCACAGCCCATGTAATTTTATCGAGATCATGCCGAGGCTCGATGAGCATTTGAGACGAAAGTAACCATCCCAATACCGTCATCCCGTGCAAGGGCCTTTGCCTTTCGCGGCCCATCGCGAATGGTTTGCCCGCGACACGGGATCCAGCTTTGGTTCCTCAACGATGGTCGACAAAGCCGGCATGATTTCGAAAAAATGTACTTGATTTGTTCCGAAGTTCGTATTACGTTCTTTTTATGCAAACACTCATCAACATGCGCCCTTCGGTGGGCTTTGAATCGGGGGCTTTCACGTCGCTGCCGCAGCTGGAGCGCGGGCGGGGTGCGCGGAGCAATCCGGCAGGGCGGTTTGAAACTTTCAGTGAAGAGCTAGTCGATGATGGCTGGGAAACGCTGGCTGAAATCCCGCGTTTGAAGACCGAGATTTTCACTGAGACCCCAAAGACCATCATCGCCCGCAATCAGTCGCCTGATATTTCATTTGATCGCTCGATCAATCCTTACCGGGGTTGTGAGCATGGCTGTGTTTATTGTTATGCCAGACCTTCTCATTCTTATATGGGCTTGTCGCCGGGCCTCGATTTCGAATCCAAGCTTTTCATAAAGCCGAACGCGGCGGCTCTTCTTCGGGGGGAATTAACCGCGACCAATTATGAGCCACGCACGATTGCGCTGGGTTCCAACACCGATCCGTATCAGCCGATTGAGCGCACTTACAGAATCACGCGTTCCATCATTGAGGTATTGAATGAGTTCAAACATCCCTTCGGCATCGTCACGAAATCCGCATCCGTGTGCCGTGATATTGATCTGCTGAAACCGATGGCAGAGCAGGGCTTGGTGAAGGTGGCTTTATCCATCACCACGCTTGATCCCAAATTGGCCAGAGCCATGGAACCGCGTGCTTCAACACCTGCCAAACGCTTGGCGGCCATTGAAGCCTTATCCGCAGCTGGCATTCCCACGGTGGTGATGATCGGCCCTATTATCCCCGGTCTCAATGATCATGAAATCGAAGCGATTTTGAAAGCCGCTTATGCGGCTGGTGCGCGCGAAGCTGGCTACACCATGCTGCGCTTGCCTTTTGAAGTGAAAGATATTTTCAAAGACTGGCTGGTGAAAGAATTTCCAGATCGTGCTGATAAGGTGATGTCGCTGGTTAAATCGGTGCGCGGCGGCAAAGAAAACGACCCCGAATTTGGAACGCGCATGACAGGCTCTGGGCCTTATGCTTGGACGATAGGGCGGCGGTTTCAATTGGCGGCACAGAGGCTGGGACTGAATGCTAAGCGGGTGAAACTGCGGACGGATTTATTTGAACGACCCCCGCAAGTGGGAGAGCAGATGAATTTGATTTAAGATTTTACAGCCCCCTCCTGTTCGCGAGCCGCGAACTGTCCACCCCTGAAGCAGGGGTGGAATGACGAGGAGCTGTTTTTTTCTTATTCCACCCCTACTTCAGGGGTGGACAGTCTGCAGAGCAGACAGGAGGGGTTAGTCTTATGGCAAATGAAATTGCAAGATCACTGCGCAAAAATATGACGCCGCAAGAAGTAAAACTCTGGTGCCAACTTCGTTACCTCAATCAAGAAGGCTTCCACTTCCGAAGGCAAGCGCCGCTTGAAAATTACATCGTCGATTTTCTTGAACGGAAACGAAGATTGGTTATCGAAGTTGATGGTTCACAACATGGGTTGGCTCAAAACGAAATTGCAGATCGCAAACGTGACATCACATTGAACAATCGCGGATACAAGGTACTACGCTTTTGGAATTCAGATGTAGATCGTGCTATAGATGGGGTGATAGAAAAAATTCTAGAAACCATACACAGGCCCCTCCCGTCTGCTGCGCAGACACCCTCCCGTGAAGCAGGGGAGGGATGATGCAGTAAAACTATTCCACTTCTGATGCAGGGGAGGGATGATACCGTTATAGCCTTCCACCCCTGCTTCAGGGGTGGACAGTGAGCGGAGCGAACAGGAGGGGGCCGATAAGAAACATTAAATGACGCCAAACTTCAGCTTCGAATCTCATGAGTTAAACGACGGCCACACAATCATCTGCGGCATCGACGAGGCAGGCCGTGGGCCATGGGCGGGCCCGGTGGTGGCTTCGGCGGTTATTCTTGATCCGAAGAATATTCCGGAGGGCCTCAACGATTCCAAGAAACTCAATGAAGCTAGGCGCGAGGCCTTGTTCGACCCCATTATGCAATCATCGCATGTTGGAGTTGGCATTGTATCTGCTGCCGAGATCGACGAGATCAACATTCTGCAAGCCACATTCCTCGCCATGCAGCGTGCCTTCTCGCAACTCCAGCCAAAGCCAGACCTTGCCTTGATCGACGGCAATAAATCACCAAAGCTAGACTGCAAAACCCAAACCATAGTCGGTGGTGATGCTAAATCACTCTCCATAGCCGCTGCATCAATCATCGCCAAAGTGACACGTGATAGGATCATGCATCAGCTTGATCTTGTTTATCCACAATTCAGTTTTGCCCGCCACAAAGGTTATGGCACAGCAACTCACGCCGCAGCTTTGGCCATTCACGGCGCCTGTGCTGAACACCGAAAATCCTTCAAACCTATCGCTCTAATCCTAGCGCGTTAACCATTATTAACGATTTGGATTCACAGCGGACTCGCAAAGAATCATAACCCCCTAACAAGTTGATTTGCGTACAGGGGATTTAAAGATGGGTTATGAGTCAAAGTTAGATGTGCGTCCCCTTCACGATCAGATTTTATTGGGTGATTGCCTCGAACAACTCAAAAAAATCCCTACTGGTTCTGTCGATCTCGTATTCGCCGATCCGCCCTACAACTTGCAGCTCGGTGGTGATTTGCACCGCCCCGATGAAAGCAAAGTGGACGCAGTGGATGATGACTGGGACAAGTTCGCCAGTTTTGCCGAATATGATGCTTTCACGAAAGCTTGGCTTTCCGAATGCCGCCGTGCATTGAAACCAAATGGCGCATTATGGGTAATTGGCTCCTATCATAATATATTCCGTGTCGGATCAATCCTTCAAGATCTGGGCTACTGGATTTTGAATGATGTGGTGTGGCGCAAATCGAACCCCATGCCAAATTTTCGTGGCCGCCGTTTTACCAACGCGCATGAAACTTTGATTTGGGCCGGCCGCGAACAAAAATCAAAATACTGCTTCCATTATGAAGCCATGAAAATTTTCAATGATGATCTGCAAATGCGTTCCGATTGGACGTTGCCACTCTGCACCGGTGGTGAGCGCCTGAAAAACCAAGACGGCGATAAGCTGCACCCTACGCAAAAACCAGAAGCGCTTCTGCAACGCGTGATGTTGGCTACGACCAATGTTGGCGATGTGATCCTCGATCCATTTTTCGGCACGGGCACGACAGGTGCCGTGGCCAAACAATTGGGCCGTCACTTTATTGGCTGTGAGCGCGACGAGAATTATGCGCGCGCTGCACTCGCACGCATTGAAGCGGTTGAGCCGCTTTCATTGGAAGCCCTCAAAACCACTGTCGGCAAGCGTGCTGAAGTGCGTATTCCATTTGGCACTTTAATTGAGCGCGGCCTGATTAAAGCGGGTGAGACGTTGTTCGATCATACTACGCGTATCGCTGCATCTGTGCGCGCCGATGGTTCAATTGCGTCAAAAGATAATTCAGGCTCGATCCATAAAGTGGGCGCGCATGTTCAAAACGCCGAAGCCTGCAATGGTTGGACATATTGGCACGTGCGCCGTGGGTCAAACTTGGTGCCGATTGATTTGCTGCGGCAGCAAGTGCGTGCGGAGATGGCCAAGGCGGCTTAGACGTAAGTTTAAAATTTTAATCCCGTCATCTCGACGCAAGTCGGGATCCAGACTTTCCACTGTTTTAATGTTAGATACTTGAGATCGTGGCCCCTGGGTCCCGATTTTCGTCGGGATGACGGCGTAAAATTATTTCTTCATCGCCAAAACAGCGACTTTTCTCATGAGAGAAGGAAGCGCTTCCGTGCTAAGCTTTTTGCGCTTTACAAACCGCCCATCAAGTACGGGCTCAGAAACTTGGGTCTTCCAAACATTCAGCTCCAAATGAAAGTGGGTGAATGTGTGTTCAACCAGACCCGTCATTTTTTTCCACTCCGCATCAAACGGAGCTGAAAATTTGATGCGCTTCCCATCCACCCAGTCGCTTGACGGAAACTCGGTCATGCCGCCGAGCAATCCTTTTGTGGCGCGGGTGCGCACCAGAACTTCGCCTTTGGTGTTCTCAATCCAATAGACATGGCCATAACGGGTGGGCACTTTTTGTTTTTTGGCCTTCAGCGGCAATGAAGCGGCGATACCCTTCGTCCGCCCTGCGCAATCATCCGTCCACGGACAATCGCCACAAGACGGAGATTTAGGCGTGCAGATTGTAGCCCCTAAATCCATCATCGCCTGTGCAAAATCACCGGCGCGGCTTTGTGGAACCAAGGCTTGCGCCAATTCTCGAATGCGAGGTTTCGATGAGGGCAGTGGCTGTTCAATCGCATAGTAACGCGAAACCACACGGTCAACATTTCCGTCCACAGCCGCCACGGGAACATCAAAGGCGATCGCAGCAATCGCCCCTGCAGTATAAGGCCCTATGCCGGGAAGCGCCTGCAGGCCATCAAGCGTTTTTGGAAAAACGCCTCCAGCAGCCGCAATGGCTTTCGCACAAGCATGCAAATTTCGCGCACGGGCGTAATAGCCAAGCCCCGCCCAAGCCTTCATCACATCTTCGGTTTCTGCTGCCGCCAAATCAAAAACCGTGGGCCAGATTCGTATGAATTTGATAAAATAGTCTTTAACCGCCGCCACGGTGGTTTGCTGCAGCATAATCTCCGACAGCCAAACCATGTAAGGATCAGCCTTTATTCCGGGCCTCTCCCGCCACGGCAAAACCCTGGCGTTGGCGTCATACCATACGAGAAGTTTACCGGATAAATCGTCAGCTAGCCCTTGTTCCGCCATGGTTCAGTGAATATCCTGCCGCAAGGCACAATTACAATCGGGTATCATGCACACCATTGATAAACATTTTCGCAATCTCGCCAAGGCCGCTTTCCAGCGGCACGGCTTTGCCAGCGAACAGTTGTTGGCGCAGTGGCGCGTGATTGTGGGTGAACAAGTAGCATCAATCAGCAGACCGGAAAAAATCAAATGGCCGCGCGGCAATGATGCAAGCGGGCATCAATCCGGCGGAACCTTGGTGCTGAAAGCCGTCGCAGGCCGCGCCCTTGAACTGCATTATGAAACACCGCGCATTATCGAGCGGGTGAATCAGTTTCTGGGTTATGGCGCAATTACAGCACTCAAAGTGACGCCAGATAATTCTCCCCCACCTGCATTAAAAATTCCGCGAAAACCAATGAAACCCGAGGCCGCGAAAGCTTGGGCAGATAATTTCGACGATATTGCCGATTTAGACTTAAAAGCAGCCCTTTCCAAGTTGGCTTCCTTTTCTGCCCCAAATGGCCCTAAACTCACGTTCTCCACAGGCGCAAATAGGGTTTTGTCACCATCCCCAAACTCGAGTAGGAAAACATCATGAATAATACATCCCGCCGCAATCTTTTAGTTGGTGCCGCAGCCATGGCTTTGGCTGCTGCTGGCCCAGCATTTGCCCAAGAAAAGAAAATTGACCTTTCTGATCTTTCGACTGCGCCCAAAGAAGGCGATATGTCTGAAGGTGTTGACACCGCTAAAGTGACCGTGGTCGAGTACGCTTCGGCCAGCTGTCCGCATTGCGCGGCGTTTTACAACGATGTTTATGTGCCGTTCAAAAAAGATTATGTGGACACAGGGAAAGTGAAGTTCATTTTCCGCGAATTCCCACACAATGATCAAGCCATGGGCGCATTTATGTTGGCGCGGTGTTCGCCAAAGGAAAAATATTTTCCACTGCTCGACATTTATTTCAAGACCCAACCAAAATGGGTGCCCGATGCTTATAATCAGTTGAAAGACATTGCCAAGCAAACCGGCATGTCGGCTGATGATTTTGAAAAATGCTTGAAGAATACCGACGTCGCCAAAGGCATTATGGAAGTGCGCGACAAGGCCGATAAGAGCTACGGTGTAACCGGCATTCCAACAATTTATATTAACGGCAAGCTTTTTGACGGTGAGCGCACGCTCGAAGCCTTCAAAAAAGCTGTCGATCCGCTGCTCGTTTAAGAGCGGGGGCAAACAGGGCGATACGAAGATATGAGATTTGCTAAACTAAAACTGACTGGATTCAAATCTTTCGTCGAGCCTACTGAACTCATCATTGAGCGCGGCCTTACTGGTGTGGTGGGGCCAAATGGCTGCGGCAAATCCAATTTGCTTGAAGCCTTACGCTGGGTGATGGGTGAAAACTCATATAAATCCATGCGCGGTTCTGGCATGGAAGACGTTATTTTTGCGGGCACAAACCAGCGCCCCGCCCGCAATCATGCTGAAGTTTTAGTGACGATGGGCAATGAAGACCGCACAGCGCCAGCCGCTTATAATGAAACTGAGATGATCGAAATCTCGCGTCAGATTGTGCGTGATCAAGGTTCAACCTACCGTGTCAACGGTTCCGAAGTGCGCGCGCGTGATGTGCAACTACTGTTTGCCGATGTGTCCACCGGTTCGCGCTCTCCTGCACTGGTGCGCCAAGGTCAAATTTCTGAAATCATCAATGCCAAGCCGCAAGCCCGTCGTTTAATTCTCGAAGAAGCGGCGGGAATCACGGGTCTGCACACGCGCCGCCACGAAGCGGAATTGAAGCTGAGAGCCGCCGAAGCAAACCTATCGCGTCTTGATGATGTGATGGCGCAGTTGGAATCACAACTTTCCAGCCTGAAACGTCAAGCTCGTCAAGCGGTGAAATATAAACAGGTATCAAGCGATATTCGCAAACTTGAAGCTGCGGGTTTGTTTGTTGCATGGCGCGATGCTGCTGAGGCAATGAATGCGGATACGCAGGCGCTGAATGATGCAACGCGCATTTTAGGTGAACACACAGTTGGCGCCAGCCAAGCTTTGCGACTGCGCGATGAGCTGGGCGAGACATTGCCAAATTTACGTGAACAAGAAACCATTCGAGCTGCTGTTCTTCAACGCATGACGCTTGAGCGTGTAAGCTTAGATGAAGAAGAAAAACGTGTTGAAGGTCGCATTGCCGAACTTAAACAACGCCGCACCCAAGCCGCAAACGACCTGCGCCGCGAAGAAGAATTGGTGCAAGATACTGATGGCGTGATTGTTAAACTGCAAGAAGAAGCAGCGGGCCTTGAATCATTATTGACGCAAGATTCTGAATTGCGTTCTGAGGCTGCAATCCTTTTACAAGAATCTGCCGCATCACTGGCCAGCGCACAAGAAGCAGCTGATGAAGCCAATAACCGCTTGTCGGAACTGTCTGCGCAGCGTTCAGCATTTGAACGCGCCATTGCTGAACACCAAAACCGAATTGCAAAATTAGACCGTGAAGCTGCAGACATTACCCAGCGCCGCGAAGCCTTGGCGGCTCGCGTGGGTTCAACAGCTGATGGTGTAACGTTGACAGCAGCCGTTGCACTAGCCGAAACGGCGATGCAAGAATCTGAGCAAGCGGCTTCTCATGCTGAAGTTGCTTTGCGTGTGTCGCGCCAAATGGAAGGCGATAAGCGCCAAGCGTTTGATGACGCACGTCGGAAGTCTGACAGATTACAGACAGAAGTCCGTACACTGACGAATTTGTTAAAGGCGGGCGGTGGCGATTTGTGGCCGCAGCTGGTTGATCAAATTTCGGTGCAGCGTGGTTATGAAGCAGCTTTGGGTGCGGCACTTGGCGAAGACATTGAAGCTTCGGCTGATGAGGGCGCACCGGTGTTTTGGCGCGGACTTCCTCCGCTTGATCAGATTGCGCCTCTGCCTGGTGATGCAACACCACTTTCTAAATTTGTAGAAGCGCCACAAGCCTTGGCCCGCATTCTTTCGCATGTGGGCATTGTGTCAAAATCAGTTGGCGCTGCATTGCAACCACAACTGAAACCCGGTCAACGTCTTGTTTCCAAAGAAGGTGATGTCTGGCGTTGGGACGGATTTTCAGCTGCGGCAGATGCACCAAGTGCAGCTGCAAAACGCTTAGCGGAACGCAACAGACTTTCATCCATCGAAGACGAAATGAAGCTTGCGATTGCGGCCGCTGAAACCGGTAAGAATGAATTCGAGCAAGCGCGCACGTCAGTTGAGGCAGGTGCGCGCGCTGAGCGCGAAAAACGCGATATTGCTCGCACTACGCGTTCGGCCGTTGATGTGGCTCGTCAAGCTTTGCAGGCTCATGAGCGCCGCATGGCGGAGACCGCGGCCCAAACCGCATCACTCGAAGAAGCAGCGCGCAGTTCAGCAGCTCGCATTGTTGAAGCCCGCGGTGCGCATGATGCCACCCACGCTGAATTCTTATCATTGGCACCTGCTGATGACTTGCAAACAGAAGTGCAGAAATTACGGGATATATTAAATAGCGAACGCGCAACATACGCCGAAGCCCGCGCTAAACATGATGGCTTGGAACGCGAAGCCCGCATCCGCGCCGAGCGTTTGAAGGCTATCGCCTCTGAGAAAGATCAATGGAACAGCCGCGCCGCCAAAGCTAAAGAACAAACCAACGCGCTGACCAAGCGCTTGGAAGAAACTGAAATCTCGATCACTGAGATGAGCCAAATGCCGAAGCAATTGGCGGATCGTCGTTTGACTTTGATGAATACGTTGAGTGAGGCAGAGCAGGGCCGCAAATTGGCGGCAGACGCTTTGGCTACTGCTGAAAACGCTGTGCGCACCGCTGACCAAGCCTTGCGGATTGCCCAAGAATTAGCCGCTACGTCGCGCGAAGATCATGCACGTTTGGGGGCACGTCTGGAAAACTCTAGCAGCCGACACGACCATTGCATCGCCCGCATTTCTGAAACCTTAATGTGTGAACCGCAAGAGATTTTGGCCAAGGCCGAAGTTGATCCAGAAAAACTGCCCGCCGCTGATGAGATTGAAAAAAAGCTCGTGAACTTGCGTGAAGACCGTGAACGGTTGGGAGCTGTCAATTTGCGGGCTGATGAAGAAGCTCAGGCGGTGGATGAGCAACTCACCAAAATGAAATCCGAAAAGGATGAGCTGACACAAGCCATCGCCAAGCTGCGCGGCGGCATTGGCTCACTTAATAAAGAAGGCCGTCAACGTTTGCTTGATGCGTTCGGGACGGTGAATGATAAATTTGGTGAACTCTTCACGACCCTTTTTGGCGGCGGCAAGGCGGAATTGCAATTGATTGAGTCCGATGATCCATTGGAAGCAGGTTTGGAAATTTTGGCGCACCCACCCGGCAAAAAGGCAACGACTTTGTCGTTGCTCTCAGGCGGTGAACAAACGCTGACGGCACTTTCGCTCATATTTGCGGTGTTCCTCACTAATCCTTCGCCTATCTGCGTGCTCGACGAAGTTGACGCGCCGCTTGATGACCACAATGTGGAACGCTTCTGCAATTTGCTCGACGCCATGCTTCAGCGCACAGAAACCCGCTTCCTCATCATTACCCACCATCCACTCACCATGGCCCGCATGCACCGCTTGTTTGGTGTGACGATGATGGAGCGTGGTGTTTCGCAGTTGGTGTCGGTTAATCTGGAAGAAGCAGAAAAACTGATCGACGCGGCTTAATTATGAACATCATTTTCGACATCGGCATGGTTCTGATAGCTTGGGATCCACGCAATCTTTACCGTAAGATATTCACCGACGAAGCCAAGATGGAATGGTTCTTGGCCAATGTGTGCACACCAGCTTGGAATTTGGAACAAGATTGTGGGCGTTCATTTGGCGATGCTGTGAAACTGATCACCCCGCATCATCCAGAACTCACATCCGAGATCGATGCCTACGACAAGCGCTGGAATGAAATGATCCCCGGCACCATTGAAGGCAGTGTTGATATTCTTGAAACGCTGCACAAGAGGGGAGCACCGCTGTTTGCCATCACCAATTGGAACCAAGATAAATTTGGGGAAACTAAACTGAATTATCCGTTTCTAAATTTGTTCCGCGACATTGTCGTTTCCGGCGATGAAAAGTTGATCAAACCTGACCCAGCCATTTTTGAGCTGTGTTTGAAGCGCAACAAATTGAACGCCGACGACTGCCTTTTCATAGACGATTCAGAAAAAAATGTGAAAGGCGCGGAGGCCGTTGGCATGCAAGCCCACCATTTTACGACACCAGATAAGCTGCGAGTTGATTTGAAGGCGCGGGGTTTGCTCTAGATTCGCGTGGACTTTTCGACGCAGCACCTCAATCTTCAAATTCCTCTAATGATATCAATTTGTTAAAACCCAACTCTACAGCTTGACACCTAAACGCTGTGTAACTATCAAGAGCGCGCTTTGAGAGGCGGCCTTTTGGGGGGCTTTTTTCGCAATGGAGAGGCATGAGAAATGGCACGTTCCGGCGATAAAAACCAAACAGAAACGCAAGACTCGAAGCTTGGCGATATTTCAAGCCGCTTAGATGAACTTTCCAGCCGCCTTGATGCTGAAAAGAAAGAACATCAAAAGGCAGAAACACCGTCAACAAACTATGGCAAAGCCCAAGATTATTCGAAGGGTTACCGATTGGTCAGCGAATTTGTTGCTGGCATTTTGGTGGGAGCCGCAGTGGGATATGGGTTGGACCGTTTGTTCAATACATTACCGCTGTTTATGATCGTTTTTTTAATGGTTGGCTTCGGAGCTGGCATTTTAAATATGGCGCGGGCAGCCAATCGTGTGCCGCCCGCCGCCGCAAGACTAGATACGCCGCCACCTGCGGATGACGAAGATGAGGACAATAAATAGTGGCAAGCGAAGCATTGGTAAACGATCCAATCCACCAGTTCAGACTGCATGATATTTTCGGCCCGTTCAATTTGGGCGGATTTCAAATCAGCTTCACAAATTCCGCTTTGTTCATGGGCATCACAGTTGCGCTCATCACAACAATTTTGTTGCTGGCCGCCCGCAAAGGCGAAATGGTTCCAAGTCGCCTGCAATCTGTCGGTGAAATGTGGTATTCGATGATCCACAACATGGTGAACAATGTGCTGGGAGAAGAAGGCAAAGCTTTTTTTCCGCTCGTGTTCTCGTTGTTCTCATTCGTGTTGATTGCAAACATGCTTGGCATGTTTCCTTATTTCTTCACCGTCACTAGCCATGTGATTGTGACTGCGGCGTTGGCGCTGTTTGTCGTCGTCCTTGTGGTCGTCGTTGGAATTTATAAGCATGGTCTTGGCTGGTTCAAACTGTTTGTGCCGCATGGTGTTCCACTTGTTATTTTGCCGATCATTTCTGTGATCGAAATCATCTCATTCCTGTCGCGCCCCATCTCATTAGGATTACGTTTGTTTGGCAACATCTTGGCTGGGCACATTGTTTTGAAGGTGTTTGCGGGCTTTGTGGTCAGCATGATTGCTGCTGGCGGCATCATCGCAGTTTCATCCGTTTTATCGCTCGGCATGGCTGTTGCACTCACCGCACTTGAATTTCTCGTGGCCTTCTTACAGGCCTTCGTCTTCGCCATTTTGACGTGCGTCTATTTAAACGACGCGCTTCATCCAAGTCACTAATCATAAAAGTCACTAAATCAACCCCATCCAAACATAAACCTCGAGGAGAACTAAAATGGATCCAGTTTCAGCAAAATACATCGGCGCAGGCATTGCTTGTCTCGGCATGGGCGGCGCCGGCATCGGCGTGGGCCATATCTTCGGCAACTATTTGGCAGGCGCTTTGCGCAATCCAGCAGCTGCTGGACAACAATTCACCAACGCTTTGATCGGCGCTGCTTTGGCCGAAGGCCTTGGCATTTTCTCGCTCGTTGTAGCGCTCGTTCTGTTGTTCGTTAAGTAAGCGAACCGGACTTTACAATCGGGCCGGCTTTTTGGGCTGGCCCAATATCTTGATTGAGGCTTGACCTATGGCAACAACCGAAACCACGGAAAGCACTAGCGCTGAAGGCGGCCACGAAAGTGGCGTGTTCCCACCGCTCGATGCAGCGTCATTTCCATCACAGCTATTCTGGCTGGTGATTTTCTTTGGTGCGCTTTATCTTTTGATGAGCCGCATGGTTTTGCCAAAGCTGGGTGCAATTCTCAGCACACGCAAAGCGCAAGTGGATGGCGACTTGGCGCGCGCTCAAGCATTGAAAGACGAAACTGAAGCTGCCGTGAAGCATTATGAAAAAGCCTTGGCGGACGCAAAAGCCAACGCCAACGATATTGCCCGCGACACCAAGGAAAAAGTTTCAGCACAAATAGATGGCGAACAATCCATTTTGGATGGCGAGCTTTCGAAGAAAATCAAAGACGCTGAAGCCCGCGTTGCCAAGGCTAAAGCCAAGGCCATGGAATCAGTTGAATCAATAGCGGCCGAATCAGCTGCCGACATTGTGGCCAGCTTGACCGGCGGGAAAACCACCAAAGCAGCCGTGGCTAAAGCCATTGCTGGCATTAAGCGCTAGGAGAACATGATGCAATTTGATCAAACCTTCTACGCCCTCGTCGCACTGGTTATTTTCTTAGGCATTGTGTTTTACGCAGGTGCCCACAAGAAAGCTGGTGCTGCTTTGGATAACCGTGCCAGTCTGATTGCCAAGGAATTAGCCGACGCCAAGAAACTGCGCATGGATGCCGAAAAACTGCTTGCTGATTATAAGCAAAAGCGTTTGGATGCTGAAAAAGAAGCGGCCAATATTATTGCTCAGGCTAAAACCGACGCTGTGACTTACGCCGAAGAAGCCCGCAAAAAACTCACCGAAACCATCGCCCGCCGCACCAAGCAAGCTGAGCAAAAGATTGCTCAAGCCGAAGCTGCTGCTGCTAAAGATGTGCGTTCGATTGCAACTGATCTGGCGGTGAATGCCGCGACCAAATTGATTGCCGAGCAAAAATCTGGTGCGAAGCTGATTGCAGAATCAATTGCTGCGGTTAAATCGCGTTTGAATTAAGCGCTACATGATAAAGTTTAAAACCCGGCCTTTGCGCCGGGTTTTTTATGCGCCGTTGAAGCGCTCGCCTGTGAAGGGGTTGAACATTGGGATGCCGCAAGCCACAAAGGGCGCTACATCGCGAGTGGCGACCCCTAGCCCGTGTTGCAGTTCAGCCGCAGCGATAAGCAGATCGACCGAAGGCGCTGGTTCCCGTCGTAATTCCCTTTCGCGCGCAATAACTCGCCAACGAAAAAGAATATTCTCATCAATTTCCAATGTACGACCATAGAACCAAGGTCTGACACTCGCTTCCAACCAATGATTAAGTTCGCGTTACTTATTTGGATCGGTAACAATTGCAATGCCGTAGGCGAGTTCAGCCAATATCACGGTCGAAACAAAAAGATCGCTAGGATGCTGGACTTCTATCCACGCCTTCACCAAAGGCGAAGGCCTAATTCGGTTGGCGTCTGAGACCACGTTGGTGTCAAGAAGCCATTTCATTCAAATTCAAAATTCCTGAACTGGCCATCTGAAGGACGAGGCGGAATCTCCAGATCGTATTTTGGGCCGGAACTGAGGGCCCTCCAGAAATCTGATCCGGTGACATTTGGTAACTTTGCTAAATCTTGTTGTGCTGCCCTCGTAATGGT
Organism: Aestuariivirga sp.; assembly: GCA_043744395.1. GTDB lineage: Bacteria > Pseudomonadota > Alphaproteobacteria > Rhizobiales > Aestuariivirgaceae > Aestuariivirga. The sequence continues at coordinate 49,497 of JAYTUV010000055.1, forward strand.
CACTGCCTCTTTGCCATGAACCGTCACGACCTGCGGCCCCTCAGTCTGGGCGAGGCGCACGACTTCGCTGAATTTTGCTTTTGCATCTTGCAGCGACCAGACACGGGGGTGTTTGTTCATGAGTTCCATACCTATTCTGACTAGTCAGACTAGTCAGAAATTCCGAAAAAGTCAAACCAGCCGGGCCTTGGTCCACTCAACATTTGCATGACTTTTATGTCTGGCGTGCCACGCATGCAGCCAACGGTATAGGGAAAATCGTCCGTGGCCACGTAGTGATACATGTTAGTGATTTTACCATCCCAAAGAATTGCACTTGTTGTGCCGTGGCATTCATCAAGATCTTTGCTGTCGAGTTTTTTGCCGCCAGCAGAGAATGGCCCATAGATGCCATAGCCATCTATGGCGTAACCAAGAGGGCTGGAACTGCCGTCTGGCTGCTTTGCGTCTGTCAAACAAGGCGAAAGATTGTGATAATGATATACACCTGTAACCTGCGGGTGGCCATTGCAAGCGTCTTGCGCCTCATGTGCGATTGCAGACTTCACCAACAAAATTCCAAGAATAAAAACGGATAATTTGAACATTCAAAACTCTTTCCACTCAGTGAAAGACGTTTTCGAGCAGTTAATCCGTCATAATGCTTAGGCTATTGTACTCTTTTTGGTAACTTGACCCAAAAGGTTTTCAGTTGAAAACGCGTCGTTTAACTGCGCTTCATTCATGAGCCCGCGTGCCAATACCACAGCGCGCAAAGATTGACCGGTTTTCAATGCTTCCTTCGCCACTTCGCTCGCAGTTGCATAGCCAACGTAAGGATTGATCGCAGTTACTGCGACCAAAGAATGTTCCAAAAGATATTTGCAGCGATCCGCATCAGCCTCAATGCCTACAACGCATTTTTCACGCAGCACTTTCATACCACGTGTCAACATGCGCATGGATTGCAAAATGTTCAAAACAATCACGGGCTCCATTGCATTAAGCTGCAACTGCCCAGCCTCTGCCGCCATGGTAACCGTCAGATCATTGCCGATCACTTGATAAGCAATTTGGTTGATCACCTCTGGCATAACCGGATTAACCTTGCCAGGCATGATTGAGGAACCAGCCTGAACTGCAGGCAGTCTGATTTCGCCAAACCCAGCACGCGGCCCACTGTTGAGTAAGCGAAGATCGTTGCAAATTTTAGAAAGCTTCACAGCAACACGTTTCAAAACACCTGAAAATGTAACGAATGCGCCCATGTCAGACGTCGCTTCGATAAGGTCTCCAGCGCCAATCATTTTCTCGCCTGAGATTGCAGAGAGATGCTTGATAGCTATTTCACCATAACCATCGGGCGTATTCAGACCCGTTCCAATGGCAGTGCCGCCAAGGTTTACCTCGCGCAACAAATTCGCAACTTCCGCAAGACGTTCAGCATCTTCGCCAATCGTCACACCAAAAGCTCTGAACTCATGGCCAAGCCGCATGGGCAGTGCATCCATCAACTGCGTCCGGCCAACTTTGATGACGTCGTGAAATTCAACGGCCTTTTCTAAAAACGCCGCCTTCAGGGCCAGCAACTCTGCAATCAATGCTGGACAGGCCCGAACCATCGTGAGTCGCGCGGCTGTTGGATAAACATCATTGGTGGATTGAGAAAGATTGACATGGTCATTGGGATTGACGAGGCCATATTGTCCCGCAGGCTTTTGCAATTCACGCAATGCCACATTGGCAATGACTTCATTGGCATTCATGTTGGTTGACGTGCCTGCACCACCTTGCAACATATCGACAATGAATTGATCGTTGGCTTCACCTACAATCACACGGTCACAGGCCCTCAGGATAGCCTGACCAACACGGGCTTCCAACTCACCCAATTCCATGTTGGTTTGAGCAGCAGCTTTTTTGACCATGCCTATAGATTGGATCAGTTCAGGATAATCACTCAGCAACATTCCAGTAATTGGAAAATTGGCTGCCGCGCGGGCCGTGTGAACACCATAATAAACATTACTTGGGAGTTCGATGCTTCCAAGTGAATCGGTTTCAATACGAGTTGTAGCCATATCACTCAGCCGCCTCCAAATAAGCTTCAATCGGCGGACACGTGCACATCAAATTGCGATCACCGTAAACATTATCAACCCGCGCCACCGTGGGCCAATATTTGTCGTTGGTATAGCCTTTGAGTGGAAAAAAGGCTTGTTTCTTTGAGTAAGGATGTTTCCATTCTTCAAACAGTTCGCGGTGAATGTGCGGAGCATTTTTCAACACATTGTCCAGTCTATCCGCGCGGCCATGCTCCACATCGGCAATCTCGCCAGCAATTAAAATCATTGCATCACAAAACCGATCAATCTCGCGTTTGTTTTCAGACTCGGTTGGTTCAATCATCAACGTATCAACCACAGGAAAACTCATGGTCGGCGCGTGAAAACCATAATCCGCCAAACGCTTTGCCACATCATCCACTGTGATGCCCGCCCGCTCTTTCATCCAGCGCAGATCAATAATGCACTCATGCGCCACGTGACCGGAAGCACTTGTATAAAGCACAGGGAAATGCGGGTTCAAACGCTTGGCCATGTAGTTAGCGCTGAGAATGGCGATCTTGGTCGCTTGTGTGAGGCCTTCGCTACCCATCATGGCGATATACATCCATGAGATTGGAAGGATGGATGCCGAACCCCAAGGAGCAGCTGACACAGCGCCTTTCTTTTTCTTGGCCATGAAATGCCCCGGAAGATGAGGCGCTAAATGCGCCCGCACGCCTATCGGCCCCATGCCTGGCCCGCCACCACCATGGGGGATGCAGAATGTTTTGTGCAAATTCATGTGGCACACATCAGCACCCAATTCTGCTGGCCGCATGAGACCGACCTGCGCATTGAGATTTGCACCATCGAGGTAAACCTGTCCGCCATTTTCATGAATGATTTTGCAGATGTCGATGATCGATTCTTCAAACACACCATGGGTTGATGGATAAGTGATCATCAATGCAGCAAGATTGGCCGCGTTGGCTTTGGCCTTGGCTTCAAGATCAGCCACATCCACGTTACCGTACGCATCACAAGCAACAACCACAATTTTCATGCCGCACATGGCGGCAGAAGCGGGATTGGTGCCGTGTGCTGATGTGGGGATCAAACACACATCGCGGTTTTTAGCTTTGTTTGCGTCATGATATCCGCGAATGGCCAGAAGCCCCGCAAACTCACCTTGGCTGCCCGCGTTGGGTTGCAAAGAAACAGCATCAAAACCTGTAATCTCACACAGCATTTTTTCAAGATCATTAAACAATTCGGCATAGCCCTTTGCCTGTTCAACAGGAGCGAACGGGTGCACGTGTCCAAAATTTCGCCATGTGACGGGGATCATTTCACTGGCCGCATTCAACTTCATTGTGCATGAACCAAGAGCGATCATGGCTTGATCAAGCGCTAAATCCTTTGATTGCAGGCGGCGCAAGTAACGCATCATTTCTGTTTCAGAATGATACGAACTGAAGACCGGATGGGTGAGAAACATCGACTTGCGACGAAGTTCATTCGGGATGCCTGAGGTTGTTGCACCAAGTTTTGCGCCGAAAACACTCAGTACACGGATTAAATCACTTTTGCGTGTGCTTTCATCAAATGAGACCGCAACATGATTAGCGTCGACCAACCGCAAATTGATGCGCAACTTTTTAGCCGCCGCGAAAACCTTCTTAGCTTCTCCAGTTGTACGAACTGTAACCGTGTCGAAGAAACTTTCGTTCACAATCGAATGCCCAGCGGCCTTCACCGCCGATGCAAAGCGCGACGCACAATCATGCGCATGTTGGGCAATCGCGCGAACACCTTCTGGCCCGTGATAGGTTGCAAACATAGCCGCCATCACTGAAAGCAGAACTTGCGCGGTGCAAATGTTACTTGTGGCCTTATCGCGGCGGATGTGTTGTTCGCGGGTTTGCAGCGCCATGCGTAAGGCTCGGTTGCCCTTGGCATCAACTGAAACACCGATCAGACGACCAGGCATCACGCGCTTATATTCATCCCTGGTAGCAAAGAACGCCGCGTGTGGCCCACCATAACCCATGGGCACACCGAAACGCTGGGCTGAGCCAAGCACAATATCAGCGCCCATTTCACCGGGAGATTTGAGCAAGGCCAGCGCCAGCAAATCTGAAGCGACAATGGCCAATGCGCCAGCACCATGCAGGTCTGCAATTGCAGACGTAAAATCACGCAATTGCCCTGAAGAACCGGGATAGGACATGAGCGCGGCAAAGACTTTTGCGGGTTTCAGATCGGCCAACGGATCACCGATTTCAATCTCGATTCCAAATCCGCGCGCTCTGGTTTGCAGCACAGCGATGGTTTGTGGGTGCGTGTCGGCATCGACAAAGAATACCAAAGCTGATGATTTCGCCACGCGCTTTGCCATCACCATGGCCTCAGCCGCTGCCGTTGCCTCGTCCAACAACGAAGCATTGGCAATTTCCATGCCTGTCATGTCCACGACCATTTGCTGATAGTTCAGCAGCGCCTCAAGGCGGCCTTGGCTGACCTCGGCTTGATATGGCGTATAAGCTGTGTACCAACCCGGATTTTCCAATACATTGCGCAGGATGACTGTCGGCGTGAGCGTGCCGTAATAGCCCATGCCGATCATCGATGTGAAAACTTGGTTTTTGTCAGCTACCTTGCGCAGATGGGAAAGCGCATCACGTTCGCCCATCGCAGGGCGAAGATCGAGCGGACGCTTCGAACGAATTTTTGTAGGCACGGCCTTATTGATAAAATCATCAACCGAAGACGCACCAAGCACTTTGAGCATGGCAGCGGTGTCAGCGGCAGATGGGCCGATGTGGCGGGGAATGAAATCGCTCGTCATGTCTTACCCCACAAACTTATCGTAAGCAGCTTTGTCCATTAATGAGGACAACTCATCCGGCTTGGCCAGTTTCACTTTAAAAAACCAAGCGCCGCCCTCTGCATCGCGGTTGACCAAGGCAGGATCACCCGTCAGCTCATAGTTAATCTCAACAATTTCGCCAGTCACTGGAACATAAATTTCACTGGCCGCTTTCACACTTTCGACCACGGCGATGGACGCATCCTTATCCACCTTCGCTCCAATTTTCGGGAGTTCCACAAACACAACATCGCCCAATTGTTCTTGCGCATGATTGGTGATGCCGATGGTGGCCACACCCGCCTCCACCACAACCCATTCGTGATCTTTTGAAAATACTTTGTTCATAGCAGTCCCCTTAACGTTTAAAATTATTTGGAATGAATGGAAGTTTGATAATTTGAGCAGGCATGGCTTGGCCACGCACGATGAGGTTCACTTTCATGCCCACATCGGCAAAAGCTGTTTCAACATAACCCATAGCAATTGGCCCATTCACCGTAGGCCCAAAGCCGCCAGATGTGATCACGCCAATTTTGCGGCCATCAGTATTTTGGATCTCCGTACCATCGCGGGCAGGGGCGCGGCCCTCGGGTTTAATGCCCACACGCTTGCGCAAAACGCCATGTGCCAATTCGCGTTGCACCCGGGCAGCACCAATAAACCCACCTTCTTCTCGTCGCCTGTTTGCAATCGACCACATCAAACCCGCTTCATTAGGAGAAGTTGTTTCATCAAGCTCATGCCCATATAAACATAAGCCACCTTCAAGCCGCAGAGAGTCTCGCGCACCTAAGCCAATGGGTCGAACCCAAACATCCGCCATCAGCAAATTCCATAACCTTGCTGCATCTTTGGCAAAAACCGAAAGCTCAAAACCGTCTTCGCCAGTGTAGCCAGACCTCGTGACATGAGCGGCGATGCCTTCAATATCCAGCGCTGCATAATGCATGAATTTGAGATCAGCGGCTGCTGGCGCAAATTTCTCAAGAACTGCGGCGGCCTTGGGGCCTTGCAATGCCAGCAATGCCATATCCTCGCCACGCTGTAGTTTCAAACCAGCGGGCAAATGTTTTTCAAAATGCGCATAGTCAGCCGCCTTGCGTGAAGCATTGACCACCACATAAAGCCAGCCTTCGTAATTTTTATAAGCAGCCCTCGTGATCATCAGATCATCAAGAATTCCACCGTCTTCATTCAATAATTGTGAATAGCGCTGCTGATTTGGGGCCAAGCCTTGAATATCTGCTGGCACGAATTTTTCCATAGCGCGTGACGTGGTTTCAAAATCAGGGCCAATGATAAAACATTGCCCCATATGAGACACATCAAACAGGCCCGCGTTTGTCCGTGTCCAATTATGTTCGGTTAAAACACCTGTTGGATATTGCACTGGCATTTCATAACCAGCAAAGGGCACAAGCTTTGCGCCCAGCGCCTTGTGGGCTTCATAGAGCGGTGTACGAAGAAGAATTACGTCGGTCAAATCTTTGGTCTCCTGACAAGCGTTGGCAAGGCCCAGTGCATACTGAGTCTGCCCCCTCTGTCAGGAACCTGAGAGTTTTCGCCTGATCGTCACTCCGACACGACCCTGCTTTCTCCTTCGGTGAGCGGCAAGGCGATTAGGCCTACCACTGCTCTCCAGATTTAAAATTCACCAAGCGGTCCTTTTGCCTGAGAGTTTCCGGGGCGGTTGCTCCTTCGGCGCTGGGTTTTAAATTCCAGTCTCTCCCGCGATGGTGATTTACACGTAAGACCAAGGATTTAATCCGTTGGGGAAGGAAGTCAACCTTTCTCCACAAGCATCCCCGTAATCTTTCGTACCAATGGCAAAACGACCAAAACTACAGGAAAGGCCACAAGCCAAGAAAGCCCCCAAGCTTGCAGCCAATGACCAAGCAGGCCGCTATCGAATCCCATCACTTTCACGGTTGCGATGAATGAAACGACACAGCTCATAATGGCCGAAAGCAAAAACGGCATCACGACGCTCATATATTTTGCGGGCAGTTTTTTCAAATCAATGCGCTCGTGAAATACAAAACGCCACGGACTCAAGCAAAGCTGTCTTCCACTGACTGTCTGGAAAAATCGCCAGCGCGTCACAGGCCATTGATCCGTAATGCCGCGCGCGTTCGATGGTGTCGGAAATCGCCCCGTGCCGTTCCATCAGTTTGGTGGCATAGAGCAAATCATCATCAGTCTGATTGCCGTCTTCCATCACGCGCTTCCAGAAATTGCGCTCTTCTTCCGCACCGCGTCGGAAAGACAACACAACTGGTAATGTAATTTTGCGCTCGCGGAAATCATCACCCACAGCTTTGCCCAGAGAGGCTTGCTTGCCGGAGTAATCCAACGCATCATCGACAAGCTGGAACGCAATTCCCAAATTACGTCCAAAACTTTCAAGCGCTTCTTGTGCATTGCGCGGTTTGCCAGCAATCACCCCGCCCACTTTTGCAGCCGCTGAGAACAGCGCCGCAGTTTTAGCGCCAACAACTTTCAAATATGAATCTTCAGTCGTTGATGTGTCCTGCGAAACAGAAAGCTGAAGCACTTCACCTTCAGCGATTGTACATGCCGCATCAGACAAAATCCGCAAACAATCGAGCGACCCCGTCTCCACCATCATCTTAAACGCTTGGCCCAGCAAATAATCGCCAACCAGCACCGATGCCTGATTGCCCCAGATGACACGCGCTGCTTGCTTGCCGCGCCGCAAATCACTTTCATCCACCACGTCATCATGTAGCAAAGTGGCGGTGTGCATAAACTCAACGCTCATCGCCAACTTCAAATGATGCACACCAGAATAACCGCACATCCTTGCGGCGGCGATGGTCAACATGGGGCGAATGCGCTTGCCACCGGAATTGATCAGATGGCCCGCAAGCTCAGGAATAAGTTCCACATGGCTCTGGGCCTTTTCGAGAATGAACTCATTCACCAAAGCCATATCAGAATTCGTCAGAGCCACCAGCGAGTCCAAACTCGCCGTCTGCTTCTGCCCACCTTCAAATGCAATCACAACGCCCATCTGGCACCCTTTTATGGATAAGTGTTTTCAGTTAGGAACCCAAACGATGTCAAAACACATATGACCGTTTGCCGCTGGTCAGTTCATTTCCAAGGTGCAATATTGCCGCTGAAAAACATTTTGGTACAGTATAAAAATGACGACCACATCGGGTGTCTCAGCTTCCCAAGTCTATGATTTTCTTATGCAAAGCCAATTTTGGTCGCAAACCCAAATGAAAGCTTATCAGAGGCAACAACTGGCCTCTCTCTTGCGTCATGCAAAAACAAATGTGCCCTTCTATAGAACCCGCCTCGACCCTCTGTTTAAATCCGACGGAAGCATAGATTGGGAAAATTGGCAGCACATTTCAATTTTGAAACGCGCTGACGTTGCTTTGCATTTCGATGCTCTACAGGCTGTAAAGCTGCCAGAAGGCCATGGGCCTGTTGGCGAGGAATCAACATCAGGTTCAACCGGACTTCCCATTCGCATTCGCCATCCATTCATCATTGGTGCGGTGGGTGTGGCTCATGATTGGCGTGCACACAGGTGGTGGAATTTAGATTGGTCGGCAGCTTTCGTCAGTTGGCATGGTGACTTGCCCGACAACTGGGAGCAAACGTCCCGCACCAGCATTGGCCCATGGGGCAACAGCGAGGCAGCCCACGGTACGTCTTATAACTTTATGCGGCAAAGCCCGCTTGAAAAACGCATCCAGCATTTGCAAGATGTCGGCGCCAAATATCTTTATGCACAAGGAAATCTGCCTTATGCAGCAGCGCTTGATATGCAGCGGGTAGGTCTAAAATCCAAACTTGACGCAACGATTTCATATGGCGTGAACATCGAACCTGAATTTCATGAAGCGGTTGCCAAATCATTCGGGGCAATCATTCGCGGCATGTATTCTTCCAAAGAAGCTGCTCGCATAGGTTTTACATGTTCAACCGGGATGCACTATCATGTTTGCTCAGAATCTGTGTTGGTCGAAATTTTGGATGATGACAATTTGCCGTGCGAAGTTGGCCAGCCAGGCAGAGTGATTGTTTCACCATTTTTGAACACATCTCAACCTTTCATCAGATATGAACAGGGTGATGTCGCGAGCTGGGGCCCGCCATGTTCATGCGGCATATCTTTGCCCGTCATTCAAAAAATTGATGGGCGGGTCTATCACCTTTTTAGAAAGCCAAATGGTTTGACCTTCGCTCCCACCGTCTTGGATCATTACAGATCCGAACTTGGAGCAGAATTTTGGCAATTTGCCCAAACCAAACAAAACGAAGTCACCGTCAGGTATAAGCCCGAAGGGTTGCGCAAATTAGAATGTGAAACAGCCTTCGCCCGAATGCTGCAAAAAATTCTAGAACACAATTATGATGTAGTTTATGAGCTTGTTGATGATATGCCGCGCACAACGGCAGGCAAGTTCATTAAATACACCAATGAACTGCCGTAGAAATCTGGTGCCCTTATCCTAAGGAAGGGACGCATGATGCCTTGAGTGCCACTGTGCTATGGCTAATGGAATAAAATTCACAGCTAGGCAACGTAGGGGCGGGGGCCGGAGCGCCATTGCCCAAATTGACACCACCAGCATTGAAAATATCCAACACACCATTTGGTGGATCATCTTCGCGGTGGCGACGAATAAGTGTCTTTGATTGGCCACCGAAATAGAAGCTGATACCAGCCGAAGCACTGTAGAAATTATCATCGCCAATGATGCCGTTCGCTTTGAGCGATACGGGCATGCCGATGTCTGTCAACATCCACTCCATACCCAGATGCGCTGTTTTGAAATCAGCTACTGTTCCGGCACCTACCGTAAAGCGCAGATCATCGGTGGCGTAGAAGCCTAAATCGGCAATGGCGTAAAACTTGTCAGTCGCAACACCAACATTTGGTTGCACATGTATATAGCCAGCCTTCGACTCAATCGAAACTTGATCAAGATAAAGTTCAGCTTCAGGCCCAATCCAGGCGCCAGTTGCATTGCCAAAATTAGCATAGCCACCCATGGCGCCAAAGAGGAACGTTTTTGGATCACGCGTAAAAAGATGAGCAGCGCCGCCGATGGACGTTTTGCCAAATGCATTTGTTGCCGCAAAGTCAGCCTGAAAACCAATTCTTTCACCAATCGGAATGCTCAACGAACCTGCGCCATAAAACTCTGCGGTATTGCCAAGCAGGGTTGAGCCAGCAGCACCACCACCGAAGTCAAACTTGCCGTTAAATTCGGAGATAGCTGGCATCGTTGTAAAATCTGTATCCGCGCTGAGCGCTGGAGTAGACAAAACAGTTCCGCTGATCAACAAAAAATAAAACATATTAAAAGTTTTCAAAATAGATCCCCTCAAACATTCGCCCTCGCAAATTCTTAACAACATGTTAACAGAAACCAACAGGCGCACAAACAACCCAAGCGTGAAAAACAAGATTTTCTATCGGTTTCAACGAGTTGCCAGCAAAAGTTGTAAATTTTTTTAACTTTTGTCAGAGTTGTCTAAATATTGACGAGAGTTTAAGCCATGGTAACCTCTCGCTAACCATCTTGAAGCTAGTTTAACAGAACATGCAACTCGCAACTCATATATCTGAAGCGCCCAATCGCACCAGCACGGTGGCAACACCGTCTTCGCTAACGGATGACGCCTTCTTGGGTGGCAAACTTCAAATCCTGCAACCTGAAAAAGGTTACCGCGCAGGGATCGATGCTGTTTTTCTGGCCGCCAGCATTCCTGTGGCGGATGGCGAAACCATTTTTGAAGCGGGTATTGGCGCTGGAGTGGCATCGCTGTGCATTCTTTCTCGTAAACCTCTGCTTCATATTACTGGCATTGAAGTTAATTCGCGTTATGCTGTTCTCTGCGAACAAAACGCCAAACGCAATAATATGAGCGATATGGTCCGCGTTATTCAGGGCGACGTGAAAGATGCCATGCGTCGTGATTTATCGCACATGCCTGAACACGGTTCTTTTGCTCATGCGTTCGCCAACCCTCCGTATTTTGAAGATGGCAAAGTCACGCAGTCGCCATCATTGCTGAAAGCTGCGGCCCATTCATTTGGGCCGGACGATCTTGATCTTTGGATCAAGCTTTTGCACGCCATGGTCACACTGCGCGGCACGGTCACCCTCATTCACCGCGCGGAAACTTTGGGAAAGATTCTTGGTAGCATGGAAACCAAATTTGGCGATATTCGTGTGGCCCCACTTTATGCCCGTGAAGGCACAGCCGCCTCCCGCGTGATTGTGCAAGGGGTCAAAGGCTCAAAGGCGCCGATGCAGTTACTGCCTGGCCTGATTTTGCATGAAGATGGCAATGGCTTCACCCCAGATGCTGAAGCTGTGCTGCGCGATGGAGCCGCATGGCGTTTGCGCTAACTTGATATTTAGACCTTTGAGCCCTAAATACGATTATGTTTAAACGCCTCCGTAAGCTCATCCCCGCTCGTTTCCGTCAGAAAACTCACGCCATAAATATTCTCCGTCTTGACGGCGTAATTGCATCAGATGGTGGCATTGGCGGTGGCAAACGGCTGAATGGAAAATCACTCGAACCGCTATTGAAGAAGGCCTTCAAAAAAGGCGTTTCCGGCGTGGCATTAGCCATCAATTGCCCCGGCGGCTCGCCCGTGCAATCAGCCATCATCGCAAACCGCATTCGCGCACTCGCGGCTGAAAACAAAATCCCGGTCTATGCCTTCTGCGAAGATGTGGCTGCATCCGGTGGCTATTGGCTGGCCTGTGCAGCGGATGAAATCTATGCAGATGAAAATTCCATCGTCGGTTCCATTGGGGTCATCTCCGGTGGCTTCGGTTTTTCCAACGCCATGAAAAAATATGGCATTGAACGCCGTGTTCATACATCTGGCGAATCCAAGTCCACCAACGATCCGTTCAAACCTGAAAAGCCCGAAGACGTAAAAAAACTAAAATCCATGCTATCTGAAATGCATGAAACGTTCAAAGCCGAGGTGCGGGCGCGGCGCAAAGACCGACTGAAAGAAACCAAAGAGCTCTTTTCCGGCGCATACTGGACAGGCCGCAAATCGGTTGAATTGGGATTAATTGATGGTTTGGGTCATCTGGAAGAGGTTTTGAAACGTAAGTTTGGAAACAAGATTAAACTAAATGAAATTGAAGCACCCAAAGGTTGGGGATTGAAAAGATTGGGTTTTTCGGCTGCCATAGAAATGCCTGAAGCCATTCTTAACACTCTTGAACAGCGGGCATTGTGGCAACGATTTGGTTTGTGATAGGCTGATTCATTGAGATGAGGTGGTTATATGGGTTTTTTTAGAACTTTGGCGTTGACGGCAGTGGGCTATATTTTGTTCAAGTCGATGAAACGTGCCGTTGCCAATTTGGAATCACAACAGGTGAAAGCCAAAGTGAAAGAGCCGAGCATGAAAGAAATGCCGCGCTTGAAGCTTGATCCGATCACTGGCGTTTACGTGCCCGAGGCATGACATCAAAAGCTGATAAACGCATCGACAGCGTTTATCATTCAGCATCGCGTGAACAACTCGCAAAAACCTATGATGACTGGGCATCAGATTATGATGTTGACATGCAATCCATTGGCTACGTCAACCCTGCTATAATCGTCGGTCTCGTTTCGCGTTATGTGCAAGATCTCACATCAGCAATTTTAGATGCAGGTGTGGGAACAGGCATATTAGGTGAGTTGCTTTCCATTGTCGGATACACAAATCTCCTTGGTGTTGATATGTCTGAAGGCATGTTGGCAAAAGCTCGCGTACGAAATATCTATTCAGATTTGCGCCAAGGTATTTTGGGCGAACCCCTAAATTTCAAATCGTCTTCGTTGGACTGTATCGTTTCAACAGGAACCTTCACCACGGGCCACGCGCCCGCATCCGCGTTTGACGAGTTGACACGCATCACCAAACCTGGCGGCGTTTTAATTGTCACAGTAGGCACAATTGTTTGGGAAAAGGCGGGCTTCAAAGCGAAGCTGGATGCAATGGTCGCCGCTGGTCAATTGCAAAAAGCCGCTACCACGCTAATCTATCACCCTATGCCACTATCAAAAACTGAAAGCGGCTTTCAGGCTCAGGCGCATGTGTATCACAAACTCTAGCCCGACCCGTCTGCGAAGGGCAGACACCCTCCCCTAAAGCAGGGGATGGATAGCGCACCATTCCTCCCCTGTTTCAGGGGAGGACAGTTCGCGTCACGCGAACAGGAGGGGCCCGAGATATATTTTCCCTTCACCCCCCCTCCATAATGTTCTAAGCACCGCCCATCGCAACAAAAGCCAAATCACATGCCCCTGAACCCCACCAAATCCTTCCAAGACTTGATCCTCACCCTCCACAATTATTGGGCAGCGCAGGGCTGTGTGATTTTGCAGCCTTACGACATGGAAGTGGGTGCAGGCACGTTTCACCCTGCCACCACGCTCAGGTCGGTTGGCCCTAAACATTGGGCCGCGGCTTATGTGCAGCCTTCGCGCCGCCCCAAGGATGGCCGCTATGGTGAGAACCCAAACCGCCTGCAACATTATTATCAATATCAAGTCATCATCAAACCATCGCCACCAAATTTGCAGGAACTCTATTTAGGCTCCCTCAAAGCCATCGGCATTGATAGCGCATTGCATGATATTCGCTTTGCCGAAGATGATTGGGAAAGCCCGACACTAGGTGCCGCTGGCCTGGGCTGGGAAGTCTGGTGCGATGGCATGGAAGTTTCGCAGTTCACTTACTTCCAGCAAATGGGTGGCATGGAATGCAACCCCGTTTCCGGAGAACTCACCTACGGCCTCGAACGCCTGGCCATGTATGTGCAAGACGTGGATAATGTTTACGATCTCAATTTCAACGGCCGCGAAGAAGGCCATGGTCGCATTTCCTATGGCGATGTTTTTCTGCAAGCCGAGAAAGAATATTCGCGTTATAATTTTGAAGAAGCCAACACCGAGGCACTGTTCACACGCTTTGCTGAATGCGAAAAGGAATGCCAAGCCTTGTTGTCTCATAATGTTGAAGATGGCAAACCAACATTGGCCCTGCCCGCTTACGATCAATGCATCAAAGCCTCGCACACTTTTAATTTGCTCGATGCGCGTGGTGTGATTTCCGTGACCGAACGGCAAGCCTATATCGGACGCGTGCGCGAGCTGGCCAAAGCCTGCTGCGTGGCGTGGAGCGAAACAACCGGAGGAGGAGCTTCCAAATGACCAAAGCCCATATCGCCCAAAAAGCGCCATACCCAGTCACCGTTGAGGCCGGCAAAGAATATTGGTGGTGCTCGTGCGGCCTGTCCAAGCGCCAACCCTTCTGTGATGGCAGCCACAAAAAGGAAGGCATCTTCAACCCCGTTGCATGGAAAGCCGAAGAGTCTGGCGAGAAATGGTTCTGCGGCTGCAAACAAACTGCTCACCAGCCATTTTGCGATGGTACACATAAGGCCCTTTAATGCCCGAACTTCTGCTCGAACTTTTCTCTGAAGAAATCCCCGCACGCATGCAATCCAAAGCGGCGGATGATTTGAAAGCCATCATAACCAACGCGCTGGTTGATGCAGGCCTCACCTATGAGGGCGCGCAAGTTCATTCCACGCCGCGCCGCCTCGTGCTGTCGGTCGAAGGCCTCAATGCCAAAGCCGCTGATACAAGCGAAGAACGCAAAGGCCCACGTGTAGATGCGCCTCAGCCCGCCATTGATGGGTTCCTCAAATCCACCGGGATGCGCCTTGATCAACTGACAATCCAAGAAGACAAGAAGGGCAAATCCTATATCGCCATCATCAAAAAATCAGGCCGCGCCGCAACCGATGTGATTGCCGAAATCGTGCCTCACATGGTGCGCAATTTCCCTTGGCCAAAATCAATGCGCTGGGGGTCTGGCACGTTGCGCTGGATCAGACCTTTGCAAAGCATTCTCTGCACTTTTGATGGAGAAGTGGTTCCGTTTGAAGTTGAAGGCATTCAGAGCAGTAACATCACCTTCGGCCATCGTTTCATGAGCGAGGGCGCAATCGAAGCCCGCCGCTTTGATGATTATGCAGGCGCACTTCACAAAGCTCATGTTATCGTTGATGCCAACGCCCGCGCTGAAACCATCCGTGCCGACGCCAAAAACCTTGCCTTCGCCCAAGGCCTTGAGATGATCGAGGATGAAGCGCTGCTGAAGGAAGTGGCGGGCCTCGTGGAATGGCCCGTGGTGCTGATGGGTTCGTTCGACAAAAACTTTTTGAACGTGCCCGAAGAAGTCATCATCACCACGATCAAAAACAACCAAAAATGTTTTTGCCTGCGCGCCAAAGATGGCAAGCTTTCAAACCACTATCTGCTGGTGGCCAACACCATTGCAAGCGATGGCGGCAAGACCATCATCCACGGCAACAACAAAGTCATCGCCGCGCGTTTAAGTGATGCCAAATTCTTCTGGGATCAAGACCGAAAAATTAAGCTCGAAGATTTATTACCGAAGCTGGACAGCATTACATTCCACGCCAAACTGGGCAGCCAAGGTGAGCGCGTTAAACGCATCGAAGCCTTGGCCGGAGAAATCGCCAAGACCATTGGCGCGGATGTTGATAAATCAAAGTTGGCAGCAAGACTGGCCAAGACCGATCTGGTCACCGGCATGGTCGGCGAATTCCCTGAACTCCAAGGCCTGATGGGTCGCTACATTGCTCTGGAGCAAGGTGTGGACGCCGAAGTGGCCGACGCCATTCGAGATCACTACAAACCGCAGGGGCCAAGCGATTCAATTCCAGTTTCAAAAATTGGTCAGGCTGTGGCATTGGCCGATAAGCTGGACACACTAGTGGGGTTCTGGTTTATTGAAGAGAAACCGACCGGATCAAAAGACCCATACGCTTTGCGCCGAGCAGCGTTAGGCATAACCAGAACAATAATCGAGTGCGGCACAAGAATTGGTTTGGCAAAAGCAGTTCAAGACCATTATGTCACCACTCTCGAGAGTGTCGGTTATCAATTTAATTTGTTCCAGCCAGACGGCGACATAGACAACGATCAGCTAATACTCTCTGGCATTGATGAGCATTCGCCATTTGACCCTAACTCAAAATACTACATAGCGTACGAGCCTCCGCGAGACTTGTATATTGGGGCCGATGAGATGACTTTTGTAAACAACGACAATGTCTACAAGGTGCGAAGTCAAAATTCATTGACATCTGACCTCCTCTCCTTCTTCGCCGACCGCCTAAAAGTCTATCTCAAAGACCAAGGTGCGCGTCATGATCTCATCGACGCTGTGTTCTCGTTGGGTGGGCAGGATGATTTGCTCATGGTCACGCGCCGCGTTGAAGCCTTGTCAAAATTCCTCGAGACCGATGATGGCAAGAACCTTCTCGCTGGTGTCAAACGCGCCGCAAACATTCTGCGCATTGAAGAAAAGAAAGATGATAAAAAATATTCAGGCGATGTGAACCCCGCCCAACTTATCAAGGGCGAAGAAAAAGCGCTGCATTCTGCCATCTCCCAAGCCTCGGCCTTGGCCCGCAAAGCTGTGGAGCATGAAGATTTCGAAGGCGCCATGAAAGCCATCGCCAAACTGCGCGCACCCGTGGATGAATTCTTCGAAGGTGTCATCGTGAATGACAAAGACGCCACCTTCCGCGAGAACCGTTTGCGCCTGTTGAACAGAATTAGAGAAGCGACGGCTGAGGTTGCGGATTTTAGCAAGATTGAGGGGTAATCGTCCTCGCCCGCTTCAGCGGGAGAGGAAAGGGGCCCATTTTGCATTTGCAAAATGGGATAGGTGAGGGACCACAAGTTCCGTCATCCGCAATCCCTCATCTATCCCATCTCGCTTTGCTCGACGGGCCCCTTTCTTCTCCCGCCAAAGCGGTAGAAGACGAATTTATAACTCCACCACAACCCGCCCGCGAACCTTCCCCGCCACAATCTCCTCCGCCACCTTTGGTACATCATCCAGCTTCACGGTTCTGGTTAGCGCATGCAGCTTGGCCATATCCAAATCCCGCGCCAGCCGTTCCCACGCCGCCATGCGCCGTGCTTTAGGCGTGGTCACTGAGTTGACCCCAATCAACCTAACCCCACGCAAAATAAATGGCGCAACTGAAGCCGGCAAATCCATGCCCTGCGCCAAACCACACGCGGCCACTGTTCCTTCTGGAATAATCTGCGAAAGCACATTGGCCAGTGTCGTCGAGCCTACACTGTCAATCGCCCCCGCCCAACGTGTTTTCGCCAGAGCCTTCACTGGCCCATTAAATTCGTTTCGATTGACTACTAATTCAGCGCCAAGCGCTTTCAAAAACACTTCTTCTTCCATGCGCCCCGTAGAAGCCACAACTTTAAAACCAAGCGTGCTCAACAATGCAATGGAAACTGACCCCACACCACCGGCAGCCCCCGTCACTAAAATCTCGCCTTGGTCGGGCTTAACCCCTTGCTCCTCCAGCGCCATCACACACAGCATGGCCGTATAACCCGCCACACCAATGGCCATGGCTTCAGCCGCGCTAAATTTTTTCGGCAAGGGAACCAGCCAATCCCCATTCACCCGCGCCACTTGCGCATAGCCACCATAATGGCCCTCGCCCACACCCCATCCACCCAGCACAACAGCATCACCAATTTTGTAATCTGCATGCGCCGACTTGGTCACCACACCTGCCAAATCAATGCCGGGGATCATCGGATATTTGCGGAAGATCGGGCTTTTGCCCGTGATCCCCAATCCATCTTTATAGTTCACCGATGAATGCGAAACCGCGATGGTCACATCACCCTCCATTAAATCTGCCTCAGTCAGCTGCGTAATCTCCACATGCTGCCCCGTCTCAGTTTTGCTCACCAGCAACGCACGAAATTTTTCCATTAGAATTTCACAGCCTCTCCAAATGCTTTCGCTGCAATCTCGCCCTGCCACATGGCTGGCCGCCCGCGCACATATGTGCCCACCACCCAGCCTTTAACTTTCACGCCATCATAAGGCGTCCAGGCACTGCGACTTTGGGTCCATTTATTTGTGATCGTCTCGGTGCGCTTCAAATCTACAATCGTGAAATCCGCATCATAGCCTTCAGCAATGCGGCCTTTATTCTTGATATTGAAAATCCGCTGCGGCCCATGCGATGTTAGGTCAACCAAGCGCTCCAACGAAAGCTTGCCCGCGTTCACGTGGGTTAGCATCATTGGCACAAGAGTTTGCACCCCTGTCATGCCCGACGGAGAAGCGGGATAAGGCTTGGCCTTTTCCTCCAGTGTATGCGGCGCATGGTCAGACCCTAACACATCCACCAACCCGGAGTTAATAGCAGCCCACAACGCCTCTCGGTGATGCTTTTCGCGCACCGGGGGGTTCATCTGAATCTTCGTGCCAAGCCGCGCATAATCATCTGCCGATAAAGTAAGATGATGCGGCGTAACTTCTACTGTGGCCAAATCCCTAGCACCAGCCAGCAAAGGCAATTCCTCAGCCGTTGAAATATGCAACACATGAATGCGCTTATTAAATTTCCGCGCAATGCGAATGAGGCGCTCGGTGCACAGCCGCGCCGCCTCAACATCGCGCCACACGGGATGGCTTGAGGCATCGCCCGCCACTTGATATTTCACACGCTCACGCAACCGAAACTCATCTTCACTATGAAATGCAGCGCGGCGCGAAAGTTTGGAAATAATCGCTTCCAATCCAGCATCGTCTTCCACCAGCAAATCCCCGGTCGATGACCCGATGAAAACTTTGATACCAGCAGAGCCCGGCAATTTTTCCAACGCTGAAATCTCATCCACATTCTCGCGCGTGCCACCCACATAAAAAGCAAAATCGCAAAACATGCGGTGCTGCGCGCGTGAAATTTTATCAGCCAAGGCTTCAGCCGTGGTTGTGGTTGGATTGGTGTTCGGCATTTCAAAAACCGAGGTCACTCCGCCCATTACGGCAGCGCGGCTTCCAGTTTCCAAATCTTCTTTATGTGTGGGGCCAGGCTCGCGGAAATGCACTTGGCTGTCGATCACGCCGGGCATAATGTGCAAATTGCGGCAATCCACCACTTCCGCACCCTTAAAACCCGTACCAATGCCCACAATCCGGCCCTGATACACAGCAATATCGCGCACCCCCATGCCATCTTGGTTGATGACAGTGCCGCCTTTGAGGATAAGATCAATATTCATGGTGCTTCCTGTTTCGGCAATCGTAAAGCCATGATAGAACGGGCGCAATGACAAAACCAAGCTTTCCAAACCAATTGCGGACAGACCGCGCTGTCATCGCCATTAGCGGCGAGGGCGCGCTGGCATTTCTGCATAATCTGCTCACATGTGATGTGGCAACACTAGCCATAGGTCAAGCCGCTTACGGCGCGTTGCTATCCCCGCAAGGAAAAATTTTGCATGATATATTTGTGTTCAATGCGGGCGAACATGTTTTGATTGATTGCGCCTTTGAGCAACGCGATGCCCTTCTCCAAAAATTGATGATGTATAAGCTCCGCGCCAAACTGACGATCACCGCGCGTGACGATCTGGAAGTGGCCGTCGGCGAAGAGGGTTATCCTGATCCGCGTAATGCTGCTTTAGGTCACCGCTTCTTTGCCGCCAAAGGTTCATTCAAAATAGGCGAAGGCTATGACTTTTCCCGTATCGCCTTAGGCCTCGCCGATAGCATCCAAGACATCGGTACGAACAATCTGTTTCCCCACGAAGCCAATCTCGATCAATTCGGCGGCGTAAATTTCATCAAGGGCTGCTACGTCGGCCAAGAAGTTGTTTCCCGCATGCAGCACCGAGGCACAGCCCGCAGCCGCATTTTGCCCGTCACAGGGCAGCGGCTTACCAAAGGCGCGCCCATCACCAGCGCAGAAAAAACCATCGGTGAAATTCTTTCCAAAAGCGATACAAACGCGCTGGCGTTGCTCCGCCTCGACCGCCTCGCGGAAGTCACTGCGCCACTCATGTCAAATTCTGCTATTGTCAAAGTGCAAAAGCCAGATTGGATCAAATATGACGTCACGATCCCCGAGGCCGCACGATGACCGCGATTAAACATGAAGACGGGATTTGCCGTTGCTCTTGGTGCGGAACTGACCCGCTCTATGTCCATTATCATGACACCGATTGGGGTGTGCCTGAATATGACTCGCGTGCTCTTTTTGAAAAATTAATCTTAGACGGTTTCCAAGCGGGCCTCAGCTGGATCACGATATTGCGAAAGCGCGAAAATTTCCGCGAAGCCTTTGATGGTTTTATCCCAGAAAAGATCATCACCTATGATCGTCATAAAAAAGATGCACTCATGCTGAACGCTGGCATCGTGCGCAACCGTTTGAAAATTGAAGGCACGGTTCTCAACGCGCAAGCCTATTTGAAGATCGACGATTTCTCAAAATATCTCTGGGATTTTGTGGATGGCGAACCCGTCGTGAATAAATTCAATTCAATGAAAGATGTGCCGGGCAAAACCCCACTCGCTGAAAAAATCTCAAAAGATCTAAAACAAAAAGGCTTTAAATTTGTCGGCCCCACCATTGTTTATGCTTTCATGCAAGCGACAGGATTTTTCAATGATCACATGGTGGATTGCCACCGCCATGAAGCTGTGAAGAAACTGGTGCGATGAATGGCAGACGCAGCGCCAAGAGCGTGGCAACGTATGTTATCTGGCCGCCGGCTCGATCTACTTGATCCGTCACCCTTGGATATTGAAATCGAAGACATTGCCCATGGCCTCGCCCGTGTGGCCCGTTGGAATGGTCAAACCAAAGGTGATCATGCCTTTTCAGTGGCGCAACATTGCGTGTTGGTTGAACAGATTTTTGCGCATTGCAATGATCGGCCCATCAAACAATTGCGCCTTGTGGCCTTGCTGCATGATGCACCAGAATATGTGATTGGCGATATGATCTCACCATTTAAAGCCGCGTTGGGCCTGAACTACAAAGCGTTCGAACACCGCCTCATGGCCGCAATTCATGTTCGTTTCAGTTTGCCACCCAAAGCCACGGATGAAACCGAAGCACTGATTAAACAAGCCGATAAAATGGCCGCTTACCTCGAAGCCACCCAACTTGCAGGTTTCTCCATCCCCGAAGCTGAAAAATTCTTTGGTCGTCCCAAAGGTCTTTCAGGGGACAAAAAATTCCACGCATTGGAAACATGGGAGCCCAACAAAGCCGCCGCCGAATTTGTCAAAACCTTTAAAGCTCTCACATGATCATCGTCTGCGGATTATATGTCGCCCAAACTCAAATTGATGTGCATGGCGCAAAATCAGTGATCGGAATTTTAAGTCCTGAAATGCCACATCCCGAATATACTGGCATCGACAGGCATCTGAAGCTCACGTTCAACGACATCAATTCCGATACTCAGGGCCTCATCTCACCGCGCATTGCTGATGCAAAGCGGCTTATTACTTTCATAGAAAATTGGGATCAAAAACAACCCATGTTGATCCATTGCTGGGCTGGCATCAGCCGGTCAACGGCGTCAGCATTTGCTGCCCTTTGCATTCTCCGCCCCAACTCAGATGAAATGGAACTGGCTCAAGAGCTGCGAACAGCTTCACCCTCAGCTACGCCAAATAAGATGATTACATCCCAAGTCGATCAATTGCTCGGCCGTAACGGACGCATGTTAAACGCAGTGGAAGTAATCGGGAGAGGGGCAAACGCCTATGAAGGCCGACCGTTTATTTTAAAACCTTAACCGCCAGCGTAGAAAATATGGTGACCAATGCGGGCCAGTTTGCGCATCGTTTTTGCCCAACGTGGTTTTACATAGTCAGCATGATAATTGGTGGCAGCGCCCATCATCGCAATCGCGGGGTCGCCGCCAATAGCGCGCTGAGCAATTGCCTTGGCATGAGACCAAGCACCGGGTTGGTTCACATCATCTGGCAAGCCATCACATGCAAATGAGAATTGACAAGAATTGCGTGTGCCAGAACCTTGATAAACTACGCCACAAATCGATTTTGGATAAGCGGGTGATTTAACGCGGTTAAGAATAACCTTGGCCACCGCCAGTTGACCGAGATCAGATTCAGACCGTGATTCAAAATAAACCGCCCGCGCCAAACAATTTTCCTCAGCTAATCGGACGCGGCGCTGGGCAACCACTTTGGTCTTTGTTTCCTTGTCCAGCGTCAAAGACTTTTGAACATTCGGGAGAGCAGGGGCCACAACTAAGCGCTTAACAGCCGGGACAGGCCCTTCAGGGTGCTTCAGATCAATCGAAGCAGGCGTAATTTGAACACCTTTAGCAAGACTGGCAATCTTAACAGACTTGAGCTTGGGCTTCGGAGCAGGAAGAGGTGCTGGAACTGGCTCAACTGCGGCCATTTCTTGCAAATCGCCTTTGCCTTCCATCAAAACTGTCTGGCTGCGCAAAGTTTTCATGTTCAGCAGTGCGAAGGTTTCACCTTCTGGCAAAAGCGAACCCTTGGTCGCCAACGCCGTCGTTGGCATCACAAGTGGGGCCATGTCTTCAATAGCAGCATTGTGCGCATCAGCATTACGACCGATATAGTGACCAGCAAAAGCAAACGCCGTCACTAACATAACGCCCGCAAAGGCCATTGGAACAAAGTCACGAAATGCTGATTTCGGGTGCAAAGCAGTCTCAAGCGAGTTGAGGTCTTCTAAGCGACGCCGACGATGCAAACCATTGTGTTGATTCAATGTACCAAATCCTACTTTCGACCGAAGATCTATATCATAACCTAAGGGCGTTTAGCATAGGTTAACCATGCCGACAACCCAAAGAAGCCACTTTTAAGTCCAAATTAACATTTGGGTTAATGCTTTGATTTAAATGAATTTTTAAGTGTAGCTTGGGCTGCAGCCAGCCTTGCAATAGGCACGCGGAAAGGCGAACAAGACACATAATCCAGCCCAATTTGTTCGCAAAAGGCAATTGAGTCTGGGTCGCCGCCATGCTCGCCGCAAATGCCCAAATGCAGATCAGCCCGTCCTAAACGGCCCCGGTCGACCGCAAAATTGATGAGTTCCCCCACGCCGTCCACGTCTAATTTGATGAAAGGGTCATACGGAAAAATTCCCCGAGCGGTATATTCGCCTATGAAACGAGCGGAATCGTCGCGGCTAATACCATAAGTCGTCTGCGTCAGATCATTCGTGCCAAATGAGAAGAACTCTGCCGCCTTGGCGATGTCTTGGGCTTTCAAGGCCGCCCTCGGTAGTTCAATCATTGTACCAACGAAATAGGTAATATCTTGCCCCGTTTCGCTGCGCACTTCGTCAGCCACCATATCAATCCGCTTGCGCACTGCATCAAGCTCAGCCCGTGCTGAAACCAGCGGCACCATAATTTCGGCAATCGGCGCCTTGCCCGTTGCAACGGCCACATTGGCCGCGGCCTCAAAAATCGCCCTTGCCTGCATGTCGGTAATTTCGGGGTAGCTCAAAAGCAACCGAACGCCCCGGTGGCCTAACATCGGGTTTTGCTCACGAAGTTCTGCCACACGGCGGCGCAGCGAAGCTGGATCAATTTTAAGATCCTTGGCAATTCCAACAACGTCGTCGGCAACCGAAGGCAAAAATTCATGCAGAGGTGGATCAAGCAACCGAATGCAAACCGGAAATCCGGCCATGATTGCAAACAGCGCTTCAAAATCGTTACGCAAAACGGGTAGAATTTTGGCCAAAGCCGCACGACGATCCCGTTCCCCATCCGCCAAGATCATTTCGCGCATGGCAATAATGCGGTCGCCTTCAAAGAACATATGTTCAGTGCGCGAAAGCCCAATGCCCTCGGCCCCAAAATCACGAGCAATTTTTGCATCATGCGGGGTCTCGGCATTGGTGCGCACTTGCATGCGCCGCGCCTTGTCAGCCCAGCCAAGGAACATCGCAAAATCACCAGAAAGCGAAGGCTTCACAACAGCAACTTCGCCTTTGAGGATTTGGCCCAAACTGCCATCAATTGTGATAACATCACCCTTTTTCAGAGTAAGACCCGGCCCTTTTAATGTGCCATCAGCAATATCAATTTTTAACGATGCAGCACCAGCCACGCAAGGCTTGCCCATGCCGCGCGCAATCACAGCCGCATGAGATGTCATGCCGCCACGCGTGGTTAAAACCCCGTCCGCCACATGCACGCCCTTAATATCTTCAGGCGAAGTTTCAGGTCTTACCAAAATCACATGATAGCCTTGTGCCACAAGAACCCGAGCTTCTTCAGCATCAAATATAATCATGCCAGATGCAGCACCGGGAGAGGCAGGCAAACCCGCCGCAATCACTTCGCGTTTCGTGTCGGCGGCCAAAGTGGAGTGCAACAATTGATCAAGCGACAGTGGATCAATGCGGAGCAAGGCCTCTGCTTCGCTCATCAAATTTTGTCGCACCATATCAGCCACAATCTTGATTGCGGCGGCAGTCGTGCGTCTTGCGGGTTTGACGTCTAAAAACCAAAGCTGTCCCTGCGCTATCGTAAAATCCACTTCCACAGCATCGCGCAAATGCTGTTCAAGCTTAAACAAGCCATTGCGCAAATCTTGAAACGCAGCAGGAATAGTCAGTTCCAATGAAACATCGCCATTGCGCAATGCCATGCTATGCCGCAATCGTGCGATTAAATCTGGCCCCTGTGCATCAACCAAATATTCGCCCTGAATGGCAAGCTCACCCGTTTGCGCATGCCGCGAGGCAGCGTGCCCAGCTCCAGATTGTTCGGGCTGATTTCCGAACACCATGGCCTGCACAACAATTGCAAAACCAGCATCAGCTTCCACACCCTGAATCTTCCGGTGCGTTTTAGCCCGCGGCCCATTCCAGCCGCGCACCAATGCGACAATTGTGTTCCAAAGCTGCTCATGCACATCTTGCGGAAACACCTGATTGTCATGTGCTTCAAGCTGTGACTTAAACCGCGCTGTTAATTCGCGCCCGTCCGAACTTTTGATTTCGGTGGCTGAAACATAGCCCCGCTCTTCAATAAACAAGCTCAGCAAGTCTTCAAAAGCTGCCGGGTCATCACCCATCACAACATGCGCATAATTCTGAATAAAGCGGCGATAGCATTCATGTGCAAAACTTGGATCACCAGAAAACTTGGCCAAGCCTTCAACGGTCTCATCATTGAGACCCAAATTCAGAACTGCTTCCAAAGTGCCCGGCAGTGCCAGCGGCATCGACGGCCGAACGGCCAGAAGCAGCAAATTCTTATGGTCGCCGAGCGAACACCCCGTCTCTTCAGCCATGCGTCCCAAAGCCGATACAATTTCTGCTTTAATCTCAACCGTCGCTTTGCCCGCAGCAATTTGTTTGCAAGCTTCAACCGTCAAAACAAAGCCGGGCGGCACCGAAAGACCAAGCTTTGCCATTTCGCAAAGCGCTTTACCCTTCTGCCCCAGCGCCTGCGCACCCAAGTTTGCTCCTTCGGCTCCAAAATTACCGAATATCGCCAGATATGAATTTATTTTGTTCATGATATTGCAATGCAGCAAAGCCCCTAGACCTCACGAGGTCAAGGGATCAATTGCGTGATAGTTTACAGTTCAGGCTAAAATCTGCTTTGGCCGCAGCTTTCCAATCAACAACCAAAACGCAATCGCCATGTTCAGCAAGTTCCAAGCGACCCCATGCAAGAACGCCAATTTATAAGATCCGGTATGATCAAAAATCACGCCAGATAGCCAGCCACCAAGCGCCATGCCTAATACGGTGGCCGTCAACACCATCGAAATCCGAACGCCTGCTTCTTTGGCTGGAAAGTGATCACGCACAATCAAAGCGTAGCTGGGCACAATGCCTCCTTGCGCCAAACCGAATAATGCCGTCACCAGATAAAGCGATGTCAGGCCATTGAATGGAATGTAAAACAACAGGGCCAAGGATTGCAAAAATGAACCGATGATCAATGTGCCGATACCGCCGATATGATCAGACATATAGCCCGAAATCAATCGGCTCACCACGCCAAAGCCCAACATGACTGAAAGCATTTGCGCACCCACAGCGCGGTCAAACCCAAGATCGCCGCAATAAGCCAAGATATGAACTTGCGGCATGCTCATCGCCACGCAGCAGGACAGCCCCGCCAATATCAAGATGGCCTGCAGAACATTCGTGCCCTTTGTCCCTTGGGCTGTTGCCGCCGCACTTGGCCGCTCAACCAACGATGCGCGTTCGCGTAGCATGAGAGACAAAGGCACCATAATCACGATGCAAACCACGCCGATGAACATAAAAGCCGAACGCCAACCATAATTTTGTGTGAGATATGTCAATAGCGGTGGCCAAATTGTACCTGCCAAATAGTTGCCTGATGCAACAATCCCTACCGCAATGCCGCGCCGTTTTTGGAACCACAAAGACACGTCAGCAACCAAGGGCCCAAATGTTGTGCCACTGCCCAGCCCACCAATGACGATAGCAGAAGCCGCCACATAACTCCAATAATTTGGCGCAAATGCTGCTGCAAAAAATCCAACGCAAAGCATCACACCGCTCATCATCATCGGAATCATAATACCAAATCTGTCGGCCAGTTTGCCAGAAAGGATGCCACCAAACGCAAACCCAAGCATTGTCATGGTGTAGGGGAAAGACGCGCCCGCTCTGTCAACATGAAAGTCGGCCTGAATAAAAGGCAAAACCACCACACCAGCCCAAAGCCCAATGCCACCCGTTGTCGCAAGCGCAATTGAAGCCGCAAGGCGGATCCAAGAATAACGGCTATCGGGGAGATGGTTCATAGTGTTTTGTTAATGGGTTTTACAAAGTAAGGGCAGTGCCAAATATTTGAATCATTTGCCACCAACATCGTCATTCCCGCGAAGGCGGGAAACCAACTTCCGCCCAGACATGTTGTTTAAAGTTGGATTCCCGCCTTCGCGGGAATGACGGAATCCTTGGTCAGAATCGAATCCTTAAAATTCCTATTGGTGTGTCTTGCCCACCGTAAATTCACCAGACCGAATGCGTTCTGGCAATCGCTCGCACATCACAGCAACAGGCTCTTCGCCATAAGTGGCAATCATGTCCGACAGTGACGCGAATATCGCAGCAGTGGCAATCGCGTCAGGGTCAAGCCCATCATAAATTGCTTCTTCCCACGCTTCGAGAATATAGCGCAGCGCCATTTGTTTGGCTTCTTGCGGCGGCAGTTCGGCGATTTGGTCTTCGGTTAATTTATACATGAAACTCAACTTGTGCGCCGCTGCTGAGCCCACCCCAGTTGCGTTAATTTACATTAACATTGGAATCTATGACGGCGAGTCGAACCTTAAGAGAAGGTTAACGGCACCACGCAACTTTGAACTAAAGCTTCAACAGTTCTTGTGCATCCGCAATAGCTTGCGCGATATTTGGAGCCAGTTCCAAAGTGGCCAATGCCTGTGGATAAACCCATGCCACATCAGCAGCATCGCTGGAGGCAATGGCTTCGCCTGAAATATAATGTCCTGCAAAACACGTAATTGAATATATCACATCGTCGCCCCGCTTGATTTCAAAGGGGCCCATCTGTTTGAAAAGTTCAGCCCGCACTTTTGTTTCCTCAAACAATTCGCGAACTGCCGCAGCCTCTGCCGTTTCGCCCACTTCAATCTTCCCACCCGGCAAACTCCACAATCCTTTGCCCGGCGGCTTTCCCCGCTTGATCAATAGAACTTGGCCGTCTCGCCAAATGCAAGCAGATGCTCCTAGAATTGGTTCTGTCATATCGCTATTGTCGCCTCATGTGTGGTCTCTATAGTTTTCGCAAACCGGCCGATGAAGCAAGGGCTTTGTTCAAATATTTAGAACAGCCCATATTCCCGCCGCGTGAATATGTAACGCCGGGCAGCCCCATCGCTATTGTGCGTAACGGCCCAGACCGTCAGCGCCACTTTGAATTGGTGCGCTGGGGTTTTGTTCCAAGCTGGGCCAAAGAAATTCAGCCACGTCCATTGATTAACGCCCGTAGTGAAACAGTTTATGAAAAGCTAAGTTTCAAAAATTCCATCCGCCGCCGTCGCTGCCTTTTTCCCTCTGATGGCTTTTATGAATGGGAAGGCGATGTGCCCGGCAAAAAGCGCCCCTATTTTATCCACCGCCCAGATAACGGCCTCTTCGCTTTTGGTGGCATATGGGAACATTGGCAAAGTGCTGATGGTTCGGAGCTTGAAACAGCGGCCATGCTAACCACTGATCCCAATCTCGTCATCGCAACAATCCATGACCGTAGCCCGGTTGTGATTCACCCTAACGATTTTGACCGTTGGCTTGATGGCACGGAAGAAAATGTGCGACACTTGCTAAAGCCCCCGCCCGATGATTACTTCACCATGGAACCCACAATTATCGCTCGCAACGCACCGCCACCAAAGCCAGCGCCACCAAAATCGCAACTGGATTTGATTTAGAAGCCACTCCCCCTATAACCGTCATTCCCGCGAAGGCGGGAACCCAACTTCAGTTCAAGCCTGCTGTTAAAAGTTGGATTCCCGCCTTCGCGGGAAAGACGGTTTGGCGGGTGGCAACGTAACTTTTGAAATGAAAAACATGACCAAACATCTGCGCATCCTCCAGCCCCACAAAAACATCTACGCCTATTACGATGGTCGCGTGCCGGGTTACCGTTTCATGGAGCAGGACAATTGGGTTGATAGTGGTGCGCTGTCATTGGGCATCGCAAGTTATGCCATTGTCGATGGCCATGAAGCCTTGGTTTACGACACGCATTGTTCGAACGACTATGCCCGCGCCATTCGTGACCACCTATCCAGCATCGGTGTTTCAAAAATAACGGTTCTGCTCAGCCATTGGCATCTCGATCATGTGGCGGGAACCGAAGTGTTCAAAGACTGCAAGGTCATCGCAAACCAAAAAACCGCTGATCATTTAGCAAAACATAAATCAGCAATTGAAGATGGCACCGACCACGGACTTCCTGCCATCAATCCACTCATCATGCCGACGCAGATTTTTTCAAAATCGATGAACTTCAAACTAGGCACGCTGGATTTGCAGTTCTTAGAATTCAATATCCATAGCGATGACGCAACTGTTATCTGGATGGCAGAGCAGGGCCTCTTACTGGCGGGCGACACCATGGAAGATACAATCACTTACGTCGCCGAACCCGAATTTCTGAACACCCATCTCGCTGATCTCGATCACATCTGGGCACTGAACCCAACCCACATCCTGCCCAACCACGGTCATGCTGATGTGATCGCCAAAGGCGGCTATGGCAAAACCCTGATCCGCGCCACACAACAGTATATCCGCATGTTGAAACGCATGGCCACCGAGCCAGAATTGCGTGACCAACCTTTGCGCCAGATTATTTCAGGCCCGCTTGAAGCCGGATGGGTGCATTATTTCAAACCCTATGAAGCAGTGCATAAGGCGAATCTGGAAATGGTGTTGAAAGCAAAGTTAAATTAGGCAGGCGGTAAAACCTTGCCCGGATTCATAATGCCTTTCGGGTCAAGCATCGCCTTCACCCCGCGCATCATGTCCAATTCCACAGGTGACTTGATCCGCAACATATCATCGCGCTTCAATTGCCCAATGCCATGCTCCGCGCTGATTGAGCCACCATGTTTCAGCACCACATCAAACACCACCCAATTCATGGCGTGCCATTGATCTAAAAATTTCTGTTTGTTCATGCCCACGGGTTGCGTGACATTAAAATGCATATTGCCGTCGCCCATATGGCCAAAGCACATCACACGGGCATCGGCCATAAAGCCATTCACAGCTTTCGTCGCCTCAGCAATGAACGCTGGAATATGTGACACAGGCACAGACACATCATGCTTGATCGAGCCACCTTCATGGCGCTGCGACTCCGGCATCAATTCGCGAATGGCCCACAACGCTTGGCGCTGTGCCTCCGACTGTGCGATGGACGCATCAGTCACAATACCCATCTCCATCGCTTTTTCTAAAATTGTTTCAAAACTTCCGGGCACTGCATCGGCCAATTCAGTGAGCACATACCAGGGCGATGGTGACGTAATCGGGTTGATGATCCCCATATGCTTCACCGTAAAACCCATCGCGATGTCTGGCATCAATTCAAACGCCACAGCGCGATTGCCGCTTTCATTTTTAACCAGCGCCAACAAATCAATTGCAGCTTGGGGGGAGGGTACGGCGATGAACGCCGTATCGTTGCGGCGCGGTTTTGGATAAAGTTTCAACACCGCAGCAGTGATGATCCCAAGCGTTCCTTCAGCACCGACGAACAGGTTCTTCAAATCATAGCCGGTATTGTCTTTGCGAAGTTTCTTGAGCCCATTCCAGATGCGCCCATCGGCCAACACAACTTCAAGCCCCAAACACAAATCGCGCATATTGCCATAAGCCAGCACATTCAAACCGCCCGCGTTGCTCGAAAGATTGCCGCCAATCCGGCACGATCCTTCAGAGGCGAGGCTCAGAGGAAAAAGTCGGTCAACTGCATCAGCCGCATTCTGCAAATTTTTCAAAATGCATCCTGCTTCAACAGTCATCGAATAATCATCTGCATCAACCGAAATAATCTTCGTCATCCGGTCAAGCGATAACAAAACCTCAGGCCCCGTGGGCATCTGCCCACCCACCAAACCAGTGTTGCCAGATTGCGGAACAATGGCCGTGTTTGTCTCAAACGAAATCTTCATGATGCGCGAAACTTCATCGGTGTTGGCGGGCCGCAACACCAGCGGCGAAGTGCCCGGCCAGAGATCGCGCCATTCGCGCATGTAGGGGGCCATGTCAGAGGTGTTGCTAATAGCGTTTTTCGCGCCGACCACATCGATGAAGCGTTGCAGTGTTTCTGCAGAGGGCAATTGTTGCTGCATTTAAGCGCCGCTCCCAAAATCCGTCATTCCCGCGCAGGCGGGAACCCAACTTTCTACCAACTCGACTTGTAGCCAAGTTGGTTTTCCGCCTGCGCGGGAATGACGGAATGAGTAGAATGCAAAAGTGTAAACTATCATCGCGGGGCCGCCGCGCGTTTCAGGCGATCATTTATAGCCTCGCCTAAACCACTCATCGGGATTGGAGCCACGGCAATGCGTGTCGGCTTAGTCGCGTCCAACTCATGCAACATGCGAAATAGATTTGCAGCAGCTTCAACCACATCACTCGATGACGAAAGATTATGCGCACTCTCAAATTTTCCAAATCCCAAATAAGCTTCTCCATTCAACGGAGCCTCAGCATTCAACCGCATCGCTGCATGCGGCGCATAATGACTTTCCATTTGCCCCGGCGAATGCATCACGCCACCAATCGCATCAAGCATTCTAATCCCTAGAGCATCTTCAATAACCTCACGCGCCAATCCACCGGGCCGAAGCAACGTCGTTTTACCATCAAGAAAACTCACAACAGTTGACTCAACTCCAACCGCACACGGCCCACCATCAAGCACTATCGAAACTTTATCTCCCAAACCATCCCGCACATGCTGCGCCGTTGTTGGACTAATACGCCCCGATGGATTGGCCGACGGTGCAACTACGGCTTTCCCCACCGCTCGCAGCAATTCCAACGCAACTACATGCTGTGGAACACGTATGGCCAGCGAAGGCAAACCCGCAGAAGCGAGTAAAGAAACATTGCAAGTGCTCCAGCGCGGAACCACAAGCGTCAAAGGCCCCGGCCAGAACCGTGCGGCAAGTTTCAATGCATCAGCCGAAAACTCACCCAGCGCAAAAGCCGCTTCAACATCAGGTACATGCGAAATCAATGGATTAAACGTCGGCCGCCCCTTGGCTGCATAAATCTGCGCCACGGCTTTATCATCGGTTGCCAAAGCCCCAAGCCCATAAACCGTCTCGGTTGGAAACGCCACCAACTGCCCGCCCAAAAGTAGGTCGGCGGCTTTTGAAATATCTTGGGCGCTGATCATCAAAGCCCTATAGCATCACATAAAATTTTCGGCTACCCAGCACCCATGTCAACTTTTGTTTTCTCTCATCCCGCCAGCATGGCCCATGTGACCCCCGACGGCCACCCCGAGCGGATCGACCGCATCCGTGCAGTCCATGATGTTTTGCGCTCGCCGCATTTCAAATCCATTGTCAATCGCGAAGCGCCTTTGGGTAGCGCTGAAGACATCATCCGCTGCCACACAGAAGAACATTATCAGCGCATCTTAAGCGCGGCCCCCGAAGAGGGGTTCGAATATCTGGACTCTGACACTGTGATGTCGCCCGGAACTTTGCCAGCCGTGCTCCGCGCCGTGGGTGGCGCAACCGCGGCTGTTGATGCCGTATTCAAGGGCGAAGCACAAAATGCTTTTCTCGCCATGCGCCCACCAGGTCACCATGCCGAACATAACCGCGCCATGGGGTTTTGCTTTTTCAACCATGCCGCGATTGCCGCTTTTTACGCCCGTGCAAAATATGATGCGACGCGCGTGGCGGTGATCGATTTTGACGTGCACCATGGCAACGGCACGCAAGATATTTTCTGGTCAGACAAAGACATGTTTTATGGCTCCACCCACCAAATGCCACTTTATCCCGGCTCGGGCGCAGTGAGCGAAACAGGCGTGGGCAACATTTTTAACGCGCCTCTGCGAGCCGGTGACGGCGGCCCGCAATTTCGGGAGGCCATGACCAATAAAATCTTGACGAACCTCAATGCCTTCGAACCCGACCTTGTAATTATCAGCGCTGGTTTTGATGCCCATGTGCGCGATCCACTGGGCAGTTTGGAATTGGTCGAAGAAGATTTTGCTTGGGCCACCTTACAATTGATGGAAATTGCTCAAACCCATTGCGAAGGCCGCGTTGTTTCCATCCTCGAAGGCGGCTATGATTTGCAAGGGTTAGCTGGTGGCGTGGGTGCGCATCTGGCAGCCCTCATGCATGGCTCGGCCATCATGGGCGATCAAGATGAATATGAACAAGACGAGGAAGACTAAACATGGCTGAAGAAGCAGAAATTAAATCCTTGTCATTCGAAAAAGCCTTGGCCTTGTTGGAAGAGATCGTAGCCAAACTTGAATCAGGGCGTGTTGATTTGGAAGAATCAATCAAGATCTATGAGCGCGGAGAAGCGTTGCGCAAACATTGCGAAACCAAATTGGCTGAAGCCGAAGCTCGCATTGAAAAAATCACCCTTGGTGCCAACGGCAAGCCAACAGGCACAACTCCACTGGACGTCGATTGATCCGCCAACGTTTAGATGAAGCCTTGGTTGCGCGAATGCTCTATCCAAGCAGAGCGAGGTCACGCGATGCAATTTTGCGCGGTCTAGTTCAAGTGGACGGGGAACCCGCGCGCAAACCATCGCAAATGGTTTTGAGCGAAGCCAAGCTGACCATCACCGACGAAGGCAGCCAATATGTGTCTCGCGCGGCCTTGAAACTTGTTCACGCGCTCGATCATTTTAAGATCGAAATTGAAGGCCGCGAATGCCTAGACATCGGCGCATCCACTGGCGGTTTCACCGAAGTGCTGTTGGAACGCGGCGCTAAACATGTCTTCGCCATAGATGTGGGCCACAGCCAAATGATGCTACGCGATGACCGGATAACTTTGCATGAAGGCCTGAACGCGCGTGATTTAGAAGCCGAGTATATCTCCGAAGATGTGTCGTTGATTACTTGTGATGTGAGCTTCATTCCGCTTCATATCGCACTGCCACCTGCTTTGAACTTGGTGAAACCTGGTGCTCAAATCATAGCACTCATCAAGCCACAATTTGAAGTGGGTAAAGATGGCGTTGGCAAGGGCGGGCTGGTGAAAGATAAAAACGCCTATGAACGCGTGAACGAAGAAGTATCCGTTTTTCTGAGCACCAGCGGATGGTCCGTACACGGAATAATTCCGTCACCATTCGAAGGCGGCGATGGGAATGCAGAATTTTTGATTGCCGCCCAAAAGCTATGAATTAAGAGCTTTAACCTTCAATCGATAAGCGTGAAGCAGAGGCTCGGTATAGCCATTGGGCTGAGCATCACCTTTAAAAATCAAGTCGCAAGCCGCCTGAAAAGCCAAGGAGTTGTCAAAATTATCAGCCATCGGACAATAGAGCGCATCACCCGCATTCTGCGTATCTACCACTTTCGCCATACGTTTTAGAGTTTCCAAAATTTGAGCCTTTGTGCAAACGCCATGCTTCAACCAGTTCGCAATGTGTTGCGATGATATGCGTAGCGTCGCACGGTCTTCCATCAATCCCACATTGTTGATGTCTGGCACTTTGGAACAGCCCACACCTTGGTCAACCCAGCGAACAACATAACCAAGCAAACCCTGAGCGTTATTATCAAGTTCCTTTTGAATATCGTCAGAGCTCCAATTGGGCCGCTGTACCACTGGCACTGACAAAATATCATCTAACTTAGCACGCGGGCGTTTGCGCAATGTCTCCTGAACCGAACTGACCAACACCTGATGATAATGCGTGGCATGCAATGTGGCCGCTGTGGGCGAGGGCACCCAAGCAGTGTTCGCACCCGCCTTAGGATGCGCGATCTTCTGCTCCATCATCGCGGCCATTCTATCCGGCATGGCCCACATGCCCTTGCCGATTTGCGCTTTGCCGGGCAGATGGCAGGCCAAACCAGTGTCAACATTCCAGTTTTCATAGGCCCCGATCCAAGTGGCTGATTTCATATCGCCCTTGCGAAGCATTGGCCCCAAATTCATCGACGTATGAATTTCATCACCCGTGCGATCCAAGAAACCCGTATTGATAAACACCACACGTTCTTTGGCGGCGCGAATACATTCTTTTAGATTGATCGTGGTGCGCCGCTCTTCATCCATAATGCCGATTTTCAATGTGTTCGGCTCCATGCCCAAAGCCTGCTCAACACGCGAGAAGATCTTGCAAGCAAATGCCACTTCATCCGGGCCATGCATTTTCGGCTTCACAATATAAACTGAACCATGACGTGAATTCATGCCTTTATCATGCAGCGCGATCAATCCAGTAATCATCGCATCCATAATGCCTTCAGGTACTTCATAGGCTTGAGAATCTATAATCGCCGGATTAGTCATCAGATGACCAACATTACGAATCAACATCAACGATCGTCCGTGAAGTGAGAAAGGCTTTCCGTCCTGCCCGATATATTGCCTGTCAGGATTTAGTTTGCGCTCAAAGGTCTTTCCATTTTTTGTAATGTTCTCAGCCAAATCACCATTCATCAGCCCAAGCCAATTGCGGTAACCCAAAACTTTATCTTCAGCATCAACCGCCGCGACAGAATCTTCGAAATCCATAATGGTGGTCAGGGCAGACTCTAAAATCACATCGGCTATGCCGGAGACATTAAATTTCACTTCAACATGCAAGCCATTGTGTTTCAGTAAAATAGATTCCGGTTGAGACATCGAACCCGTGTGTCCAACGCATAGTGTGTCATCAGCCAAGGCGAATGACTTTGAACTAGCGTTGGCCCAACTTCCATTTTTCAGTGGCATAGCTTGGTTTAAAAATTCAATCGCCCAAGCCGTAACAGCAGCACCCCGCATCGGGTCAAAAGGCCCCTTATTACTATCAACAGAAATCACGTCCGTTCCATAGAGTGCATCAAATAATGAACCCCAGCGCGCATTGGCTGCATTCAAAGCAAAACGGGCGTTATTGATGGGCACCACCAATTGTGGCCCAGCTAGCGAAGCAATTTCTTCATCCACATTCTGTGTGGTAATTTCAAAGTCGGGGCCTTCATCGCGAAGATAGCCGATGGACTTTAGAAATGATTTATATGCCGTCAAATCAAACTGCGAAGCATGCTCTGAATTCCATGTATCAATCTTGCTCTGCAATTCATCACGAATT
Source organism: Aestuariivirga sp. (assembly GCA_043744395.1). Classification (GTDB taxonomy): domain Bacteria; phylum Pseudomonadota; class Alphaproteobacteria; order Rhizobiales; family Aestuariivirgaceae; genus Aestuariivirga. The sequence goes on from JAYTUV010000055.1 coordinate 85,148, forward strand.
TTCAGCAATGCCCGATTTTCCGGAGCGAGATCATGAATAATATTTGCAAATGCTTTCCAAAAATGATCTTCCGAAACACCAGTTCCCACTAGCGCCTCATTGGTTATGAAATCTGCCAATTCAGTCGCAATTTTCAATCCATGGTTTTCGGGCATCATTCCAAGTCCTTGCTGCAATCAAAACAATAAGCAGCTTTTACCTCCGTTTCAATAGTGGTTTTACTATTGACCAACGACCGGAGCAGAATTAACCTTAGCCTGACGAGGATTTCCAATGAATTTTGATTATATCATCGTCGGTGGCGGCTCAGCAGGCTGCGTACTGGCGGGTCGGCTGAGTGAGAATTCAGATGTAACCGTTTTGTTACTTGAAGCAGGCGGTTCTGATCGCAACATTTTGTTTCATTGGCCAGCGGGCTTTGCAAAAATGACCAAAGGCATAGCATCTTGGGGCTGGTCAACCGTTCCCCAAAAGCACTTGCAAAACCGAGTGCTGCGTTTCACGCAAGTCAAGGTGATCGGCGGCGGATCATCAATTAACGCGCAGCTCTATAACCGCGGCAATGCTTTGGACTTCAACGAGTGGCGACAACTCGGATGCGAAGGTTGGAGTTATGAAGACGTGCTGCCTTACTTCAAAAGCTCGGAAGATTTTGAACGAGGTGCCGATCAGTTTCATAGTAAAGGGGGTCCATTGGGCGTGTCCGACCCGCGCTCCTCACTGCCAATTTGCGAAGCCTTCTTCGCAGCAGCTGGCGAACTCGGCATTCCACGCAATTATGATTTCAACGGCGCGTCGCAAGACGGTGTTGGCTATTATCAACTCACTCAAAAGAACGCACGCCGTTCGTCGACGGTAACGGCGTTTCTCGATCCGGCGCGCGGTCGCAGCAATCTCAGCGTCAGACAAAATGCAATCGTCCGTAGGCTGATGATTGAAAACCATCGCACCATTGGTGTCGAGTTATTGGACGGCCAAATATTTAGTGCAGATCGAGAAGTGATCTTAACATCTGGTGCAATTGGTTCGCCCAAATTATTGATGCAATCAGGCATTGGTCCCGCCGATCACCTTCAATCCGTCGGCATTAAAACATTACACGATTTGCCTGGTGTCGGTTCAAATTTTCAAGACCATCTCGATCTCTTTGTTATTAGTGAATGCACAGGCGATCACACCTATGACAAATACGGCAAGCCCCATTGGGCCGCCCTCGCTGGCCTCCAATATATTCTCACAAAAACCGGCCCCGTCGCATCGAGCCTCTTTAGCCAAGGCGGCTTTTGGTATGCAGATGAAAACGCAAGATCGGCCGATATTCAATTCCACTTCGGCTTGGGCTCCGGCATTGAAGCAGGTGTGGCCAAAATGAAAAATGCAGGTGCCACGCTGAACTCAGCCTATATGCGTCCGCGTTCGCGCGGCACAGTGCGCCTTGCCTCTGATGATCAAAATGCGGCCCCTCTGATTGATCCGAATTATTGGGCCGACCCCTATGACAAGGAAATGTCGATCAGAGGATTGCGAATGGCGCGTGAAATCATGAATCAGAATGCTCTCAAGTCGTTTATCAAATCCGAAAATCTGCCCGGCGCAAATTTGAAAACAGATGAAGAACTCTTCAATTATGCCTGCGCCAATGCCAAGACCGATCATCACCCCGCAGGCACATGCAAAATGGGCCATGATAAAATGTCGGTGGTCACTCCGAATTTGAAATTGCACGGGTTGGCTGGTTTGCGCATTTGCGACGCCTCGATCATGCCGTCCATTGTAACAGGCAACACCAACGCCGCCACCATTATGATCGCTGAAAAAGCAGCAGACATGATCAAAGCGTCAAACTGAAGTTTTGATGCGCTCTGCAATCACTTTCAAAGTTTCATCCATCGGTCTTTTCCACCAATTGTTAATGGAGAAAATTTCAGTCTCAACCAAACCTTGATAACCCGCCGCTTCTACCATCGCGCGGATCGATTTTATATCAATCACCCCATCGCCCATCATGCCGCGATCATTTAAGATGTCAGTGGTCGGGTTCAGCCAGTCTGAAACATGAAATCCAAAAATGCGTTTGGATTTCCCCGCGCGTTCAATATCGCGCCTCAGATTAGCGCTCCACCAGAGATGATATGCGTCGACAAAAATTCCAAGTTGAGGTTCACCAACTTCGCCCTCGATTGCATCGCATATATCCAACGCTTCTTCGGCAAGCGTGATGCAGCTTCGATCTGCCGCGTAGACTGGGTGCAAAGGTTCAAGCGCTAACTTTACATTTAATTTTTTTGCATGCTCCAACAATATAGCAACGCCCTCGCTAACTTGCGCGCGTGCTAAAGTTAAATCTCGCAATGTTCCGACCACCATCACAAATGATTGCGCACCGAGTTCGGCGGCATCATCAAGTGCTCGCTTGTTGTCGGCAATGTTCGCTACAAATTCCGCGCGACTATTGGCAGGAATATATGTACTGCGGCAATAGCCTGTGACTTTCAAACCGGAATCGCGAATTTGTTTTGCCACAACATTAAGATTTTGTCCTTTCATCTCGCGTCGCCATGCCGCTATGCCAGCAAATCCATGTCTGGCAATCGCTTCGATCACCTCACCAATCGGCGCTTGAAAGCCAAACGTAGCAGTATTGATTGCGCAGTCTTGTGGTTGAAGAACACGCATCACACACCAAAGATCGCAAGAAGTTGTTTCATGCGTTGAACAGCCAAATCAGGTTTGCGCAAAAGGCCAGCAGCATCAGCAAGTTTAAAAATATCAACAAAATGCAAAAGTGACCGAGCAGATTGGGCGCCATTTATCATGATGAAATGATCTTGATGGCCATTCAACCAAGCCAAGAAAACGATGCCCGTTTTATAAAACTGTGTCGGTGAACAGAAGATCAAACGGGAAAGAGGAACAGTCGGAGCAAGAACCGAATGAAATTTTATAAGATCATTTTTGGCCAACGCGCTTAATGCAATTGCCGCAGCAGGTGCAATTGCATCGAAAATTCCAAGCAGTGCATGCGAATATCCGTAGGTGTCTCCCGCGATCAGCTCCGCATAATTGAAGTCATCACCTGTGTACATTTTGATGGATGCTGGCAATCGTCGCCTCATTTCAATTTCTTTTTCTGCATCAAGCAAAGAAATTTTTATACCATCAATTTTGGAAATATTTTGGTTGATCATCGCAAGGCAGGTTTCCATCGCAGGCAAAAAACTATCCGTGGCCCAATAACCTTTAAGTGCTGGGTCAAACATCGGCCCCAACCAATGCAAAACAACTGGATGATCAGCCTCGCGCAGAATCGCAGAATAGACTTTGATATAATCTTCCGGTGTTTTCCCAGCACGAACCAAAGTGCGGCTGGCCATCAGAATGACCCGCCCGCCGAGTTTTTGAATAGCATGAAGCTGCATCAAATAAGCGCGGATCACGTCATCGAGCGAATGTGCATCCGAAAGATTCAAATGATCAGTTCCGCAGCCAGAATAGATCAATTTGGATTTTTCTGGTCCTGCGTCGTCGATCGAACGATGGATTAACTCCAAAGCATCTGGCCAGTCTAAGCCCATGCCGCGCTGCGAGGTGTCCATCGCTTCGGCAATTCCAAAGCCCAAATTCAAAAGATAGCGGCGGTGAGCGATCGTGCCTTTCCAATCAATGCCACCGTTCATGGGATCAGCCACCACATGAGCCGCCGCAAAGGCAACACGGTTAAATGCCTTCGCCGGCTTGCGGGCCACGAGGGGTTCGCCAATTAAAATGTAGGGAGCAGATTTCCGGTTTGCGGATGGCAACAAAATTTTCATTTCAATATCTCACCGTCAACAATCCGCCATCTACCTGAATGGCTTGGCCAACCGTGTAAGGCAACAAACCTTGCGCCATTGTTGAAGCAACCCGCCCGACGTCAGCAGGCTGGCCGAATCGTCTGATCACGGTCAAACCTTCGTCAATCATTTTATCGTACTTAGCTTTTGCAGGCGCGGTCATATCGGTTTCAATAAAGCCTGGCTGAATTTCATAAACACCAATGCCTTCATCTGAAAGCCGCGCGGCAAAGAGCTTCGACGTCATCGAAACCGCCGCCTTTGAAATGCAATATTCCCCACGTGAAATCGAAACAGCGGTGGCATTGCAAGATGATACATTAATGATGGAACGGTGTTTGGCTTTCTGCGTTTGCATCAACAGGCGTTTTGCAAATGCTTGCGATAGAAAAAATGTGCCTCTCGTGTTTATGTCCATACAGCGATTGTAACTTGCCAGTGAAACGTCCAACAGGTCACCACGATTAAGAACTGAAACCCCAGCATTATTGACCAGTGTCGATAACGGCTCGATCATTTCTGCTTCATCAAGCATGGACATATGCGACTCTAAATTTGAAATATCTCCGATTACTGCAATTGACTTTCGCCCTAATGATTTGATCTCTGAAACGACAGCATCGACTTCAGCGGAAGCCGCAACATCATTGACCACAACATCAAAGCCATCTTGCGCCAGCGCCAGTGCAATGGCTTTACCGATGCCGCGTGCCGCGCCAGTTACGAGGGCATTGCCATTCATGATTCAGTTTCCAATCTACGCAAGGTTTCAGGTGTGCACACAATGCGCAGCACCGTTTGAATATTAAAAGCCAATCGATCCTTCAGCGCTTTTGCCGACATCAAATCGCGTTCAAAAACAATTGAGCCCGTATAGCGGTTGGTGAGATAGTGATAAGCAATAGCAGCAACCGAAATTTGCATTTGCACAGCATCTAAATTTTTATGGAATAATCCAGCAATTGCGCCGCGATCCAGCAGCGCCTGCATACGACCAACAAAGTTGCGGCTCATCTCTAGAATCCGCTTGGAGCTCTTAATATGTTTTGCTTTGTGAAGATTTTCAGAATTCACCAATGTGATAAACTCTGGGTTTTCGAGAAAATAGTTCCAATTGAAGCTCACAAGCTTGCGCAAAGCAGTGATGGGTTCTTCATGGTCAAGTTCTAATGCCTTCTCGGCTTCGCGAAAATTTGCATAAGCCTCCTCAATAACCAGCTTGAACAAAGCTTCTTTGTTGCCAAAGTAATGATACATCATCCGCTTGTTAGATTTTGCTCTTGCCGCAATCACATCCACTCGCGCCCCGCCCAAGCCAGATTTGGCAAATTCCACCTTTGCGGCCGCCATAATGCGCCGCTTGGTTTCTTCTGGGTCTCTCAACTGTTTCTTGAATGCCACCATTTGCCTCTTGAAATAACTAAATAGTTATTTATGATTAGTCGAAGTCGGTTTTGAAGGCAAGAGCATGTATGACTATATTATCATAGGTGGCGGTTCGGCGGGTTGCGTGATGGCGGCCAGGCTTTCTGAAATGCCTGATGCGAAGGTGCTTTTGCTGGAAGCTGGCCCCAAGGACACCGACCCATATATCCACATGCCTGTTGGTTTTTTTAAAATGACGAGCGGGCCGTTGACTTGGGGCTTGAAGACAGCACCCATGCGCCACGCTAATAATCGCGAAATGGTTTACCCGCAAGCGCGCGTGTTGGGTGGCGGCAGTTCAATCAACGCCGAGATTTATACGCGCGGTTGCCCCGAGGATTATGACGGTTGGGCAATTGAATTGGGTTGCAAGGGGTGGAGTGCAAAAGATCTTCAGCCTTATTTCATAAAATCAGAAGGTAACACAAAACTGGCTGGCCCAAATCATGGCATCGACGGGCCGCTTGGTGTTTCAGACAATGTGCCAAATCGTGTTTCCGCCGCCTATGTTCAAGGGTGCATGGATATTGGCATGCCGTTCAATCCTGATTTTAACTCCGGCAAACAAGAAGGCACTGGATTTTATCAGACGACCACGCGTGGCGGAAAACGTTGCAGCGCTGCCGTTGGATATTTGCGCCCCGCTTTGAAGCGATCAAATTTGGAATTGCGCACTGGCATAACTGTTTCGCGTATTGTGATTGAAAACGGCAAGGCCACGGGTGTCGAAATTATTGAAGGTGGTACCAAAAAGATTTTATCCACTTCAGGCGAGGTTATTTTAACGGCTGGAGCGATAGGTTCACCCAAGCTCATGATGTTATCTGGCATAGGCCCTGCCGCGCATTTGCGCGAAGTTGGTGTTACCGTTCAGCATGATCTCAAAGGTGTTGGTCAAAATCTGCATGACCATGTTTCAACCGATGTGACATGGGTTTTGAATGGCCCGCATTCTTATGACAAATATAAAAAATTGCATTGGAAGATTGCCGCTGGTTTGCAATATCTGATGTTCAAGTCTGGCCCAGTCGCATCGAACATTGTGGAGGCAGGTGCATTTTGGTGGGGCAACCGCGAAGACAAAACCCCCGATTTACAGTTTCATTTTCTGGCAGGTGCTGGTGTTGAAGAAGGCGTGGGCACTGTTCCGGGTGGCAATGGTGCAACGTGTAATTCTTATTATACCAGACCCAAATCTCGCGGTGCCGTTACACTGCGCTCGAACAATCCTGCGGAGATGCCAATTGTCGATCCCAATTCCTTTGCCGAACCTTATGATCTGGAACGCCATATTGATGCAATCAAAATTACGCAGGAAGTTGGTTATTCTCGCGCGATGCAAAAATTTGTGAGCGCCGAACATTTTCCAGGTCCTGCCTGCAAAACCAAACAAGACTACATCGAATTGAGCCGGGCTAGCGCGCGTTCGTCTTATCATCCGGTTGGCACTTGCAAGATGGGTGTTGATGATATGGCGGTGGTTGATTTGGCGATGCGTGTTCATGGCATTGACCGACTTCGCATTTGCGACAGCTCCACAATGCCGCGTGTGGTTTCATCCAACACCAATGCTCCAACCATCGCTATGGCTGAAAAAGCCGCCGATCTTATTCGTGGAAATCGCTAATGCCCAAAATCGTCTCCGCCGCCGAAGCCGTTTCAAATATCGCGGATGATGCGGTTGTCGCCGTAAATTCGTCATCGGGCTTATGTTGTCCTGATGCAGTGTTGAAGGCTTTGGGTGAGCGTTATGCGAAAGAACAACATCCACGTGGGCTAACAATGATCCACCCGATTGCCGCGGGTGATTTTTATGGAGTGAAGGGCATTGAGCATTTGATGGAGGGTGACCAAGTGGCGCGCACCATCGCGGGCTCTTATCCATCGGGGCCATCATCGGCGGAACCACCAAAAATTTGGAACAAGATTACGGGCAATCAAATTCCAGCTTACAATGTTCCATCCGGCATCGTGTTTGATATGTTGCGCGAAGCAGCGGCCAAGCGCCCCGGCGTTTTGACGAAGGTGGGTCTGGATACATTTGTTGACCCAGATCAACAGGGCTGCGCCATGAATGCGTTGGCCGCGGCAGCGCCTATCGTGAAAAAAATCAATTTCGAAGGCGAGGAATTATTATTCTTTCCAACGATTGTTCCCCATGTCGGAATCATTCGGGCAACGACCTCAGACAAGCGCGGCAATTTGAGTTTTGAACAGGAAGGCGCATATTTGGGTGGCATGGAAGTGGCACTGGCCGCGCATAACAATGGCGGCATTGTGATTGCGCAGGTTAAACGCATCGTCGAAAATGAAACCATCAAAACCCATGATGTGCGCATTCCAGGCATTTTGATTGATTATATCGTTGAAGCGCCAGATCAATGGCAAACCACGCAAACGCCTTATGACCCTACAATCAGTGGCGAAGTGAGCAAACCTATTTCTGATTTTGCATTGATGGAATTTGGCACAGGCAAAGTGATTGCGCGGCGGGTTGCACAAGAACTTAAAAAAGGCTGGGCGGTGAATCTTGGCTTTGGGGTTTCCGCTAATGTGCCGCGTATTCTGTTGGAAGAAGGACATCATGGCGATGTCACGTGGATGATCGAGCAAGGTGCCGTGGGCGGCATTCCGCTTTTGGAATTCCAGTTTGGCTGCTCGTCAAATGCCGAGGCCATTGTGCCTAGCCCCTATCAGTTTACCTATTTTCAAGCCGGTGGATTTGATTGCTCGCTGCTTTCATTTTTACAGATCAGTGAAGATGGGTGCGTGAATGTGCACAAACTGGGCGCAAGACCGCATGTGACAGCGGGGGCAGGAGGCTTTGTGGATATTACCGCGCGGGCCAAGAAGATTTTGTTCTCGGGTTTCTATAATGCGGGTGCCAAGATGGATGTGGTGGATGGCAAACTGCGCATCAATCAAGAAGGCAAAATTAAAAAGCTGGTGAAGGCGTGTGAGCAGATCACATTCTCCGGCAGGCGTGGCGTGATGCAAAATCAGGATGTGACTTATGTAACTGAGCGGGCAGTTTTGAAATTAACTCGCGAAGGCATTGTTGTGACGGAGATCGCTCCCGGAGTTGAACTTCAATCAAACATTCTTGATCAATCGGAATTTTCGTTGATCGTTTCACCCAAATTGAAATTGATGGACGTGAAACTTTTCAATGCGGCCATAACAGGATTGAAACTTCATGATTGATACAGGCAGTGAGTTCATAAAATTATCCGTGGACGGAGCAATTGCAACGATCACAATTTCACGGACTGATAAATTAAACGCACTGTTGTTCGAAATGATCTTGGCGTTGGAACATGCCGCTTATTTGATTGATGCGAACAATGATGTGCGCGTTGCAATCTTCACAGGTGCTGGCGACCGGGCCTTTTGCGCAGGCGGTGATGTGAATGAATGGTCGAAAGTCGACCCGCAAGATTTTGGCCTGCAATGGGTGCGCGTTGGGCACCGGGCGTTTGATGCACTCACCCGTTTGCGCCAGCCATTGATTGCGGCGCTGAATGGGCACACACTTGGCGGCGGATTGGAATTGGCAGCTTGTGCAGATTTTCGCGTGGGTGAAGAGCACATTAAAATAGGCCTTCCCGAAACCGGCATCGGCATTATCCCCGGTTGGTCGGGAACACAGCGTTGCGTGAAACGCTTTGGCAGCCAAATTGTGCGGCGCATGTCGGTGCTGGGTGAGGTGTTGACGGCAGATCAAGCTTTGGCTTCAGGCGTTATCGACCGCATTGCGCTAAAAGGCAGCAGTGTGGCAGTGGCAAATGAAATGGCTGCGCAAATGATCGCCCGCAGTGGCTTTGCCACAACCGCCGCCAAAATGATGATCAACGCCGCCGACGGCGAGGACGAGAGCCGTTCATTGGAAGCCTTGGCCGGAATTGGAGCCGCGCAAAGCTCTGAATTACAACAAGGATTGGCAAAATTCAGGAATAAAACTAAAAAATAAGAAAATAACGCTTGACACCGTGCGGTCAACCTGCTATCCCTCACCATACTCCAAAAATCCGCCACCCCGACAAGTCTTGCAAGCTGACTGAAGACGACGTTGGAGAGGGAATAACAGCCAGATCGAGACCTTGACAAAACGCGTCAAAAATGACACATTACTTTAATGGTTGATCGTTCCAAAAAGCTGAGAGCGCAGTTTTACGAAACTTCAATAGGTCGAAAGCCCGTGCGTGACTGGCTTTTAGAACTGGGCGAAAATGATCGGCGTATCATTGGCTTTGATATTCAGACGGTTGAATTCGGCTGGCCGGTTGGAATGCCAACCTGCAGACCACTGGGCAACGGCCTATGGGAAATACGCAGCAACCTGAGCGACGGGAAAATCGCGCGGGTGATATTCTTTATATGGAACGGAGCGATGGTTCTGCTCCACGGCTTCGTAAAGAAGACCCAAAAGACACCCCCGCAAGATATTGATCTGGCGGAAAAGCGCAGAAAGGACATTGAATGATGGAAAAACAATTGAAAGGCAAAATAAGCAAAGAGACCTTTGACGAGTTTCTCGATTCTCAGGGCCTGCTCGAAGAGGCCGAAGAAGTGGCGATCAAGCGCGTTCTGTCTTGGCAAATTGCCGAAGCCATGAAAGCCCAAGGCATAACCAAAACTGCCATGGCCGCCCGCATGAAAACCGACCGCCGCCAACTCGACCGCCTGCTTGATCCTGAAAATCCGTCAGTAACGCTCAGCACATTGCGCCGCGCGGCGAGTGCAGTAGGGCGGACTTTGCGGATTGAGTTGGCATAGAATAGAAACGATGGTGGCTTTTTGGGGCCAGAGAATGAACGGGCATCGCAATCCCTGCCGCGCCAAAAGGGGTTGGGCGAAGTGATTTCACATATCGAACAGTTTGGTTGGCTAAACCCACAATAAAAAACCCTCCCCCAAAATCGGGAGAGGGCCAGATATTTCAAAGGCAATAATGAACTTACGCGCCTTCAACGCCTTTCACGAACCAGTCAATGCCGGCCAATGCGCCATCATCGAGCTTGGCGCCCTTGGCCACTTTTTCAGCGCCAGATTGATCAGCGATTGGGCCTGTGAACACGTCATAGCTGCCATCTAGCCAACCAGCCTTGATCTTGTCTGCGGCTGCCGCAATTTCCTTCGAGACTGATGCGTTATACGGAGAGATCACGACAGAGCCTTCCTTCATGCCCCACCATGTGTCACCAGACTTCCATGAACCATCGAGAACAGCCTTGGCACGTGAGGTGTAATATGGCCCCCAGATGTCTTCTATTGCTGTGAGATGTGCCTTTGGTGCGAAGCGCGACATGTCAGCGCCTTGGCCAAAGCCGAAGATGCCCTTCTTTTCGCAAACTTGAAGACAGGCTGCGCTGTCTGTGTGTGCGGTGATCACATCGCAACCGAGGTTAGCCAGGGTTTCGGCTGCAGCAGCTTCCTTGGCAGGATCAAACCACGAGTCGATCATGACCATCTTCACCTTCACATTTGGATTCACAGCTTGTGCTGCGAGCGTGAAGGCGTTGATGCCCATAACGACTTCAGGAACCTTGAAGGAACCAAGATAACCGATGGTGCCTGTCTTGGTGGTCAAGCCAGCGATTGTGCCCAATACGGCGCGTCCCTGGTGGAAGCGCGAGTTATAGGTTGCGACATTGTCGGCGCGTTTAAATCCTGTGCAATGCTCAAACTTTACATCTGGGAATTCTTTGGCAACGGCCAAAGTTTGATCCATATAACCAAATGAGCTTGTGAAGATCAGCTTGTGGCCTTGTTGAGCCAAATCACGAATGATCGGAGCAGCCGATGCATCTTCGGCAACGTTTTCAACATAGTCAGCCACAACTGCGCCGCCCAGTGCATCAACCATCGCCTTGCGGCCTTTTTCATGCGCCCATGTCCAACCGAAATCGCCGATTGGGCCGAGATAGATAAAGCCAACTTTGAGTGGATCAGCAGCCATGGCGCGGCCACCGATCATTGGCATGGCGAGTGCTGCGGCACTGGCCTTGATCAAATTACGTCTGTTAATAGTCATCACATAGTTCTCCCTGTTGAATTAAATTAGTCAGTCGGCATAAATGGCTTGCCAAGACAGGCGGGCGCTTCGCTTCCGGTGCGTTCGCGCGCTGAGATAACAGCCAATACGATGATCGCCATCAGATAAGGCATAGCAGCCCAGAACTGTGACGGCAAAATTGCATTTTTAGACGCTTTGGCATAAAATTCCAAAGTCATCAAAATTCCAAAGAAATAAGCCCCGCCCAAAAGACGGCTTGGTTTCCAGCCTGCAAACACCACGAGGGCTAGCGCAATCCAACCCCTGCCCGCCGTCATCTGCTGCGCCCACATTGGGGTGATGACCATTGAGAAATAACTGCCAGCAACACCAGCCATGGCACCCCCAAAGGCAATGGCACCATAGCGAATGCCAATCACTGAATAACCGATCGAATGGGCTGAATGATCATTCTCCCCCACCGCGCGAAGCACTAGGCCAGCGCGGGTACGTTTCAAAAACCACGACACAGCAAATACCATAAACAATGCGAAATAAACCATTGGCGAATGGCCGAAGATGACGCGCATGATGGGGTCGCGGACCAATCCATCAGGAAATACGCTCGAAAATTCTGGCACGATGATGCCCACAAAACTATTGCCGATCAAAGTTGAAAGCCCAATGCCAAAGATTGCCAGTGCCAAACCTGTGGCCACTTGGTTTGCACCAAATGTTAAAACGAGCAGGCCAAACACCAGTGATGCAGCAGCACCTGCCGCCGCCGCCGCCAATATGCCGAGCCATGGATTGAACGTTGTGAATGTGACGGCAAAGCCTGTGACCGCGCCGATCAACATCATGCCTTCGACGCCGAGATTTAGGACGCCACTTTTTTCAACCACAAGCTCGCCAGTTGCAGCCAAAAGAATTGGCGTCGAAATGCCGATAACTGTGATGAACGCGGAGATGAAGAAATCAAGCGTCATACGGCTGCTTTCACGTTGCGATGAATACGCAGACGGTAGCGCACCAAAACATCACCAGCGAGAATGAGGAACAACATGAGCGCTTGGAAAATGCCACCCGAAGCGCTGGGCACGTGCACGGTGGTTTGCGCCACTTGCCCACCGACGGACGTAATGGCCAACACAAATCCTGCAATGAAAATGCCAATGGGGTTTAAGCGGCCCACGAACGAAACAATGATGGCTGTGAAGCCATAACCCGACGGAAAACCCAAATTAAGTTGTCCCAATTGGCTGGTCGCTTCCAGAATTCCAGCCAGCCCCGCCATGCCACCGCTGATCATCAAGGTTGACCAGATGGTTTGATTGGCATTGAACCCGCCATAACGCGCAGCATGAGGTGCTGCACCACTCACCCGCACGTTAAAACCATAAAGCGATTTTTTCATCACAACCCAAAACACAATTGTGAGGACGAATGCAAAGATCAAACCCGGTGGAATTGACGTGCCCGGAATGAGGCGTGGCAAAAGCTGCGCATCAGTGAAGGCAGCAGTCTGCGGAAAGTTATGGCCGTTCGGATCTTTCCAAGGGCCAGTGATGAGGTAGCTCAACAACTGAAGCGCCACATAAACCAACATGAGGCTGGACAGCACTTCATTGACTTTAAAACGTGTTCGCAAAATCGCAGGAATAGCGGCATAAAGTGCACCACCAATCACCCCTGCAATCAACATCAGAATCAAAACCCAATGGCCAGTCACATTGGGCGTGAGATAAGCAACACCCGCTCCAGCCGCAGCACCAACAATATATTGCCCCTCGGCCCCAATGTTCCACACCTTGGCCGTATTGCCGAGCGATAAGCCCAGCGCAATGATGATTAAGGGCGCAGCCTTGGTGGCCACGTCTTGCCATTTGTAGGAGGCGAGAACAGGCGTGAAGAAAAATTCTTTAATGGTGCGCTGGCCGTCAAAGCCAAGCGCATCAAACAATATCGCACCAATGATCATGGTCAAAACCACAGCGGAAATCGGCGTGGCGATCTGCATCATTTTGCTAGGTTCGAGGCGTTTTTCAAATCTAATGCGCATGCGCTGCCTCGCCGTGCACACCGCCCATAAGAAGGCCAATCTCTTCAATCGAAACTGTGCCGACTTTGCGCGGTGGCGACAGATGGCCAAGATTAATAACGCTCATTGTATCGCTCAAATCCAGCAATTCATCGAGATCTTGTGAGATCACCACAATGGCTGAACCCTTTGCCGCAAGATCAACAATGGCCTGGCGGATGGCTGATGCTGCTCCGGCATCAACGCCCCAAGTCGGTTGGCTAACGATCAAAACGTCTGGCGCCTGCAAAATCTCACGGCCCATGATAAATTTTTGCAAATTGCCGCCCGAAAGCGAGCCCGCCAAAGATGTAGGTCCCAAAGCTTTCACTTTAAAACTTTCGATCACACTGGCTGCAAACCTGCTGGCCTTTCCAGCATCAATCATTCCGTTGGATACAATGTTTTTGCGCTGCCGCGCCGTGAGCAAAGCATTTTCCGTCAAATTAAATTCACCAACAGCGGCATGACCATTGCGTTCTTCAGGCACAGAACACAAGCCCAGTTGACGGCGATCCGATGGCCCCATGTGGCCCAGCGCTTTGCCGTCAAGCGTAATTGAATTTGAATCGCTCGACGCAACTTCGCCGCCCAAAACTTCCAGCAATTCATTTTGGCCATTGCCCGCAACGCCAGCAATTCCAAAAATTTCGCCAGCACGAACATTGAAATTGATATCATGCAACGCCACCCCAAAATCACCGCGCTTAGGCATGTTCAAAGATTTCACTTCAAACTTTGCTGCACCAAACTCACGACCCTCTGATTTCGACACATCTTTAAGATTGCCACCAATCATCAACTCAGCCATTTCGCGCGATGTCTTCTTACGCGGATCACATGTGGCCACAAGTTTGCCACCACGCAAAATTGTTGCGGTTTCACACAAGACAACAATCTCATGAAGCTTGTGTGAGATATAAAGAATGGAACACCCACCAACCGAAAGCTTGCGCAAAGTTTCAAACAATTGTTCCACTTCTTGCGGCGTCAGCACAGAAGTTGGTTCATCCATGATCAGTAATTTTGGATTGAGCAAAAGCGCGCGCACAATTTCAATGCGCTGCCGTTCACCCACACTGAGCGTTGCCACGACGCGCTGCGGATCAAGCTTCAAACCATATTGATCCATAACTTTTCGAATTTCGGCCTCAAGATCACGCTGCGAAATTTTCGCGTCTAAACCGAGTGCGATGTTTTCAAGAACCGTCAAAGCTTCAAACAGTGAGAAGTGTTGAAACACCATGCCAATGCCCAGCTTGCGCGCGGCTTTGGGAGAGGTGATGCGCATGGCTTCACCATTCCAAATGATCTCGCCTTGGTCTGGCTGCATGATGCCGTAAATCATTTTGACGAGCGTGGATTTGCCAGCGCCATTTTCACCAAGCAAAGCGTGAATCTCGCCCGCACCAACCTGAACACTCACATGATCATTGGCCAAGACACCGGGGAATTGTTTCGAAATCCCCTTTAATTCAAGCCGCAATGGCCCACGAGCCGTCATTCGTTTTTCCAAATCCCCGTCGCTGGCTTTTCGCCAAATTTTAAAGCACTATGGCAGAATGAAAAAGTCAGGCAAGTAAAGCCTGTTAAAAACTTGGGCAAAAATCGAGGATTTATGGATTCTGCACAATTTTTAGCGCACTGCCCCAATTTTTACCAAGGAAATGCACATGGAAAAGACACGCCGATCCCAAGATGAAAAGCTGTTGCGACTGAGCTTTGACGTCGCCAAACGTGCGCGGGAATCAGGCGACCACCCCTTTGGATCAATCTTGGTTGACGTTGGGGGCAACGTTTTGATGGAACAAGGCAATGGTTACACTTCCGAAGGCGGAGACCGGACAGCCCATGCCGAACGAATCCTGGCCTCCCGCGCGGCCAAAAAATATGACGTGGAGTTTTTGCAAAGCTGCACACTCTATACGTCAGCCGAACCATGCGCGATGTGTTCGGGTGCCATTTATTGGGCAGGCATTGGCCGCGTGGTGTTTGGGCAAACCGAGAAAGCTTTGAAAGCGCAGACGGGTGACCATGAGGAAAATCCAACTTTAGATTTGCCCTGTCATATCATATTTGAAGCAGGACAGCGGCCAACAGAAATTGTAGGTCCGCTGCTTGAAGTTGAAGCCGCAAAATTGCAGGATGATTTTTGGAAGGCGCGAATGAGTTAGGAAACATCATGATGAACGACACCGATAAAAAATTCCTCCGCATCGCTTATGACGAAGCCAAGGCCGGCTTTGATGAGGGTGGTTGCCCCATTGGTTCAGTCTTAGCGCGTGGTGAAAATCTGGTCAGCCAAGGCCGCAATCAACGTGTGCAAGGTGGCGATCCCATAGCCCATGGCGAGATGGATGCACTTCGCAAGGCGGGCCGCCAAAAAACATACCGAGACACCACTTTATACACCTCGCTCAGTCCCTGTATGATGTGCACAGGCACCATCATTCAATTCGGGATACCTCGCGTTGTGATCGGCGAAAACAAAACCTTTGGCGGTAACGAAGAATTTTTGCGCTCAAAAGGCGTTGAAGTGATTATCGCTGATGATGCGGATTGCACCGCATTGATGACGCGCTTCATTAAAGAAAAGCCCGAACTTTGGGCCGAGGACATTGCAGAATAGCGCGATGTATATTGGCATTGATATTGGCACTACTGCCACAAAAGTGATCTTGGTTGATGATGCACAGAAGATCATTGCAAGTGACTCACACACCTATGAATATATCAGCCGCATCGCAGGCTATGCCGAACAGCACCCGCAGCTTTGGATCGACGCAATGCAAAGTTGCTTTGCGCAAATTCGTCAGAAAAACAGTAAGGCCCTCGCCGCCGCAAAACGCATAAGTTTATCAGGCCAGATGCATTCCCTTGTTGCCCTTGATGCCGCACACCAACCAATTAAACCTGCAATGTTGTGGAACGACGCACGCGGCCAAGCCGAGGCGGACGCCTTGGCAAAACAAATCCCCAATATCGAAGAAATTTCGGGCGCGGCCGCAATGCCCAGTTTCTCTGCATCCAAATTTTTATGGATGCGCAATCATGAGCGCGAACTCTTCGACAAAATCCAACATATCGCACTCCCCAAAGACATGGTGCGTTTGTGGCTGACTGGGGCGCTGGCCACCGATCATTCCGATGCAGCAGGAACGCAGCTCTATGACCAAAGCAAGCGCAAATGGAGCGACACGATTTGCAATGTTGTTGGAATAGACCAAGCCACATTGCCAAGCATTTTTGAATCTCATCAAAGCGCTGGAAAAATTCGTGCTGAAATCGCGTCGTCCTTGGGCTTATCATCTGATTGCGAAATCATCATTGGCGGCGCTGATACAGCAGCAGGGGCGCTTGGATTGGGTGTGGTGTCACCCGGAGATAGCTTCATAACATTGGGCACCAGCGCCATTTTTGCGACAGTAACAAATGGCTATCACCCTACATCAAAAGGTTTCCTTCATAATTTCGCGCATTGCTTGCCCAATCAATATTACCGCATGGGCGCCATGCTCAACGGCGCAAGTTCATTGGCCTGGGCCGCAAGATTAGTGGGCGCAGATGACATCGGACAATTGCTGCAAGCTGTGGAAGCGCGCTTTCGAGACCCCTCCCGCGTGATGTTCATCCCCTATCTGAACGGCGAACGCACGCCACATAATAATGCTGATTTGCGCGGCGCATTGCTGGGTCTCGACAGCGCATCTGATAAACTTGATATTGCCCAAGCGGTGATCGAAGGCGTTGCGTTTTGTTTGAAGGATGCAATGCTGGCTTTGAACTTGGTCAACAGAGCTATCGGCGCCGTAGGTTTTATCGGCGGTGGTGCACGCAGTGCGCTATGGACAAAAATTCTAGCTTCGGTTCTCAATGTTCCGTTGGCCAAATATGAAGGCGCTGATTTATGGCCAGCACTAGGAGCCGCAAGATTGGCGATGCTCTCATCCGACATTGGCCAACTTCAAAAGATTGCAATTAAACCAAGCATTAAAAATATCGTTGAGCCAGATCGTTCGCTCGTAGCTTCTTATTCTGAACGCCACCGCATTTATCAAAATGCGCAGCAAGTCTCATTTGAGTTTTCAAAATTAAAATGAATAATGCGTATGATTACATCATCGTGGGCGGGGGCTCCGCTGCCTGTGTTGCCGCGTGGCGCTTAACACAAGACACCAAGACAAGCGTCTTGCTTCTTGAGCGTGGGCCAATGAAGCCGTCGTTCATAACATCCAAGCTTTTATCCATGCCTGCGGGTTGGATGAAGGGGATCAACGGCAGCCCGATTTTGGAGATGCATCACCCCGTTCCACAAAAGCATTTGGATGGGCGCGCACCCTCGGTCGGCCAAGCCAATGTGTTGGGCGGCGGCACGGTGGTCAACGCAATGGTTTATACGCGGGGGCAAGCTGAAGATTATGATGCGTGGAATGGGTTTCTAGGCGAACGCAGCGGATGGGCCTACCAGGATGTGCTGCCGCATTTTAAAGCGATTGAAAACAACCAGCACATTCCAGACAAATGGCATGGCACAGATGGACCGCTTTACGTTTCCAACACGGCGCGAAAATGCCAGATCAGCTCGGATTATATAAGCGCCGTGCAAAGCCTCGGGGTTCCATATAACGCCGATTTCAATGGTGCTGTGCAGCGCGGCGTTGGCACGATGCAATACACCACGTTTAAAAAACGCCGCTGCAACGGCGTAGATGCTTTTCTCATTCCCGCACTCAAAACGGGTCGCCTGACCATAAAGACCGGATGCGCAGTTTCGCGGGTGATGATTGAAAACGGCATATGCAAAGGCGTGGACTTTATTGAAAACGGTCAAGAATATTTGGCCTTTGCCGAACGTGAAGTTTTGCTTGCCGCGGGTTGTTACAACACACCAAAAATCTTGATGCTGTCAGGCGTCGGCCCTGCGGATCAATTAAGCGCGATGAAAATTGCAGTGAAACATGATTTGGCTGGCGTTGGTGAAAATCTGCAGGATCATCATGAAGTTCCAGTGGTTGCCGCCACGAATGGTCACTATGGCTATTATGGTGAAGACAAGGGCTTGCGCGCCATTTGGAATGGTTTGCAATATGTGCTGACCAAAACAGGGCCAGTCACCAGCACAGGTGTTGAAGCTTGTGCATACATTGACCCTGATGGCGGCAAACGTCCGACGATCAAAATCTATTGTGTGCCATCCGTTTATCTTGACGGAGACATCAAAGGTGTGACGGCACAAGATGGCGTAACGCTGAATGCTTGCCTGCTGCGCCCCAAGTCTCGTGGCACTGTTCGCCTGACGTCAGCTGATCCATTTGCAAAACCAACGATCGACAATAATTATCTGGCTGAACCTGATGACCTTAGAATAGAGATTTCCGGATTAAAATATGCCCGCGACATCCTTCGTGCCAACCCCTTGGCATCTCGCATTTCCCACGAGCTTCTGCCGGGCAAGGATGTTGTGAGCGATACGGATCTTGCGGCCCATTGTCGTCGCACCGTCAAAACCAATTGGCACCCCGTCGGCACCTGCCGCATGGGGCCAGACAATGATCAGGCAGCCGTGCTTGATTCAAAATTGCGGGTGCGCGGCATTCAAAATCTGCGCGTGATTGACGCGTCTGCAATGCCGTTCATTCCATCAGGCAACACCAATGCACCCACCATGATGCTGGCGCACCGCGCGATATCATTGCTCGGTTAGATTTCTAGTGTTTGGTGGGTAGGTTTTTGATAACTGCACGTAGCTGGCGGATCTGCGCACGATCCAATTCTTTGATTGGCTCTGCGATATCTTTATATGGGCGCAAATCAGGATGAAGCAAATGCGTGTTGTCTCTGATTTTTCCATATCGCCAGCCATCAAGCAGCCGGTCGATCATCCATCCACGGTGTTCAACTTCAGCTAATTTTTCCAGCGTAGTTGGATCATCAATGGCCGACCAATCACCCTTTAAAATTTCTGATTCAGGCTTTGCCATGTAACCGGTAGACAACAATTTTGTAACAGCACGGGCCGCCGCAGTTCGGTTCGACAATCTGTATGTTTGCGCAAGTTTTGCCCATGGGCGCATCGCCGCACTATCCCCACCGCGCGTCGTTTTCGCATCCAAACGATAAGCCTCGTGGAACGAACGCGCCAGAGTTTCAACCCAATCCGAAAGATAATTTGGACCGTCATCAATTGCAATAATCTGCGTGGCAGGATCATTATTCTGAGTTGAGATAAACAGCTGTTTCGTTGAATCGCCGGCGTTCTGCAAAACGTAAATGGGAACAAGCCAACGACCCAAAATCTGACTGCGACGACGCAAAGCCAAAGCTGCAACCACCCCGCGCGCAGCATCTTCATAACTAATGACGACTGCCGAAACAGGAGTGGATTTATCAAGTGCCACCATCTGCCCATCAGAAGCGATGTCCTGTAATTTTGGCAATTCAATAAAGTCTAATTTTACAAAACTGCCATCAAGCATGGCCGGATATCGGTAGGTGATTTCTGTTTGTGCTTCAAGTTTCTGGTCAGTTAAAATGCTAATCCTCGGAATATCCAACCCGAGATAAGGCGATAGTCGGCAGAACTTTTCAATGACGGCCAATGAAAAACCGCTCCACCCAATCACAACTAAATGGACGCGCTTCAAACCCCGACGTTTTGCATCATCGGAAAGCGGATGACGCAGCAATAATTTGCTCGCTGCAATCTGACCGGAATTAACCGCCACCACTTCAACAGACTCGGATGGGCTGCCAAAAGCTTCATTCCTGTTAAGTTCAGCAACCAGCGCAGCATTTTGCAAATTCACTTCAATCAACGCTTCATCTGTTCTCCCGGCCATGAGCTTAATGATGGTTTCAAGGCTTTCTAAACTTTGCGAGTCTGAATTGAGCTTCAAGTTGATTGACTTGGCCTTTGCCACGCCAGCCTTGCTCAGTGTATCTTGCGAAATTGTTTCATCTTCAAGATGAAAGTCTGCTGTCATATGTGACGCGTTTATAACAACAACATTTCGCCCCGCTAATGGCTCATGTTGCGCACCAATCACGACATGATGACCAGACAATTTTCGCAACCGTCTGTCGTTCCACCACGCGTCAATTTGTGATCCAAATAATCGGAACAATCCAAACAGCGTAATGCAAGGTGCCACCCAACGCGCAACCATTAACCACCAATTGCGAATGCCTTCGCCGCCCGGTTCTGGCATTGAAAAAAACAAAGAAAATGTGCGCAGTGCATTATTCAAAATCGCGAAGGCAGCTGTCTCCCCACTGCAGGCTTTTGTCACCGGGCATTCCAGACTAAAGCCATAATAACCAATGCCAAAAATGAATACGACAAACGGCAGCGCATACCTGAAGGGCAGCTCAGATCCAATTTCCGCCAATTTAGCTCGCATAAAACCTACTCCTGAACCAAGACTTGCCGCAATAATAGTGTTGCACAATATGAAAGAACACTGAAATATAGCAATCTCCTCAAGACGAGTGACGAGACTGATGGCGCGCAAGAAGATTGACCGAAAAGATGACCGTAAGACCAGAGTTTTCTTGTCATACTCACGAAAAGATTTAGGCTTTGCCGAGTTTCTCAAAGGCGAACTCGAACAAGCCGGCTATCAACCAAGTCTTGATAAAACCGATATTGCCCCCGGCGAAGCCTGGCAAGACCGACTGGGCAAACTGATTCAGGAGGCCGATGCAATCGTGTTTTGTTTAAGCCCCCATTCTGCCGTATCCGCAATTTGCGGTTGGGAAGTGGAAGCGGCCGCAAAACTTGGTAAGCGCATTGTTCCTGCCGTCGTTGATTTCGTCGATCCGACGTCTCTACCAGAAACCTTAACAAAATTGAATTTCATTTTCTTTGCAGACACCAGTTTTGAAGAAGCCTTCACCAATCTGCAGTCGGCACTGAATACCAACTTGGCATGGGTTCGGCTGCATACGAGGCTTGGCGAATTGGCACTAGAATGGCAAGCCCGCAACAATTCAACATCACAACTTTTGTTTGGTCGTTCTCTAAGTGATGCCGAAATTTGGTCTGCCAAACGTCCTAGCGATGCCGAATTACCTACACCCCTACAATTGCAATATATCGCCGCAAGCCGGAGTGCGGCAAGCGGAAGGCAGCGCCTTGGTCTGTTTGCAGCACTCGCTGCTGCAACCGTAGCTATTGCATTATTCATATGGGGTCTCTTCAATCAATTCGATGCGATCGACCAAAAAGAAAAAGCGCAAGCCGTCGCAAACGCGGCGATCAATGCGGCAGAATCTATTTCCGTTGATGTTGTGACTGACCTTTCCTCAAGAAGTGGCGTTCCACCTCAAGCAATCCAATCCGTTCTTGAAATAACCGCAAAGATGCAAAACGATTTAATCAATTCTGGCGCAATAGCTCCGGCAATCAAGGCTTCACTTGTGAGCACTTATATGCAGCTGGCCCTCATACATAAATCGCAAGGACATGTTGAAGAAGCACTCGCCAATGCTACTAAAGCGACCCAACAAGCAGATGACGTTAAAAAAATAATTGACGAATTACCCAGCAAAACACCAGATGACATGCGCGTTCAAAATGTGAATTTAACCAACCGCGCAGCAAGCTATTCGGTTTTGGGCGACATTCAAAGTAATATGAATGAGGACTACGCAAAATCCAAAGCCTCTTATGAAATAGAAATCGAATCCGCCAAACTCATCACTGAGGACTATGCGGGAAAAACAAATCGCGACACACGAATAGCCATCGGTCAGATGAGCCTTGGTGACTCGCAATTTATGTTGAACGAAACTGAACAAGCGCTTTCAACAGCCATACTGGCCAATGAAACGTTCAAAAGCCTCCTGCGCGAAAAGCCATTGGCCAAAAATGAATATAAAGTTGATCAATGCAATTATCCGATTGCCAAGGTCAACGATGCTGCAACACGAAAACAGTATTTAAGTTTTGAAACTGATATTTTGGACTTGATTGGCAGAATTCTCAATCGCCAGAAACACTTTGTTGTAGCAGAAAAATATTTATGTGAAGCACTCAAAAACGCAATCGCAAACTCCGCAGATAGGCCAGACGATCTCGCGGCAAAAAGAGAAGTCAACCAAGTGCGAAAAACATTTGCGATCAACCTACATGAACAAGGCGGCGCAAAAAATGCGAGGGCGTTTATGTTAGCTGATGCTCAGCAGAAGCTGGCAAAAGAACTCTACGACCTCAATCAAAGCAACACGCTGTTGCTCGATGACTATGCAGTAGCATTGCTCCTGAAAGCAAATTACGCCAGCCCATCAAGTGCTCCAGAATTCTTTGCAACACAATATAAGGCTTATGCCGAATTAAGACTGAAGTCGGCGATCCAAAATCCAACTGATCCCGTTGTCTTGGAGCAACTCGTCGTGGCGTATGAAATTCTTCTTGAAAACAATCTCAGAGCGGAGGAAGCCGACACGGCGAATTTACGAGGATTCATAACCGCAATGGAAAAGCTCTATTCCAGTTCCGTCTCATCGAAACCAGAACGAGCCGAGATTGCAAAAAAGGCCCTCGCTTCAATCGTTCCAACCCCCTAATGAGAAATGAAAAACCGATGAATTTTTACAACGTTAGAATACTTATCGCAATGACAGCAGTCAGTTCCTTAAGCCTCAATGCATTTGCAGACGACATTCCAAAAAGCGCCACAGCCGATACCGATATGATCGTGGGTGGCAAAGTTGCTGATGCAAATAAATGGCCCTGGCAAGTCCGCCTTTTTGAAGATCGTTTCGACGTTGGCGGCAGCTGCGGCGGAACACTGATTGCAAAGCAATGGGTGTTAACCGCCGCTCATTGCACAAAAGATCATGAGAGTTTTGTCGTAGGCTATGGCAGCAATAAGATCTCGAAACTGAAGCGTGTTGACAGTACCAAAGTCATCACACATCCGGGCTACGATCCTCTGACCATGCAAAATGATATTGCTTTGATCAAGCTCAAAAGCCCTGTCGCCTTCGGCAACGGTACGACAAATGTTGATTTGGCAACAACCGATTTCTTCCAGTCCCTTGAAGGCAAAAAATCCACAGTCACAGGTTGGGGCTATCTTTACGATTTAGATGCGTTTCAAAAAAAATATCCAGGAACTGAAGTCGATTGGAATTCACTGACACCGAACGATTTGCAAGAAGTTGAAGTGCCAGTCCAAAACTTTGACGCGTGCCGTGCAAGCTACACCTCACAAGGTGCCAATGATATTCCGGAAGGCCAGATGTGCGCTGGTCTAAATCGCGGTGGAAAAGATAGTTGCCAAGGCGACAGTGGCGGCCCATTGGTCGCCCCAGATCCGGCCAACAAAAAAGGATTTGTGCAGATCGGCGTTGTGTCTTGGGGCCGCGGCTGCGCCCAACCAAAACTCTTCGGCATCTATACGCGCACAGATTTTTATGCAGACTGGATCAAGAAAGCAATTGTCAGAAACAACTAAGGTTCAAAACCTATGCTAATGGTGACACTTGATCCACAAATCGCTGACCTTACAGGTGGCGATAGATTTGTTTTTGCTGCCCCCGCAGCTGTCATTCGCTTTGGCCGAAGCATGGAAAGCGAAGTTCGTTTTTCACCCTCTGATGCAAGATTAGGCCGCAATCATTTTGAATTGCGCCCTGCGGCCGGAAGCTATGAACTGGTGACCGACCGCGTGCACCCGGTTTTCATGAATGGCGAACGCGTGGTTGGCAATGTGGCGTTGCTTGAAAACACCGAGCTCCGTTTGGTTGATGCCGCAACTGGCCCTTGGATTAGAATTTCAATAGCGCAGTCAGCCGACGGAAATATCACCGACCCCAATTTCAAAATCGACAGCGGCACTGTGCAACAAGGCATAAAACACGCCACACAATTGGTTGCTGGACTGGCAGTTTTGGTGGCGATGGTCGGCGGTTTCACATTGTATAAATGGCACAATCAGGATGTGCGCAATCAGGCCTATCTGAGCGAAACAGCTGCTTTAATTGCAAGGCTTGATGCAGTTCAGAGCGCTGAACCAACGCCAGATTGGAAAAAAGTCGGCGAAAAAATCACAGGCTCTGTCTATCAGGTTGCGCTGAAATCAATTGATAACTCGAGACCCACACCCCTAGGCACAG
Source organism: Aestuariivirga sp. (assembly GCA_043744395.1). Lineage (GTDB taxonomy): Bacteria > Pseudomonadota > Alphaproteobacteria > Rhizobiales > Aestuariivirgaceae > Aestuariivirga. The sequence continues at coordinate 109,602 of JAYTUV010000055.1, forward strand.
CATGGGTTTCCGGCGATCACACCTTGATCACCAATGCTCATGTTGCCGTCTTGTTTGAAAAGGCCAAGAGCATTAATCAAATGCTAGTTGTTGTAGCACCCGATCAGCCAGATCGTTTCATCCCCATTACAGATGTCAATATTCATCCTGCATATTTAAATTTTCGCCAGACTCTGGACAACACCGAAAAAGCCACCGGAGCGAAACTTAATGCATTGGGCAGCTATGATGTTGCAATTTTAATCGTGGACCCGGCCACAAAACTTGCGCCAAAACTGAACGTTGCGAATGCAGACGAGTTACAAAATCTAAAGCCGGGAGAAGCAATTGCCTTTGTGGGCTATCCTGCGGCTGACGCAAAAAACAAAACAGCAGAACAAATGCATTTTGGTTTTGTCAGCGGCTCCACTGATTTTCTAGGTGTCGGTGGAAATCGACCCGGACAGCTCATTTATCACACAGCGCCAGCATCAGGCGGCGCCAGCGGCAGCCCCATCGTAAATGGCAAGGGTGAAGTCATCGCAATTTTGTCAGGCGGCGAAACCAAAGAATTGTCCAAAGAATTTATCATATCAGGCTCTGGAACGTTTTATGGGCAGAGTGCGTCTCTCATCTCCGACATCGTTAAAGGCTGGAGCGTCGAAAAAACAAAGTCCGCAATCACGCAATGGCAAAATGACATGCTCTATTTAGCAAAGCGCGATGTTATTTGGAGCACGCTTGAAGATTACAGAAATGGTGAGTCACTTCAAAGTGTAAGTTCACCACCCATCTTTCAAGGCAAAGCCAACTTGAAATTGAATGATGCAAAGTCTTTGAGCGCGCAGGCTGTTGAAATTTGGAATAATGTCGAAGCTGGAACTTATGTCGCCTTTGCGACCCCAGACGGAAAAGCAAATTCACAAAAACGTCTGAGGCTTCGCGTTTCGACAAATGAAAGCGTTTTGCAATCGCCTCTCTATTTAGACGAAGCCCCAACGGCGCTTTTCAAGATTGATGCAAAGACAGATATCTCGTTTGCCATTGAAGGTGCTACTGGCGAAAATTATTGGCTGCAAGTAATCAAGCTGGACGAGCCCGCTCCAAACTGATTACTTGAGGGTGGCAACGACCGTCAAATCTGCGAATGAAAGCGGCGACAAAAATTGCCCGGCCACATCACGCGCAGCGGATTTTGGAATAGTGTATATTATTTTATTTAGCTCTTTTGGAATAGCGAAAACATCTTGCCAACTCTGCTCCCGGGTCTCAGGCAATTTCGCGCCGAGACATTCCAATAACATCAGACCGAGCGCATATTGATCTCTCCAAGCCGCACTATGAAATTTTGCTGCCAACGCAGGAGGCGCATAACGCGCCGTTGCACCGGATTGTTCTTTGTATTTCTCGGTCATCAGAGTGGCCAATCCAAAATCAACCAGCATCGTTGAACCATCGCGCGTGATAATAACATTTTCTGGCTTCACATCGCCGTGCACGACACCGCGCGAATGCAACGCTTTCAATGTTTCAGCAAGCGCCATCACATAAGGCAAACAGGGTTGCCCTTGTTCTAGCAGTTTCCGAAGTGAATTGCCCTGCACATATTCTTGTACAATATAAAGTGCGTTTTCACCTTCCTGACCGCATGCCAAAATGCGGGCCATGCCGGGCGCTGTTGCGGCATTGGCGCCGCGCACTTCGCGTTCAAGTGCGGCAATTTGAATTGTCGCTTGGCGCGGCAAGACCTTGAGTTTTTTCAACGCAACATTCTTGGCCCGCGCATTGTCATATGCCAAATAAACTTCGCCCTGCCCTCCAGAACCAAGCTTCTGCAAAAGCACATAGGCCTGTCGATTTTTCCACGCATTCTCGGAAGTCACGCGATTGGTTTCCACGATAGGATGAAGATTGAGATGCAAATCTGCAAAAGCGGTTTCAACTTTCTCAAGCTGTACGTTGAGGTTTCGTGAAGCACAATAGTGTCGCGCGCCGTCAAGTTCGGCTGCCGCCAAATCTGCTTGTCCATCTGCAGAATAAGCCTTCGCCAAGAGAATACGCACATCAACCAAACGAACTGCGAGATCTTCATCTTCAAACCAGTCACGCGCGAGTTGAAGCGGGGAAATTGCAAGTTTGCATTGCCCCCGCGCCAAGTCATGCTTTGCACGGAGCACCGACACGACAATGGCTTCAAAACTTTCCGGAACGCAACACAGAGGCAGCGCCGCAAGTTGGTTCAAATGGATCTCGTTTTCTGGGTCGCGGTTGCGAAGTCCATCTTCAACCCGCAGCACCCGCCACCTAAACTGCAAATAAACCGGAAGTTTCGCATCATTTTTTTGCAATCGGTTCAGATGATCACCAGGCTCTTGATCTAACCCAAGCTTGATCCGTGCCGCGCATTCTTGCAGTTGTAGCCAGTAAACACTTTTTAAAAAAGGTTTGGCCTGTTGTTCTGCCAAATCAACATAGGTTTTTGCAGAAAGCCATTTTTCCACCTCAGCATAAGCATCTGCCAATCGACAAAAGGCTAAAAAGCGATAGCCCATGAATGCACCAGTGTTTGCCTTTGCTAAAACTTCAACCAAACAGTCCTGCACCTGCCCCATACTGCCCAACCACGCATAAACCCGCGCCGTCTCCAAAAGAACATCGAGTTCAAATTCATCTTGTTTAATGCGCGCCGCCAAATCATGGGCGCGGGAAAGCAGCGCCAAGGCAGCCAGCGGATCACGTGACCTGTTTCTCAAAATGGCCTGCAGCAGAAGCGATCTGCATTGGTCTTCTGAATGTGAATCAATATCAAAAAAAATTATGTCCGAGGGTTTGATAAATTGCTGCAGCTGCAAAAAACCAAATTCATTCTGCCAAACAGGTTTATCGCGTGTTTTGATGGGCAGCGCATCGAAATGTCGCAGGCCCTCGTCAACAAATCCACGGCGTAAAATATTTCGAAACTGCGTGAGTTGGTCGATGGTCAAAGCTCCCAAATCAAACAGGAGACAACAAACTATCGCATTTCACTGCCGTTTGCAGCATCAAAAAAAGATCTTCTTTTTGCAACACAATTACCAAATGACGGGTTTTGGTTGAGGTCAGTTCCGCATGGTCATGAGGTGTTTCAAAGAAAAATGATGGGCGGTATTGGGATCGAACCTACGACCACTGCGATGCCAAAGTAATGCTCTATCGTTTAGCTATCCGCCTACTGATTAAATGCAAACGTTTACCGCGATGCCGAAGGATGGTTAAGTACAAACAGGGTGTCGTTCAGCTTCTCATCACGCAGCTTTCTATTGAAGCTTTCAATAAAGCCATTCTGCATTGGATTGCCCGGAGCGATGTAGTGCCATTCAACCTTGGCTTCCTCTGCCTAGTTCAGAATGGCATTGCTGGTAAACTCTTTGCCGTTGTCGCTCAAAATCATTTTGGATGATCTACGTTGTGCGATGATCTGATGAAATTCTCTGGCCACCCAATTACCTGGCAGCGATGTGTCTGGCACTAGGGCCATACATTCGCGGGTGCAGAAACCCCAGCTTCGTGCTCCCTCAATATCCGATAATCTGCTCTTCTGTAAATCGACTGTGTTTCATTCTCTGGTCCTCGTTGTTGGGCCAGAGCTAACTTCAATAGGGATTAAGACACGGGGGCAAGGTCAATCCAACAATCAATTGGATGAATCTTAATTTAGATTCGACTATGCAATTTAAATTGAGTTCTATTTAATGCCGTCAACCGGGTTTGCAAAAATAGCACTAGATCAATCTGACTTTTGACGGAATCGTCAAAAGTCAGATAAATTGATCTAAAACAATAACTTATGACGATTTTCATGTTTCCATGAAACATCAAAACGCTCTAGTGGCCACTACGCAAAATGCAGTTTTCTAGTTTAAATGCTTCGATTGTTCTGTGCGCGACTTCCGTCAATTGACGAAGGCGAGATGCGAGTACTTCATCGTTCATCTCTCCATAACCTATTTCGATTGCTTCTGCTTCGCCGCGCAAGTTTTGCGCTCCGACGGTCGCGCAAATGCCTGAAAGCGCGTGGGTTGCTTTGCGCACACCCTCAAAATCACGCGACAAGAATGCTTTGTTGGCCATTGGACAACGCAGCTCAACTTCGGCAATAAATTGCCGAAGCACAACTGGTAAAATATCTGCACCCAATTCATCAGCCAATCTTTGAAGTTCAAAGTGTTCGATCAATGGCAAAGAGTTTGGATAAACACCAGACAGATTTTCTTGAGGTTTAGGAGCGGTTATTTCAATATCAATTAATGCAGCTAGAATATCAGATTTCCGAATTGGCTTAGAGAGGTATCTTGACATACCTGCGTCAAGAAATCTCTCACGATCACCGACTACAGCATTTGCTGTCATCGCAATTATTGGAATTTTATTTTTTGGATTGGGCATAGAACGAATAAGAAATGCCGCTTCTAACCCATCCATGACGGGCATGGATATGTCCATAAAAATCACATCAAAATATTCATTTTGAACTTTCGCGACAGCTTCCGTTCCATCAATAGCAGTTTCGACACTATGGCCAGCTGCAGTCAACACTCGAACTGCTACCATTTGATTGGTTAAGTTGTCTTCGGCCAAAAGGATGCGCAAATTATTCTGTTTGGGAATCGCTAAACATTCTTGAACATGAGCAATGGTTCTTTCAGCAATAGGTTCGGCAGTATCCAGAGTTACCTCAAACCAAAAATGGCTTCCATAACCGATTTTGCTCAGAACCCCAGTTTGCCCCCCCATGGCTGTTACTAAAATCTTGCTGATTGCCAAGCCTAAGCCAGTCCCACCCGACCGTCGCCTATAGCTGGTATCAACCATCGAAAACTCCTTGAAGAGGAGTTCAATGCTCTGCTCAGAAATACCAATGCCCGTATCGATGACCGAAAATTTATACTGAGCTTCGCTCACGTTGCTCTCTAGCCTTTCTACTTCTAATTTTACAATTCCGTCCGTGGTAAATTTTACTGCATTTGAAGCAAAATTCAGTAGGATTTGTCGCAGTCGCATGGCATCGCCCACGAGCCAACCAGGCACATTTCTATCGACTAGAATTTGAATATCGTTGTTTTGTGCCTTTGATTGACTCCGTAAAATACCTGCAACGGAGTTGATAAGTTCACCCACATTGAAGGGTGCAAGTTCGAGATCGAGTTTACCAGCCTCCATTTTAGAGAAATCAAGCACATCGCTGATTTGGCTGAGCAGTGCTTCGCCAGATTTAATTGCTGTTGTAACGAGGCCAAATTGATCTGAGTTCAGCTTTGTATGTTCCAATAGATCGAGACAGCCGATAACTCCATTCAAAGGCGTGCGCATTTCATGGCTCATGACGGCCAGAAAGCTGGCTTTAGCAAGATTGGCTGCTGTAGAAGTCTCAAGCGCATGTTTTAAGTTTGCCTCCGCTTCCAAGCGCTTTTCAATGTTGCGCAAATAGGCGACGAATACTGGGCTATCCAGGCCACGAGAAACACCTAATGCCAATTCAACTGGAATTTCATGTCCAGCCAAGTGGAGCGCCTGAATCTCTTCGCGTTTGCCCAATAAATTTGCGTCGCCCGTGGCAAGATAACGCGATAAAATTCTACGGTGTGCAGCGCGGCTTCGTTCAGGGAGAATTATATCAGCAAAATCTTTGCCAATCGCTTGATCTCGATTGAACCCAAAGCAAGCTATTGCAGCATTGTTCCAATCTAAAACTATTCCTTTACTGTCTGTAACGACGACGGGATCAAGGGCCGACCTAAAAATGGCATTCAGACGTAGCTGGCTATCAGACAGTGTAATTTTGCGTTTTGAAAAATAGAATATGTGTCTATTTCTATAAAGCATTGCACCAATTAAAATCGAAGTACACATCAACACACAGATTTGCGTTATATTGAGCGGCATAACTAAGCGTTCCTGCTAGCGATCGCTTCAAATTCAATTTTTTTTCGGTAAAGCGTTGAAGCACCAATTTCAAGATACGCAGCTGCTCTTGTGACGTTTCCATCACAAATGCGCAAAGCATTTAAGATTGCGTCACGTTCAATCTTCCAGAGTGGGAGAACGTGATCGCGCGATTTTGAAGATGTTTCAGACGACTCATTCAAACTGTTGTTAGAAGTTATTGGCCTCGCCGCCGTCGGTGCCTGCGTATCATCAATCCATTTCGGCAACATTGCCAATTCAATCACTTTACCATGATTTAAAACGACAGCATTTCGCAATGCATTTTGAAGTTCGCGAATATTCCCCGGCCAATTGTAACTAGAAATTTTTTCTTCGGCTTCCGAAGAAAAAGTTAGGAAGTTTTTATTCTCTTCTTTGGAAAACCGTACAAGCATGCGTTGAGCAATAAGCATGATATCCTCGCCACGCTCTCGCAGCGGCGGCAAATGCATTGGAATAACATGCAGTCGGTAGTATAGATCTTCGCGGAATCGACCCTCGGCGACCTCAGTTCTTGGATCCCTGTTGGTCGCGCAAACAACGCGCAAATTTGAATGTTCAGTCTTACTAGACCCAACGCGTTGATAGCTGCCAGTTTGAATGAGCCGCAACAGCTTGGCCTGCAAATCAAATTCCATTTCACAAATTTCATCGAGAAAAAGCGTGCCACCATCTGCTTCCATTGCCGCGCCAACGCGGTCCGAAGTGGCACCGCTAAAGGCACCCTTAACATGCCCAAATATTTCTGACTCCATTAGTCCATGGGGTATCGCCGCGCAGTTGATTGGGACGAAGGCTTTCTTTGCACGATCACTTACGTTGTGAATAGCTGAAGCACAGAGTTCTTTTCCAGTTCCACTCTCACCCGTAATGAAAACAGTAGCCTGCGACGGTGCTGCACTTTCAATCATACGATAGACAAGTTGCATTGGTGCTGACTCACCATAGAACCCGTGAAAAGTATCTCGCACGACTCCGGTTCTCGTCGAAGATACGGCTGGCGTTGGCGCGGAGCTGGCTAATGCGTTACGAACTGCCGTGCAAATTCTTTCGGCGTTAAGCGGTTTTACAACATAATCAAATGCTCCCATTCGCATCGCTTCAATTGCTGTTCCCAGAGAGGCGTTACTTGTAATTACGATAACTGATGTGTCCGGATGCTCCGCCCGCACGCGCGCCAGGATGCCCAGCCCTTCTGAATCCGGTAAGCCGAGGTCCAAAATTAAGACCTTGGGGGGGCTGTCTGCGAATGCGGCGAGACATTTGGCGCCGGTATCGACGGCCAAAACTGGCGTATCAATTGACCTTAAATATTGCAGATACACCGTAGCCAGCGGTGGCATATCCTCCACCAACAAAATACGATCTAAACCTGAATTGCCACTAACCATCACCTGTTCCCTGCTTTGTTCAACAGTTTTGGTTTAGCAATTTTTGATTGCAATATTATTAACTAAAGCAACTTTTAGTAGTTATCAGGATTTTTTCTCATAGATTGTTTGAAAACAGAGTAAAATTTTAAATGATCAGAAGCTTACGGCCAAATCAGGCGCAAATCTTAAGGCCATGTTTGGCAATGATCCGACGGTCTTTAAAGTTTGTAAGGACGCGTCTTTTGATACAATAGATATTAGAACCGTCCAGAACCGAGTCTATAATCGCAACACCTTTACCAACATAAGTACCGGGCATAATGATGCTGTTACGAAGAGTAGCACCTTTATCAATGATTGTTTCATCGCCAATAACAGTAAACGGTCCCAGCTCCACACCCTTCTCAATCAAACAATTCTTTCCGATCACCACACTTCGAGCGGGGGCACGCTCAAACAATGCCTTCGTGCCAAGACCAATCATAATATGATCAGGAGTAGCCCTGCCAGCTGTTCGCACACCGGGCACAAGGCCATTCAGCGCCATAATATTTGCGCTGTGAAAAGTCGAAGGCGTATCAATTAAACAGGGATGAAGCCTGCAGGTTGCACTGACATTTTCCCAAGAAATGCCCGTAACGCCTGCTCCTCCTCCACTGGGAAGAGCAATTCCAAGCGCTGTGTAAATGTCGGCAGTTGATTGCCGATCGCCGCGCTTTACGGCTTCTTCAAGAATTCCAAACGGCCGCAGAATGTCGCCTCTTACCATAACCCAAGAATCCCCCAAAATTGAGACAGCTCGGGCAATCGCCGTTAAGTTTTTCAGCGGGATGTCTGATACGATGTGATCTATGACCATGCCCCACCTACTGCCAGTTCCAATGTGTGTTTCAATAGTGCGATCGCCTGTGGCAGAAAGTATTGTAGCCGTGCGCACTCCAATGCCGAACAGTTCTTCAATCGTAATATCGATCAGCGGTTTGTTACCAATGGGCAACATTGCAACGGGACGGTCTTGGGTGAAAGGACTCAACTCTTCACCTTTTCTATCGGCAAAAATTATCGCGTGCATAATTGATTACTCCAATTGAGGTTTATTAGTAGGCACCCTTGCCAGACAAAATTGCCGGCAAAGTGCGCAAAATCAAATTAATGTCAGAGGAAATTGAAGGCGAAAAAACATAATCAAGATCCATTTCAACCTGCCTTTCCCAAGGTACTTCAGCACGACCAGAGACTTGCCAAATGCAGGTAATTCCGGGCTTGGTGTCTAGGCGGCCAAATTCGTGTATTCTATATTTTGCGACTTCATTTTCAAGATTTGGCCGAGGCCCGACAATCGACATTGAGCCCATAAAAACATTTAAAAGTTGAGGCAGCTCATCAATCGAGGCGCGGCGAATGACCCGACCTACACGCGTAACGCGCGGATCAAGCTTCATTTTAAAATGCGAACCGTTTCGGTCGCTTTGGGCTAAGAGTGCTGCTCTGCGCGCTTCGGCATCAACAAACATGGAGCGAAATTTCCACATGCGAAAACGACTGCCACCTTGGCCTACGCGCTTTTGCGAAAAGAACACAGGGCCTGGTGATTCTAATTTGATTGCAATTGCTATCAAAATGAAAAATGGAGCCAACACCATCATGCCCACGCCTGCAAGAAGCATATCAAGTAACCGTTTTGTATTCGCAAAAAGCCTCTGCTTCATTTTCCACATTAGTGGAATGGCCCTAGCACTTAGGTTTGCCGAGCCAACACTCCAAGCAAACTTCGACTGATTTTTAATTACATTCTGTTCACGCCAGCAACGGTAAAGGAATAACGGATTTCCAAGAAAATATCTGCGCCACATCCTCGAGGGTTCTTGGAAAAACCGCCAAATCCATTCAAAACCTGCCTCGCGCAACCCCAACGGAGCTCGTGAAATTCTGTTGCTGTAGAAATCAAATAGGCCCCCAACACCAATTGCCACGCTCGGAGCCAGCTTTGAACGATTGGTTTCAATCCACATTTCTTGACGAGGAGCGCCCAAACCAACCAGCAGAATATTGGCATTTGAAGCATTTATCGCGGCAATAACATTGTCAGTTTCGTCAGCTGCAAAATAGCCGTCTTGAGTTCCAACAATATTGAGTGCTGGATATTTTTGTTTCATGTTTTCAGCAACAGTTGCTGCCACTCCTGGTGATGAGCCCAGGAGAAACATCGACAAGTTTTTTTCCGAAGCTTCTTTGCAAAGCAGCGGAAACATATCTGTTCCATTTACATTGCCTGCAACACTGATACCGCGCATGAGGCCAGCCACTCGAATTCCACTTCCGTCGGAAAATACCATTGATTGACGCGACAGCACGCGGCTATAGGCTGCGTTATTCCTCGCACGGTTCAAGCAATCAGCGTTTACAAACGCAAAAGACCGTTTCGCGGTTTCACCTGCGCATTCAACAATTTTATCCAAAGCTTGCGACATTGTTAAATTATTGATTTCAACACCCATCATGCGAAACGCGGATGGCTGGTGACCAAGCTTTGCAGTCATCAACCATTGAAGCCCTCGTTTTAAGACCTGAGCAGGCTTTATAGACAAAGTTATATGCTCAGAATTCCTGAGTTCGAATATAGTTTCCATTTAGATGCGCCTTCCTGTTTAGTTTTTTAGTTGGAAATATCGTCGCAAGGGCTGTGCCTATTTCTAAATTCAATCAAGCCATTGAAATAACTGGTCTTGGCCTAAACGAAAGTTTTCAAACTCTATTATCGGGACTCATAGTTGCTCCCAATTTGCCTCTCAAACCGAGAGCGGTCTGAAATTTATAACATCCCTAGACAGCACGGCATTCAAACTAAGCGCATGATCAAACAGCTTATATTTCGAATTATGCAGAAAACCCACAGAGTGGCTCTGTTCTTGCGACAACGTTTGGTGATGCAACAAAACGGGCTCGAGCATGAAAATCGGACTTATCAATCTCTATTCCACACGCAATCTTGGAGACGCGGCAATTTACGCGGCATTGGCAAAAATGAGCCCCGGTGGAAAGGTGGCAGGTAGGTTAGACGAAGAAAATCCAACATTTATCAAAGGCTTTTCCATCGAGTCTAGTCTTGCTGATTGTTCAAGTTTTGTGAGTGTCGGAGGAGATATTTTTAACAACGCGCGACCAAATCTGATCACCCGTCGTTTTTTATCAAATGTTCGCGCATTAAATTTCAAGCACGATCGCACCCTGCTTTTTGGCCAATCCATTCCTCGGTCATGCAAAGGCCTTTCATTCGCTCTGTTATCAAATCGAATTAAGAAAATTGCTGCGACAGTTGTCAGAGATGAAGAGAGCTACAAGCGGTTGAAGCAAGTTGGTGTGTCTGTTGAACTTTCTTATGACACAGCGTTTGTTTTAAAAACAACTCAGTCCGCTCAACACGCAGCTGCATCGCTTTTTTCCAGTCAAGGTTTGGATCCCACGCGCACAGCCGTGATTTCACTGAGAAATGAAAGCTCGATGTATGGTGATTCAGGTAGTGAGAAGCAGCTCATTGAAATTTGCAAACGACTTCAAGCGCGTGGACATCAGGTTGCTTTGGTCATTCAAGCAGATGGAGATATGGCAGATACCGATCGTACTCTGGCGATGCGCATCCAAAAAGCCTGCCCGAAGAGTTTAATTCTTGATCCATTTTTAGCTGCTCCACCACTTGAGCCTTGGGCCCTGCTGACAGCAATTTTTGCATTAACAAACATTGTTGTCGCGGTTCGCTACCACGCAGCAATTTTGCGGTTGATCACTGGTCGTAAATGCTACGTTTTACATTATTCAAATAAAGGCAATGACCTTTGTCAAAGGTTGGGTTTGGTCGGAAGTGCACTGGGCGGTGAAGTTGATGACGCGATGATTAGAGCCATTGAGAGGAGCAGTCTGGCCCAGTTCGATTCTGCTCCTTTTTCTTCTCATGTCAGTGAAAGTTTTGCAAAGGGCCTAGCCCTCGCTTCGGCATGAAGTCGACGATGACTCTCGCAAATGTAACAACCGAGAAACCACCGATCTCAAGATTATTTGGTGCACTTGGCACACTAGGAGGCGCGGAAATGGTCAATCGCGTAACTCGAATTTTAACAGCGGTAGCACTATCAAGAGTGCTTGGGCCAAAGGAATTTGGCGTAGCCGCGATCGTCCTGACGAGCTCTGAGTTCATCCGCATTTTCACGCAAACCGGAATTGGCGCACGTATCATTTCAGCATCGGCCACAGAGCTCGAAAAAGTTTGCACTGCCGCCTACCGACTAAATTATCTTTTATACAGCACAATATTGTTGGTTCAGCTTGTTCTTGCTTGGCCGATTGCTTTTGCATATGGCGACCAGTCAATTGCGGGCTACATCGCCGTGCTCGCTATTCCCTATGCACTTTTTCCAGCCGCGTCGGTGCAGGTCTACCGCGTTCAGCGGAACGCGCGAATGACAGCTACGGCCATAATGTCCATCATTCTAGTCTCAGGAGATAACATTCTAGCAGCCCTATTTGCTTTTTCAGGTTTTGGGCTGTGGTCAATTGTCATTCCAAAAATCATCGTCGCAATTATTTGGGTTGCTGCATATCGCAAACTCGACAACTGGCGTCCAAATTCCAAACCAGATATTGTCGCATTAAGTGAAACATGGCGCTTTGGGCGCACAGTATTGTTCACCGAACTCCTATCCGCACTGCGCCTTCAAGGCGACAAATTGATAATCGGCCAACTGATGGGCTTATCATTGCTTGGCACATATTATTTTGCGTTCAACGCTGGCCTCGGAATAACGACAGCGCTCATTACGGCCTGCAGTGCTGCCCTATTACCCTACTTTGCAAATATGCCGAAAGGTGCCGCTCTCAAGTTACAGTTCATTAAAGTGACAGGCTTGTTATACATGCTGTTGTTGCCAATCTTTGCTCTGCAAATCGGCCTTGCACCTTGGTATGTCCCGATTGTATTTGGTCAAAAATGGGCAGCCGATGTTACGTTGATGATGGTGCTGTGCGCCAGTGGAATACCCTTCGTACTGTGGCGAGCCACATCAATGCTTCTGCGTGCAGTCAAAAAGCCCGCCTTTGAATTTCGATTCACTTTAGCACTCACGATTGTCAGTCTCAGTTGCTTGTGTGTCACTGCCCATCTGGGACTATTTGCCATTGCTCTCGCACAACTCTTCATCAATTCAATTTTCTGCCCAGTCTTCACAATCATCACACTTAAACATTTATCAAAGGAAGCGTCATATGAATAAGCCAGCCATTTCAGTTGTTATCCCATGTTTCAACGCAAAAAAATTTTTGAGTGAGACACTAGCAGCACTTCGGGCTCAAAGTTTTACCGACTGGGAAGCAATAGTTATCGATGACGGTTCTACCGACAATTCCTCTGATATTGCATGGGGTCTTTCTCAAGCTGACAAAAGGATAGGTGTTTGTTGGCAAACGAATTGGGGGGTGTCACTCAGTCGAAATCGCGGTGTCGAGCTGGCAAAAGCCGATATTATAGCATTCCTTGATGCTGATGATATTTGGCATCCTAATTTTCTAAAGGAAATGTTTGCCTTCATGCAGGAAAAACCCGCAAGAGCTGTAGGATTTGCACGCGCCCGATTTGTTTCTCTAGAAGGAGTGGCAACAGGAGCCGTGAGCCGTTCTAAATTGACGAATCTCTCAACCGCAGATTTCTTGGCTGGCAACCCAACAACAACGTGTTCAAACCTTGTGGTTCGCCGCGAGGCATTTCTTCAATCCGGTGGCTTTAAAAAGGGTCTTAATCATGCAGAAGATCAGCTTTGGCTACTGCAGATGCATTTGAGTGGCCAACTGATTGAGGGCCTCGACAAAATTCTATTGGATTACCGTACAAACAACACAGGCCTATCCTCGGACGTTGAAGCAATGCGTAAGGGCTGGGATGAAATGGTGACAACAGTTCAGTCAATGTACCCGGATGACATTACGTCCGCTTTGCCGAGTGCTCGTGCTCGAAATTTGCTCTATCTGGCAAGCCGCGCAATGCGCACTGGTCAAGGGCTTCCAACCGCACTTTCCTATGTGCGCGACTCTTTAAAAGCAGATTGGCCCACCCTGCCCTTAGTAATTTCAGCCGCAATTCAAGCGCGTATTTAAATAGGTTTCACCATGCCAATAGTCACAGTCGTCATGCCCGTATATAATGTTGAAAAATTTATTGCGCGATCAATTGAGTCCGTTTTGCGTCAAACTTATAGTGACTTCGAACTCATCCTCGTAGACGATGGAGCTAATGATCAAAGCCTTGCAATATGTCAGAGCTTCGATGACTCTCGCATTCGCATCATTTCCCAGAAAAACCGCGGTCTCGCGGGTGCCCGCAACACAGGGATTCGCAATGCCAATGGCCGCTATATTGCCCTGCTTGACTCTGACGACCTGTGGCATGAGGAAAAATTAGCCAGACACGTCAAACACCTCGATGATAATCCAACTGTTGGCGTAAGTTATTCTGGTAGCTTATTTATCGATGAGTCAGATGCCTCAATGGGCATTTCAATGACACCAAAATTGAAGCACATAGATGCTGCGCAAATTTTCTGCCGTAATCCAATTGGAAATGGTTCCGCTCCAGTAATTCGCAGAGAAGTCTTTAGCAACATTGCATTTTCGCAAACAATCAACGGGTCTATAGAATGGGGATATTTTGACGAGTCATTTCGCTTTGGCGAAGATATTGAATGCTGGATGCGCATCGCATGCAACACAAACTGGAAATTTGAAGGCATCCAAGGCAACTTGACGCTCTACAGAGTAGTCTCCGGTGGCCTGTCGGCCAATACAACAAAGATGTATGAATTCTGGAACAAAATGTATGCCAAAGTAGAGACCTATGCACCGGAGATGACCTTGCGATATGGAAAAAAAGCCAGAGCCTACCAACTACGTTACTATGCAAGACGCGCCGTGCGAGAAGGGCAAGGGCTGAAAGCGGTTGCAGCAATTGCAAGAGCCTTGAGTTACGCGCCAATCATTATACTTCAGGAACCTAAAAAAACTTTGATCACAATAATTGCTGCAATTCTGTCTGTCTTGTTACCCAAAAGTCTATTTCAGAAACTCGAATACAGCATCAACAGACGTTAGCAGTTTGAGAACTAATCGAAATGTCCACTGTTTTATAATTTTCTACCGAGCGCAAGTTTACGAAACCAGTTGCGCCCCAGCACTTCAATCAAGTGATAACTGACATACGAAACTCCAACCACTATTACTAACATAACAATCGACCACAGATCACCCTGAAGCGGTGTTAGACCAAGTAGCTTCACCTCAACTCCTTCATGCGAACCAACTGATAGAATATTGTAATTCAGTTTTGATTGTATGAGCTGTGCGATATTTATCAACCGCGTCGCAACAAATAGATGCACCATGTATATGGAATACGAAAGTGTTCCAATTAACTGAAAGAATCTGTGGTGCAAGATTTGGCTAACAATTCCAGCTTCCTTTGCAAAGACCAATACCGCTGTCGCAAAAAACAACGGCGCTAACACTGCATAGACTGATAGTCCGACAAGGGATACAAATGAGATTGCGGCCACAAGTACCAACAACTCTACAATGGAAGCGATAGCTCTTTCCAGGTGAACCGCAACTAACCATCTATGCCAAATTGAATACGAGAGGACGCCGACCGAAAAACCCACAATGCATCGAATCAAACCAAAGTCATATGTCGTATTCATTCCATGCGGGCTTGCCAAAGCTAGAAAAATTGAACCAGCACAAATCGCGCCAAAAAACAGAACTGAGCGCCAACGCGGGCAGTATACCACAACCAAACCAAACAATAGATAAGTCCAAAACTCAGTCGCGATGCTCCAACCGGGTGTGTTCCATGTCAAAAAATCATAGATATTAAAAATTTGCAAAAGAAAGATACTTGTCACTACTGTGTCAATCGACTGCCGCGGCGGCGAAAACGGGGCAGCACGTCCCATCGCACCGAAAGCTGGCAGCATGACTTGCAATAGCTCAAAGCCAATAAAAGCTGCCAGCATAGTAACATAGAGCGGGTAGAGCCTGCCAAATCGCAGCAGCATAAATTTGAAAAGGCCAAAACCTTTTGCAAGTCGCTCCTCATAATTTGCCGCAATAACAAACCCCGACAGCACGAAAAAAAAATCTACAAATAGAAATGCGTCTTTGAAGAACGTAAAGTTTCCAAAATCACTCAGCACTTGCATGTGCAACAGCGAGACAAGCAGCGCACAAATCCCGCGCCAACTATCCAGAGCCTTAAATCGATTTGGCGTTGATATGTTGTTGGTCATTCAATGCGGCTCCGCCCGAAGTTGAAATTTCAAAAGTCCTGCCAAAGGGGCTGTGGAAATGCTGCCGCGATGCACGGCCAATCAATAAAAGACCCGGCCAAAATTGATAAACGAGGATTTCAAGATTTTCACCAAATGTGTAGAGTAATATTGTGATGATCATGGCAAGTCCGCCGCGCGCAGTGCGGCTAGATTGTGCTTTCAAAATCAATTCAACAAAACTTGCCAACATCGGCACGGCCAGAGATGCAAAACCCAAAGCACCTTTTACAAAAAGTAGCCCATACCAAGTGTGATGTGAACCAATTGGCATGTATTCAACAATATGTGGCCCACGCTCAACAGCGCCGTGACCAAAGAGCGGCGCCTCATCCTGCCACCGCTGTAAGGCTATTCGTCCAAGCGTTGCGCGAACTCTACTTGATGCAGCACGCGCCGCAACGAACTTTGCATTGGCAACGTACATAAACTCCATCAACTGTTCAATCAGAAGGCCAGCTGTGGTTGCTAAAAATCCGCTGGCAAAAAAAATACGAGGGCGGGTTAAACCAGAAAGTGCCGATGTAATAACCGGAACAGCAATTAAGGCAATGAGCGCCAACCTTGACTGAGACATCCAGCACATGAAAATGCATGATGAGATCCCTGTCATTCTCCATCTGGCAGAACGATCTTGCAATGCTATGACCATGTAGACATTGGCCACCAAGCCAGCCGCTGGTGCCCACGGTGAAAAAAAGCTCCAGCGCGCACTTGGTGAATCATAGCTAAATGAATAAAGGTCAACAGAAAAAAATTCCGGCCCAGGCCCCCCCAGCGTAAAAAGAGGCGAGACATAGAAATGACCGGGGATGTGAATGAGTGGTGCAATTTGAAAGAGTGGAATCAAACATAGGGTCTGAAAAGCAAGCCGATTGCCAGCCCTCGCCAAAACACGTGGCCTAATGTCCAGTGAGGCGCCAATCATAATGAATGCCGCCATCAGCGCCCAACCCTTGGCCCAACCCAGAGAAGATTTGATCAGCTGCGTTACGGGAAGACCAAAGTCAATGTGTCCCAAAATCAAAGCGACCAACAAAACCAACATGCCCGCAGTCCAAATGAGAGGTACCGCGAAAAGCCGCACACGTTTGCGCGGAGGTGTAAGTGCATTTTGATTGTAAGCACGCCACAGGATCACCCCTACCAAATACCACCCAATCAAGGGAGCAAGGACATAAAGGCCGCCGAACAAATAGACCACCCAAGTGCCGGTGATCGCTTTCCAGATCAAGCGCTCTTCAAGATTTTGCGGAGTATGGGCTGTCGTATCCACGTAAACACCAATGCGATAATGATAAAAAATGTTCCCGCAGCACCACCGCCAATGGCATAGAACACTTTGGGTGAAGACGGTCTGGTGGGCAAAGAAGCAGGTGAAAGAACTTGCAGCAAAGGGTATGACGCATAAATATCTTGGCGATTGGTATCAACCCGGGCCAAAGCAGAACTGAACACAGCTTCTGCAATTTTATGATCTCGTTCCAAGTCCTCCAGTTTCGCCGCATTGGCTGTTTGCGTGGCCAGCATGACATCATGGGCTGTTGCAGCCAATTCGAGTGAACCCAATTGTGCATTGAGACCACTAATCTGTGCTTCAGTTTCCACCATTGTACGAAACAAATCGCTTCGATCTTTGCTTTGGCTCAACAGTAAATGCGCAATGACCCGCTTACCGCCCTTGCCTACTAACTCGGTAGCAATAGCAGTAATTTGATCTCTTGCAGCGCGAACCCGTGTTGCAGATTCCAATCTCCTCGGATGATTGACACCCCATTTGGCACGGTTTGCACCATCCTCCGTCAGTGCTGAAGACAGTTCATTTGATAGAGCCGAATAACGCGGGTCTGCCTGAACTTGAAGTGCCGTTGCAGCATCGGCTGTCGTTATGCCAAGAATTTCTGAATAGCTCTTGTTCTGAAATTTCGCTTTTTCAACATCTGCACGAAGCTGTCCAATTTTTTGACGAAGAACCGCAGAATTTTCAACGATATTGCGAAATTGATCTATTGAAACCATGCCTTCTTTTTGTTGAAAATTGAGAAGAGCGTTTCGTGCATGTTGTAAATTTGCTTCAACTTCGACAAGACTTTGTCGAATTGAATTAGAGCGCCGTTCAATTTCGTCTTTGCGCAACAAATCAAGTTGTTGTTCAACCGCCAACAGCAAAGCTTGGGCACGAGCCTGCGCTATTTTCGGCGATGGGCCATTCATTGCGAAGTTCATGAGTGCGGTTTCTTCGACAAGTTTGATTGTTGGTTTTGGTATTGTTCCGGATGGATCATTCAAAACTTTTGCAGCAAGTCCTAAAACACGACCACTTTCAGCGATGGTTTTATAAATTACTTTTGGACTCATGCTGACAGAGTTGAATGGCGAACCCGATGATGTTGAGGTTTGCCCAATTTGATCAAGTGAGACACTTGAATTGCTCACTGAACCTGGCAAGTTTAAGGTCATTTCACTCGTGTAAATCTTGGGTGAAAATTTCGTATAGGTCACAACCGACCCCCAAATCAAAATAATAGGCAGCCCAAACGTTACGAAATATCGACGCTTGCGCGTGGCCTTCCTTCCGGATTTGAGAAGGAGCATTATCATTTCAAAACCAATATGCAAGTCTGGAACCAAACCAGCTTTGGCGAGTCTTTTTTGTGACAACATTTTAAGTGCAATATTTTTCATAACCCACCTAAGATAAAGCGCAGTGGGCTGAACACATCTGCAAAAGTCCTCGCAACTTCGCGCAGGTTAGTCACACCACTATCGTAGCAAGCAACCGCATCATTAGGCAGCAGATAGGGATTTTGATCATCGCGATTTGCATTTTTTAAGAGGGCCTCAATTGACCTTTCAATAATTTCAGTCTGACCCGTAATTGGATTAACGCTGATCAAAACGATTGATCGGTGCGCGTTAGATACGACCGCTCCACCAACGCAATTTGCAGAAACTGCAGCTTGTAAGAGCTTTGTACCATATGGCAAATTTGAGGCGTAATGTTCAATAAAGCTTGCCGCATTTCCGGCCGCAGGGGCTGTCAAATTCGACATAAAAATACGAATGCCAGCGGGCGTGATCTGGGATGGACGCATAAGTTCCGGATGATAACAGCCCGAGGAAGCAACGCGTATTTGATCGCCCGACATAAGTGCTACGTCCGGAACAGGTCCGCCAGTCACGATACCACTCATATCTACGAGATAGCGCTCACCACCACGAATGACTTCAATTTTAGAGATATCTGCATCGGGCCTGACACCTGCCCCGCCACGTAATCCAGCATCAAGATATCGCGTAATCGGAGCGTCGCCAACGGTCGCTAATGCTGAGGAATCTTGCTTCTCTTTGGGCAGTTCATTTATGACGGCACGCCCAGGGCTATAGACTGCACCATAAATATTTATTTGGGCGGGCGCCCAACGCAATGGCAAAACCGAAACCCTTGTGTACTCTGGTCTGAAATATCCACCCTTGATAAGTTGCTTGGCAACACTTCTAGACAACTCGGCAGACGATAGCCCCTTTGCCCTCATTGAACCCGCATATGGCAGAGTCAGAGTTCCATCGAGATCAATCACATAAGTACCAGAAAATTCTGAACCCTCAGCAATGTCGATACGAACGACATCTCCTATGCCGTGAAGTGGCGACATATTTTCAAGTATATTTGAAACATATGACGCATTTTTAATTGCTAATCTTGGCGGTGGAAGCGGATTTTGGCATCGCATTGAAAACCGCGATGGCACTAGAATTGTGGGAACGTATGCCGATGAAACTTGTTCGGCGATTGGATTTAATGCGATAGAATTTTGACAGCCTGATAGCAAGAGTGCAATAATTAAAATTGCGATTGTCGCAATGCTGCGGATTAAAAATGTAGGTCTATTTATAAAAACTGGCTTTTTTTTTAATACAGAAGGCAGAGCTTCCAGCGCAACACTTTCAATGCCAAAAATAAAATATTTCTCCAGACCAGTAACCGATAACGCCACTTCTGCAACTTTCGAAACTCCAATTAATCTGGGTTGCACTTTGTTCTCATCAGCTATCGTGGCTAATTTGCAAAGCAGGTCTAATTGCTTCCGATCAAATTCGATGAGACCGCTGAGATTGACCAAAGGGGCAATTCCCTTTCGGCAATCCTCAAAGGCCGCGTGCCTCGCGTTTTTTTCCATCCAATTCAAAACAGCGGAATTGAACACGGCAGTCCCCGTCATTACGTTTTCCCCAAGTTGTCACACCAATTCCCGCTGAAGCAGCGCGATAACGTATCAAGCATTGATATAAAAAATAAAAATAGATTCCAGCAAAGACGAAGGGGGCTATTTTATTTAATACTATTGCGAATTGATTAGTCACTTTTTCTTAATAAAACGTAACCATAGGTTTATTAAATTTTATAATACAATTATAAAGTGTATTGTCGTTTTCGCGCTTTAGTTTCTATTTTTGCGACCAGAAGCGGGAGTCAATTTGAGAGCCAAGACAAAAATAGTCTGCAAACCCAACCAAAGACCCAATTTTGAAATGGCATAGAATTTGAAAGAAACCGCAAAATAACGACCACAGCAAAAGCATCGCTCAAGAATTGAAAGATCAAAATGAAATTATCATCTTCGAAACATCGTCCGATTCGTAAAGCAGTTTTCCCCGTCGCAGGACTTGGAACACGATTCTTACCAGCAACTAAATCGATGCCAAAAGAAATGCTGACAATAGTTGATCGCCCTCTCATTCAAATTGCTGTTGATGAAGCCAGAGAGGCTGGGATTGAGCACTTTATTTTTGTGACCGGTCGTAACAAAGCAATCATCGAAGATCATTTTGATAAGCAGTTTGAACTTGAAACAACGCTGCTCAATCGTGGCAAGTTGGAAGAACTTGGCAAACTCTCTGAAATACTTCCAGCGGCCGGTCGTACAAGTTTCACGCGGCAACAAGAACCACTTGGCTTGGGCCACGCTGTGTGGTGCGCTCGCGATATTGTTGGCAATGAACCCTTTGCGTTGATCCTGCCCGACATGGTCATGCACGCAAATCCCGGCTGCTTAAAACAAATGATCGATAACTATAATATGACAGGTTGCAACGTCATTGCCGCTGAAGAAGTGGATGAAAATCAGACCCACCGTTATGGTGTACTGGGCGCCCATAACTGGAGGGGCAGCAGCTTCGACATCGATTGTATGGTCGAAAAGCCTAAACGAGGCACTGCCCCCTCAAATCTCATTATTTCTGGTCGCTACATTTTGCAGCCCGAAATTTTCGGTGAAATTGAAAACCAAAGCCCCGGTGCTGGCGGTGAAATTCAATTGACAGACGCAATGATCCGCATGTTGGATTATCAGCAGTTTCAAGGTGTAAAATATCAAGGCAAAACTTATGACTGCGGAGACAAAATTGGATTTCTGTTGGCCAACATCGCGTTTGGGCTAGTGCACGAAGTCATTGGTAAAGATTTTCTAGCTGCATTGCCATCACTATTGGCCAGTTACCTCAGACACTCTAGCGACATAAATGCGTTGAGTATCAATCAGACATCAATCCTAAAAGATCGTTTTGGCATCAAGAAAACGGGGACATAGCCAAACAAAAAAAGGAACATTCCTGCTCACGACACAACATGCCTGAATAGCCCTCAGTTTGTTAGACACTTTGCGGGTTCAGTTTTTGTCGTGTCTCAAACTCTATTGGTGACAGCATGCCATTCCTAACATGTTTGCGTTGCGGGTTATAGAACATCTCGATGTAGTCGAACACGTCTTGTCTTGCGCCATCTCTGGTTTTGTAAGTTTTGCGCCTTACGCGTTCGCGCTTCAGGAGGTTGAAGAAGCTTTCGGCAACGGCTACCGACGAAGCTTCGCTTCGCGGCTTGTCGTGACAGTTACCTCGCCTACTCATTCGTTGCCCGACAGGCGATTCTTTTGAATCGCCGAGAGGGGAATGTTCAAGATTGTGCTGCTTCAGGAATGAAGCCCAGTCTATGCTGGTGAACTGCGAACTTTGGTCGGAGTGGATCAACAATTTGTTCTTTGGCTTCCTTCTCCACACAGCCATAAGCAAGGCTTGCAGAACAAGGTCGGTAGTCTGGCGGCTATGGATTGACCATCCCACAACACGCCGAGAATACAGATCAATCACAACAGCCAGATAGTCAAAGCCTTCCAAGGTTTTGATATAGTTAACCCGAGTTACGGCTAAGGGTGGGGGATTCTCAAATCAGTTTTGATGTGACTCATGGGGTGTTGTGAAAGCAACCCACGGAGAGAGCCCCATGCAGATAGATACAACAGCGAGCTTTTGTTGTCTTGATGATTTTTGCAAGATTTATGAAGAATGGGAGCGGGCCGGGCGGATTGGCGTTGACGGCTCAAGGCATCGCGATCACATGCTCTCACTGTCCGAGAGGCTCTTGATCATGACGATGTTTCACAATTCTGCCTACAAGGACTTCAAGCATTTCTATGAGCATGGCATCAAACACGAATATGCCGGGCGGTTTGGCCAGACACCCTGCCATGCCCGTTTTGTGGCGTTGATGAAGCAGCTGCTGGTGCCCTTTGCAATTCTCCTGCACAGCTTGAAAGGTGAGGAAACAGGCATCTATTTCACCGATAGCAGCAAACTGGCGGTGTGCCACAATCGCCGCATAACACGTAACCGCGTCTTCAAAAATCTGGCCAAACACGGACGAACGACAATGGGATGGTTCTTCGGCTTCAAGCTCCACATCGTCATCAATCACAAGTGCGAAATTATGGCGGTCAAGATAACGGGCGGCAATATCGATGACCGCAAGCCACTGGAAAAAATGGTGAGCGGCCTGCGCGGCAAACTCTTCGCCGACAAGGGTTATATCGGCAAAGATCTCTTCACCAAGCTATGGCGCAATGGGCTACATCTCATCACAGGCATTCGTAAGACCATGAAGAACTATCTCATGCCGTGGTTTGACAAGGTGGTGCTGAGAAAGCGCTTCATCATCGAAACCCTATTCGACAAGCTGAAATCTGCAATGTCGCTCGAACATTCAAGGCACCGCTCTCCCGTCAACGCCTTTGTCCACATCCTGTCTTGCTTGGTAGCCTATTGTTTCAGTTCAAATAAACCAAAAATCGG